>CACJZM010000004.1 GCA_902597895.1 uncultured Pelagibacteraceae bacterium
AATCCAAATTTTAGATATTTAAGTAAATCATCACAATACTTAAAGATATGTACTCTCTATGTTGGTGAACAACAAAACATAAGGAGAAATAAATTTTGTCCAAAAAATTTTTTAAATGTGGACAAGAAATTAAATTTAAATTTATTAAATATTAACCATGAACAAAACAGGAGGAAAGTATGAAAAAAATAGATAAAAAATTTAAATGGAATGATTTCTCAGTTGAAAAAGTTGAGAAAAAGCATGACATCAGATTAGTAGCTAAAAGAGAAGGTCTTATTGAAGAACCTTGCTCTAAATCACCAGGAAGTATAACTGAAGGTGAAATAAAACAAGAATTTGACAATCATGTTCATAAAAATACTGAAAATTTAAGACATTATTTTGAGGATGTTGAAAAGGAACAAAATAAACTTTCTTCATTTCTAAAAGAGAACCATTTTCAACCAATTGTGAATAATTTAGATGTATCTCTTAATGCATCAATAAATAAGAAAGAACTTGAAGAAGCTGACTCTCATAATAATTATAAAATGTATAAAGCTGAACAAGACCAATTTAAAAAATACCACCAGATAAGCAGAGAAGCCAATTATGCAACTAAAAATAAGACAATAGCAGCATTCGGATTAATACTATTTTTGTTTGTTATTGAATTTAGTTTAAATGGTTTTATGTTACAAGGAGCTTTGGTAGGTGGTCTTGTTGAGGGTATATCGGTTGCAACTTCTGTAGCTTTTTTAAATTGTATAGGATCAGCACTAGCAGGTTATTGGATATTCAAAAATGTAACTCATTTAGAAAAAAATAAAAAAATCTTATGGGGAATTTATTCATTTCTATATACAAGCTTTGTAATTTATTTAAACGCTTGCCTTGGTGCTTACAGATCAGAATCAGAGCGTATATTGCAGAAATTAATTAGTAGCTCAAGTGAAGTGCAAACATTATCAACTTCACAAATTCAAGAAACCCTTACTAAGGTCATTACTCCTTGGAGTAGTGATATAGAATTCAGTTTTGTTGGTATGGTTTTAACATTTGTGGGCCTACTGTTTGCTTTAATATCTATTTGGAAAGGTTTTAGTTACAATGATACATATCCAGGTTATGGCGATGTTGGAAAAAAAGTTAATTTCTATAAAAATGCCATAAGAAAAATCAATAAGTCTTTTGTTAGCGATATCTCAAAAATGGAGGCAAGTACTGATAATAAATTAATTGAAACTTATAATAACATCAAAAATAATGAGTTAAATTATTGGGATGCTAATGCAAATCTTATTCAAAAAGAGTTTATAAATTATGAACAAAAAGTAGATTATGCATCAAGAGGTGTAAATCACATTATTGGTGAATATAGAAAAGAAAACTTTAGAATTAGAAAATCAGAAGTACCTGCTTATTTTAATCAAAATTGGGAAGTATCTCAAAAGCAGAGAGACCCTAAAATAGTTTTCCCTGATACAGCGTTTCATTACATGAGCGATGAAGACAGGGAAGCTAAAAAGCTAAAAATTTCTGAAGAACTTGATGTAAAATTTCAAAAAGCTCAATCAGAAATAAAAGTTTTAATTAAATCAGCAATCAATAAACAAAAGGAGTTACATGAGAAATATAGTACTTATTAAATTTTTAATAATCTTTTTATTGAGCATAAATCCTGTTTATGCATCAAAAACACCAAATATTCCCAAAGGAATAGAGAACACAACATATTGCGACAAGAAGGGTGGAAGCTTTGGACATGTAATTGTTGTTATTGATTTAACAACAACTCTAGATGAAGCAAGAATTGAATTTATTAAAGATCAGGTTTTTTCTAAAGAATTTTATATGAATTATGATCCTTTTACTAAGTTCTCTTATTTCTTAATAAATCACAATGAACCTACTAAACAAAAATTTTTATTTTCTAAATGTAGGCCTAAAACTGGTGATGGAAATTTAAGTAAACTTGAAAAGGCAACACTGTTTGAAAACTCGAAAGTACTAAATAGTTATTCATTAAGATTTTTTAATGAAGCAAATGAACTTCATAATGATATTTTTTCTGTAAAGAAAGACTCAAAATTCAGTTATATTTACGAGACAATTGCTTATATTTTTCAAAATCCAAAGGCTGATTTTAAATCTAATCATTCTTATAGAGAATTAATCGTTGTTTCAGATCTGATGCAAAATACAAAAAGATTATCTTTTTATAGAGCTTGTAATGCTAATTCTGATAATGCTTTATGTCCAACTTTTAATGATTTTATGAGAAATTTAAGTGACAAAGATTATTTACTAGCTACATCCCCAGATGGAACAGATATTAATTTAAAATTGGTATATTTAAATAATAGGTGTGAAACAAATAAAGCACTGGACAGTTCCTTGAAGTTACTGTGGGAAAAATATTTCTTGAATAGAAGCTTTAACGTTTTAAAAACAATTCATCAAACAGATATAAATTTACTAGATGAATGCTAAGTAAAACTTTAATCACTTGCTTTTAGCTTAGCAATTCTTTTTCTATTCCAATCTGCAAGAAGTTTTCTTAACCCAGCAGCTCCCACACCTAAAACTATAGCTAAAACAACTGATGTTAAACCATAAAAAGTAGGAAGATCTTTAGAGTATTGCAATATAAAATCACCTAATGGTCCAAGCTGATTAACTCCATTAGTAACTTTTTCAACAATAACTTCCTCTTTTATAAATCTTTCAAATGCAATTGCTATTCCAACTGCTAAAATTAAAATTGCTAAAATTGTTTTAAATTGAGTGCTATCAATTTTTTCACCTATTTTTTGTCCAACCTGAACTCCAACAATAGAACCTAAAATCAATATTGTAATTAAAATTAAATCAATTGTTCCATAATTAAGTGCATGCAATACCGTAACAATAGCACTCACAAATATAGTGACAAATAAAGATGTCCCAGGAACTAATTTTGTAGGCATTCCAATAATATAGATCATTGCTGGAACTAAAATAAATGCACCTCCGATACCCATAATTGCAGCAATATATCCAACAATTAGACCAATAATTATTGGTGCAAGCGCACTTTCATATACTTTTGATTTTTTAAATCTCATTCTAAACGGAAGCCCATGTATCCAATAATGTTGATGTAATTTTCTTTTAACAATTATTTTTTTTCTAGCTTTATCTATTTCAGAAACACCTTGAATTAACATAAATGTACCAAGAATAGCTAAGAGATACATATAAGCTAATGCAATAACATCATTGATTTTACCGATATCTTTTAAATATGTGAAAGTTAATATTCCAAGTAATGTCCCAAAAACTCCACCTAATACAATCATCAATCCCATTTTGTAATCTAAGGTACCTTTTAAATAATGTGTAGTTGAACCAGAAACAGATGTTCCTAGTATATTGCTTGCTTCATTAGGTACTGCATATGCAGGCGGTATGCCAAGGAAAATTAGAAAGGGAGTCATTAAAAATCCACCACCGACTCCAAACAACCCTGATAAAACTCCAACAAATAAACTTAATAAAAAAATTATTGGTATATTGATTTCAACTTGAGCAATTGGAAGAAAATACTCCATAGCTTTAAGTATTCCTCCTAAAACAGAATGTCAACTATAGATTAAATTTTAAGAAAAGTATTAATTAAAATGAATGACCAGTAAGCTGCTAATCCAAAATAAATAGTATTTTTCATATTTAAAATTGAATTAAAATTTGGGAGTTGCTTAACAATTGATTTGGAATTTTTAAGAAATTTATTAAGCATATTCAGGAATTACACCCGGAGAGTCAAATTTGCAAGTAATTAATTGAGTAATTTTTAAAAAATAGTTGCTCCGAAAACTTTCACAAGACCGTCCTCTTCTCCCAAAACAAGTCTCCCTAAAAAATCTCCTGGAAGTTTTGTGCTCGTTTGTTTGTATAAAACAGTTACATATAAGCCTCTTCTAAGACAACCAAATGCATTACAGCCCTCGGCCAAAGATGAAATTAACTCATTGCTTGCCCACTGCTTTCCAAGCTCGACCTCATTTGCTCCATAGAGCATTTGAGATGAAAAATCTCTGGTAAATCCACCATAGTCTTTAATATTGGACGATTTTACTAAATTATTCCAAATAGGATCTGCAATTTTTATTATCTCTTCGTCTGGTTTTTCGAGAAGGCTCATTAAGAGAATTTTTAGGATGCTTCTTTTTTCTCTTTTTCGTCAATTATATGATAAACGGGCATTTTCTCCATTGAGAACTTTCCTGTTTTCGGATCTCTTCTTGATACTGTTAAGCAGTGCCAGTTTTCATCATCTAATTTCATATGATCGCCTCTATAGTAATAACCTGGCCAACGAGTTTCTTCTCTAAATAAAGTATGTTCTGTAACACATTGAGAAGTTAAAGTTCTATGTTTTAGCTCCCAAGCTCTCATTAATTGATGATAATCCTCTGCTCCTACATTTTCTAAATCTTCTTGTAGCCAATCTAAAAGCTCAAGACCTTTTTTCAATAAGTTATCATTAGTCATGTAATTTACAGAAATTCCTCCAACATATTCATCCATGATTTTCTGTAATCTTTGCAAACCTTGAATGGGAGAAATATAACTCGGAGAAACAGTTCCACCTGTAATTTCGTTTCTTCCTACAGTATAATTTTCTAATGGTTTGTATATTACTTCCTTAAAGTCTTCACACTGTTTATCAGATACTTTAATATCCTTAGCTTTTTGCTCTTCAATATATTTAACAGCAGCTTTTGCAGCTAATCTACCTTCTGTAAAAGATCCTGAGGAAAATTTATGTGCACTACCACCTACAGTATCTCCTGCCCCAAATAATCCATCAACTGTTGTCATTCTATTGTATCCCCAGAAATATTCTGGTGGAGATAAATCTTCTGGTCCACTTACCCATGCTCCAGAACAAGTTGCATGAGAACCCATCACATAAGGTTCTGAGGTTGTTAATTCAGGATTTGTATATTTTGGATCAATATTTTGAGAAGCCCAAACTACTGCTTGACCAACAGTCATTCCTAAAAAATTTTCCCATCCTACAGTTTCTAAATGAGGGTCTTGAAAAGCTTCTTTTGTAACCATGTGAATTGGTCCACCACCAGCCATTACTTCTTGAACGAATGCATGATTTCTTAAACATGTAGGAGTTGGATGATGATCTATGTATTCACCAACTAGTTCTTTAGTTTGATTATACCATTTCTTTTCGTAGTTTTCTCCATTTGCATTTTGTGTATAAGTTTTTAGATGTAAAAAGTATGCTCCAACTGGACCATAACCATCTTTAAATCTGCATAAAACAATTCTGTTTTCCATTTGAGTCATTTTTGCGCCTGCAGCTATCGGTAATGCATAAGCTGAACCGTTTGACCAAGGCGCATACCAAGTTCTTCCCATACCTTCACCAACAGCTCTTGGTTTAAATATATGTGAAGCTCCACCTGCTGCAACGATTACTGTTTTTGATCTAAAGACATGATAATCTCCAGTTCTCATATTAAATCCAACAGCACCTCCCACTCTATTTTCTTTAGTTTCATCCATTAATAAATGAGTAACCATTATTCTGTTATAAATTTTATCTGCAGATTTTTTTGCTGCTTCAGCAACTATTGGCTTATAACTCTCACCATGAATCATTATTTGCCATTTACCTTCTCTTTGGTATCTACCGGTTTCTTTATTTTTCATCATTGGTAAACCCCATTCATCAAACATATGAACAGTTGAGTCTACGTGACGAGCCATATCGTAACCCAAATCTTCTCTAACTAGACCCATTAAATCGTTTCTTGCGTATCTTACATGGTCTTCAGGTTGGTTTTCTCCCCATTGCATACCCATGTAACAATTTATTGCATAAAGACCTTGTGCTACTGCACCACTTCTATCGATATTTGCTTTTTCAACACAAACTATTTTTAAATCTCTTCCCCAGTGTCTAGCTTCAAATGTAGCACCAGTTCCAGCCATACCACCACCAACAACTAGAATATCGCAATCTTCAAAAATAGTTTTTCTAGCCATTAATAATAAACTCCTTTTTTAAAGGCACTCTTTTCTATTTTTGGTAATTCTTTTTTTGTATTTAAGCCCTCTGGTTCATTGTATAAAACTTGAGAATTAATTTCCCCTTGATTTGGTTTATCTCCTTCAGCAAGTTTTGGAATAAATTTTCCCCATGGTTTTGTTGTTATTGGAGAAACAAAATCTTTAACGGTTCCATTTCTAAATTTTATTTTCCAAGATATTGTTCCTTTTTCCTCTTCTCTTCTAACTCTTACACTATGACCCATAGGAGCAAAGTCTGCATAACCTCTAACATCAATTGCATGGTTAGGACATGCTTTTACACATGAATAACACTCCCAACAAAAATTAGGTTCAATATTTTTTGCACGTCTAATAGTTTCATCAATGTGCATTATATCTGAAGGACAAATATCCACACAATGACCACAACCATCGCATCGTGTCATATATACAAAAGTTGACATACAGTTTTTATATTCCTTTCTTTATCATATTAATAGTGCTTTGGTGCCTCACGTTTAATTCCCATACCAAATTGCTCCGGAGCATCAGCTTCTGGAGGTAAATTATCTCTTGAACCATCTGCTTCTGCTAAATTTTTCTGGATCGCAGCTCCTGGTTTATAAAACATATGTGCAAATTTAGACCAATATACTCCACCAAACAAAACTAGATTTGATACAATGTAAAAAACTAAAAAAACTTTATCATCCCATCTACCATCTAAATTTAATGACTGCAGGTATGACCAAATTAATCCAAATAATGAAGTAGCAATCAGTGCTAACACAAATAAGTCTGCTTGAATAATTCTATACCAAGGCTGTGCTTCTGAGTAAACATCTACTCTTAAAAAAAACCAAAACCATGCTCCACCTAATACTGTCATGATTGCACCTACGTGCCATAGTATTGGCCACAATGACGGTGTGGTTAGTGATGTTGAAGTATAAAAGAAAATCATTACTACTGATGCAACCCAAAATAAAACTGTACCATACATTCCTAGTAGATGAGCAACTCTTCTCTTTCCTGCTCCAAGTTCAGAAGTTGTTCCAATATCGTATACAACTGTTTTTGCAATTACAGAAACTCTTTCGCCAGTTCCTAATTCTCTAGTTGCTGATTTCTTTGCTTTTTTTGCATTATTAAAAAAATATTTTACGTTTTTTTTATGAATCATATCCATAACTGTTCCAACAACAATTAATCCAATCATCACAATAACAAATGATTGAAGAAATATAGAAGGTATAGTTTCGGAAAGGACCGCAAATGGATTTATTGTAAACATTTTATAATTTTATCTCCGCAATTTTAAAAAAAAACTCTTCTAATACAAATGAAAAATTAGATCAACTGTGTTAAAGACACATTTATACACTAGATAGTTGATTATTTCGTGTTTTTTCTAATATAATGTTGTTTTGAGGGTATCACACCTCTTACTCCACCCTGAGGATTTTCAACATCTCCTTGTCTTCGAGGAATCAGATGAATATGGCAATGCATGATAGTTTGCCCTGCAACTTTTCCAGCATTTACACCTATATTAAAACCTTTAATTGATTTATCTAATTTTAATAGAGATTTTTTTTGAATTTTTAAAATATTATTTAAATCATTAAGTTCGTTATTTGTTAATTCAAAAAAATTTGAAACATGCCTAAAGGGTATTATTAACGAATGATGCTTAGTTACTGGATAGCCATCCCTTACAACAAAAAATAAACGTGACGAATAAATAAATTTTTTTTTATTTTTTTTACAAAATATACAAGAATTTTTTATCATTTTAATTATTGAGTATTGTTAATAAACTTTTATATTCAGGATCATTTCTTAAATCGTAATTCTTATCTCCATTCCACCATAATACTTTATTATTATAGGTCATTTGATTTTTAACTTTATTATATTCAAAAATAAGTTGTTTTTTTCTTTTTAATTTTGAAAATCCAAGGTGTTTTATAATTTTATCTTTCCATAAATATCTATTTCCAACAATATTTTCATTTCTATAAAATAAAGCATCTATATAATGTGGTCCAACTAGAAATTCGTTTTTTTGATCATTGCAATATTTATGACCAGCAACAAGGTTCCATTCTTGATTGTGTAGTACCCATTTATATGGGAGCACATGATCTACAGCTGGTGTTTCTCTAGATAATGACAAAAATTGATTGCAATAAAAACATTTATTACTTTGATAAGGAACTAAAAATTCTCTTTGCTTTGTTAAATCAACTCTTTTTTCAATATGTTTAAGGCTTTGTAAATATATTTTTCTTTTATCATTAGTGAACCTAAAATCTTCGTCTGTATTATGTTTAATTAGATAATTACCTTCAAGAGTAGTTTGTTTAATTTTTGCCTGAAGTATCAGTTCATCAAATTCTAAACTAGAAATTTTAAAGAAAGTATCTTTTAAAATTAATTTTTTTCCAAAATCAACTACTTCAAAAAAATAATTTTTAAAAGTTCTATTATCTGTACCAAAACTGTGAAAGCGTTTTAAAACATCATTAAATCCATCTTTTCCAATAATATGTAAGGCTTCATCTCTTGAAATTTTCTCTGCATCTAAAAGATCAAATACACGCTCCTGAACTGTTTGCCTGTGAATAAATCCTTGTTGTGGTTTTCTGTCTTTTTGAAATCTCTTTTCATAAATCCTTAGATATGAGTCAGATAAATCATAGTACCAGTCAATTGATGATTTAGAATTTTTATAAAATTTTTCAAATGATTGGAATAGAGCAGGTTTGTGTGTACCAGAGTTTAGGCCATGCAATAAAATTGCATTAATAATTTCATAATTTGAAAACTTCATTATAGTCTGCGTTATATAATATTTTCATAAACTTTAGTGACCTTTTTTTTATAATTTAAGCTCTTTTTTTTCCACTTGAATTGATCAATGCTGTCTACAGAAGTAATACCTTTACCGGAACCTACTAAAAGAATTTCTTGAAAACTATTTAGATCTTTAATTTTTATATCTTTAAAATTTATCTTAATTTTTTTATTTAAATATTTAATAGTATTTCCAATATAGCAATTATTTTTAGGAGAGAAAAATTTACCATTTTTTACAAACAATAAATTTGAAGTGCCTGTTTCTAGTATTTTATCTTTATAGCATAAGGCAAGGTCATATTTAGTATTATCAAGTTTGCTTAGTCTTTTTAGAATTTGTTTATAAAATAAGTTCTTATATTTTGGTTCTATCCTTTTGTAATTAAATACTTTTAATTTAAATTCTTTTTTAGGAGTTAATCTTTTTCTTATAGATATCGAAATAGTTTTTTTGTTTAAAGCTATTCTAAATAGATGATTATTATAATTTTTTTTTAAGCTTTTATTTATAAGAGATAGTAATATTTTTTTAAGATTTTTTTTTCTTATTTTATATTTTTTCGTGGAAGAGATTAAATTATTTAGATGATTATTTTTGAGAACTATTTTATTTTTATTCCCAACAAGTCTCATCGTCGTAAAAACACCTCTGTTTCCCCAAAGATCATTGAAAGGAATTTCTTTTAAATCTTTAAGCTGATAGGATTTTTTTAATAAGAACTTTGCCATTTTTAGTTAAAAAAGATTCTGGGTGAAATTGAAAACCGAAAACTTTATTTATATGATCTTCTATACCCATAGCTATGTTAGTTTTAATACATCTCATAGTAATTTTCATGTTTTTTGAAATGAAAGGTTCTTCCAATCTTAAAGAATGATATCTTCCAACTTCAAAAAACTTATTTTTATTAAATAATTTACTATCTTTTGTTACTTTTATTTTAGATTGAAAACCATGAAAAATTCTTTTTTGTTGTACTATTTTACCGCCTTCATTATATAAAATTTGTTGGTAACCAAGACAAATACCAATTATTTTTTTTTTTCCTTTGTATTTATTATAAATTTTTGATGTCAAAGTATAATCCTTTGGTGAACCTGGTCCAGGTGATAAAACTATTGTTTCACTTTCATTTAATTTTTTATGGTTTATTTCAAAATAATTAGAGCAATATACCTCGTCGAACATTGAAAATTGATGAACAACGTTCCAGGTAAATGAGTCTTGATGATCAATTATATAAATCATTTATATAACTCCAACAAAGATTTTGCTTTTATAAAGTTTTCGTTAAATTCTTTTTTTGCTGAACTATCTAACACTACACCTGATGCAGCAGATATTTCAGAAATATTTTTGTAATTTAAAATTGATCGGATAATAATATTAAATCTCATATCTTCATTAAATTTTATAAAACCAAAACTACCTGTAAAAATATTCCTATCCTCTTTTTCTTGTTTATTTAATAATTCTAAAGTCCTAATTTTTGGACAGCCAATCACTGAACCACCTGGCATCATTGATTGAATTATATTCAAAACTGAGGTTTTATTTTTTATAATACCTTGGATAGAACTTACATAATGAAAAAGATGTTTATATTCCTCAACATATTTCTCTTTTAAGATTTTTACAGATCCCGGTTTACATATTCTTGATAGATCATTTCTCTCTAGATCAACAATCATATTGTGCTCTTTTGTTTCTTTGTCATTACTTTTAAAAAATTTAAGGGCGTTTATTTTTTTAATCTTGCTATTCTTTCTTAAAGTTCCTGCAATTGGTTTAGTGATAATTTTATTACCTTTTTTTTCAATTAAAGTTTCAGGGGAACAGCTTACTATCGAATAATCCTTGTCCCTTATCATAAAAGATTCGGGAGAAGAGTTTGCTCTCATTAATCTCCAAAAGAAATTAATGGGATTAATTTTAGATCTGTTTTTGTACTTTGTGCAAATTTTAATTTGATAGGTTTCTCCTTGTCTAATTTTTTTTGAAAATAAATTAAAAATTTTATTATATTTTGCAAAATTGAGATTTAATTTAAAAGGAGATAAGATTTTAGTTTGACTAAAATTATCGTTAAATTTAGGGTTTTTGATATTAGAAAAAATATCAATTTTTTCTCTTATTTTTATAATTGTTTCAGGTTTATAAAATATACCTTTATAAAAATTTAATTTTTTTTGATTTTTAATTCTTATATTTAATAAGTTACATAAAATTTCGTACCCAAAAAAACCTAGATATATGTCAGTTTCTTTTTTAAATTTTTTTTTAGAAAAACTATTTAAAAAGTTATTTATATTTGCATTTGTTAAAATTATCTTTTTTGAAAAATCTGTATAAATATTATACCCGCCATCAACTTTATAAATTATCAAAGCTTTATCTGATTGATAAAGTTTTTCTAAATATGGATTAAATTTAAGCTTCTGCTTTTTGTAATCTATCAATTGCTTGCTCTCTAATTGGTAAGTGTATTAAACCTGCAAAAATAGATAATGCAATTGCCAAATACCACGCATAGTCATACGACCCATGCATATCATAAAATAAACCACCCAAATATGCTCCAAAAAATGAACCAATTTGGTGACTTAAAAAAACTAAGCCATATAATAATCCAAGAAATCTTGTACCAAAAATATGGGCAACAATTCCTACAGTTGCGGGCACAGTTGATAACCAAAGAATTCCAAAACTAGCTCCAAAGATTATAGAGTTAATTGTACTAGGTGGTGTAAAAATAAATAAACAAATGGATATTCCTCTTAAAAAATAAATTCCACTAAGTATTATTTTTTTACTTCTTTTAGCGGACAAATATCCACTCAATAGAGAACCAATTATATTAAAAAAACCTATTAATGATAAAATCATTGCTGCTGTCCAATCTTCTAGTCCTCTATCAATTACATATTTAGGAACATGGGTTCCAACTAAAGTAATATGAAAACCACATACAAAAAAACCAGATGTTAAAAGTAAATAACTTTTATTTTGAAAAGCTTCTTTTAAGGCAGAAAGTGTAGATTGACCATTTTCTGTTTGTATTGTTTCCTGTAATTTTGGCGATCTTACGAAAAAGGCAACTACAAAACCTATACATAAAAAAATTGTAAAAATAAATAAAGTATCTTCCCATCCATTACTTTCTAGAGAGTAATTTGTAAATAATGGAGATAAAAAATAACCAAATGACCCAACTGCAGTTACTATGCTCATAGCAATTGTTCTATTTGATAAAGGAAAATGTTTTCCAACTACAGACATTGGGATACTAATTGCAGTACCACCACAACCAATTCCTACTAATACACCTAGACAAATTTGAAAATAAATTCCTGTATTAGGTCCTGAGTATAAAAAATATACTCCCAAGATATAAAATATAAATGCAAGGCTAATAGCTTTATGGCCACCATATTTATCTGCAATTGCTCCAAATACAGGTCCTGATAATCCCCAACCAAGCATTTGAATTCCAATTGCCAATCCGAACTCAGTATTAGTAATTCCAAGATCTATATTGAAATCCATAAAAAACATTCCAAAGACTTGCCTCACACTTAAAGATAGAAACACAACTAATGATGCTGCTATTAAAGTTACTAAAGCTAAATTGTTTTTTATAAATTTTTCAGAACTCATTTGACAAATTTAAGACATCTTCTTAAATCGTCAATCAAATCTTTTGGATCTTCAAGACCGATATGTAATCTAACTAATCTCTCATCACTTTCTAAATTTAAAAATTTTCTATTTCCTCTCTCCGATTTTTCTTGATGCAATGCAAGACTTTCAAAACCTCCCCAACTATATCCATAACCAAACAATTTTAGAGAGTTGACAAATTTTATAACTGATTTTTTATTTTTGGACTTGATTTTAATTCCCATTAATCCAGATGCACCTGAATAATATTTTTTCCACATTTTATAATTAAAAGAACCCTTTTTATATGGATAAAGAAGTTTCACTTTTTTATTTTTTGACAAAAAAGAAGCAACTCTTTTTGCATTTTCTTGGTGCTTATCCAGTCTTACATCAAGAGTTCTTAAACCTCTTGTTATCAAATATGCATCATCTGGCCCTAATCTTAATCCAGTAATTTTTTGAGTTTTTTCTATGTGTTTGAAGACTTTTTTATTTACTGCAAGACTTCCCCCCATTACATCTGAATGACCAGAATAATATTTCGTAGCAGAAACTATAGCCATATCAAATCCTAATTTAATAGGTTTAAAAAAATAGGGTGTTGCCCATGTATTGTCTATAGCTGTAAGAATATTATTTTTTTTTGCTATACTTATTATTTTAGATAAATCTTGGAATTCAAAAGTATTACTTCCAGGATTTTCAACAAATATTAATTTTGTTTTCTTAGTAATATTTTTTTTAATCGAATTTAAGTCATGAGGATTATAAAATGTAGTTTTGATCCCATATTCTTTTAAGTAATCTTGGGTTAACATTCTTGTAGGATTATAAACTGAATCAGTAGCAATAATTTCATCTCCTGGTCTAACAACACTGAATATAGCTAGAAACACTGATCCGAAACCAGTTGGTGTTAAAAATACATGATAAGATTCCTCAAGTTTTGTTAAAATTTTTTGTAAAATATGTGTGGTTGATGTTCCTTGCCTTCCGTAATCAAAATGACCGCCTCTAGGGTCCCTTTTATGTTTTGCTTGAGTTCTTCTTATTTCGTTCATAGACTTAAAGATAATCGTTGAAGCTCTTACTACTGGGGGATTTACTGAATGATTATGAAAATCTTTAGCTGTGTGCTTTAAAAATGTCTTAAATGATCTACTCATTATAAATTTGATATGTTTTTATGACAATGCTATATCCGAAAGATAAGTCAATAAAATAATTAATTGAAAGGATAAAATGGGATACCCAAAAAAGCATAGAGGCCGAAGGAAAATGGGCTCAAAAAAAAGAAGAGCAAGAAAGAAAAATAAAAAGAAATAATTTAGGATGCCTAATATATCCAAAATCAGATCCTTAAGTTTATGGGTCTTTATAATTCCATTAATTACTATCAACGCATGTCTAATTGTTGTAACTGTATTTCAACAATACGTTCCTCATGGAGTTGGTATAGGGCCAACATTTCCATATTTTGATGGAGGTACTTCTATTAGCAGAACTGCTAGAAATTTTCCAACAAATCTTATTTTTAAACCGGGAATGATAATCACATCATTACTTTTAATAAGATATTGGATTTTAAATAAAGAATTGCTGTCGGTTATAGAACCTACAAATATCAAATCAGTTAATTATTTTTATATATTTGGAATTCTATCTGCAGTTTTTTTAATTCTACATGCAATTTTTTTGGGAATAAAGTTTGATAATAACTTATATAAGTTATTTAGAAAGCTAGTTTTGCTTGCATTTATTATTTTTGAAATTTTAGCACAAAGCTTTCTTGTCTATAATTTGTATAAAAAATACAATTCCCTAAAAGAATTTATAAATAAAAAAATTTTAAGATTTAAAATTATTTTAGTTTCTACTTTAATAATTGTTACGATCGTATCTACTCCTATAATTTCACAAGAAGGAAATATTAAATTTAAGCATGCTTTAGAATGGGACTACTTCTTTGGTGTGATATTTTTTTATTTCTTGACTTTCTTGATGTGGAAAAAAAGAGCTTAAATTATTTTGTAATCCAGCCTCCTCCTAAAACTTTATATCCATTAATATCTTTTTTATAAAATACACAAGCTTGTCCTGGAGATATTCCATGTTCATCTTCAAGTAGATTTAAGACCGATTTATCTTCTTTAAAACTTAGTTTTGATCTTAGAAGTTTGCCGGTAGATCTTACTTTTACAAGTATTTCATCTTCAAATACTTCTTTATCTTCTAATAAATTCAAATCTTTTAGAATAATTTCTTTTTTAAGAAGATCATTTTTTTGACCAACGATGATTTCGTTTTTGTCTGCATTTATATCAATTACATAAAGTGGTTCCTTTGCTGCTATCTTAATTCCTTTTCTTTGACCAATTGTAAAATTTACAATCCCATCATGAACACCAAGGACATCTCCATTTAAATTTTTTATATTTCCTTTTTTGAAAGCTTCAGGTCTAAATTTTTCAATTACCGATACATAATTTCCATCAGGGACAAAACAAATATCTTGACTATCAGGTTTATCAGCTACATTAAGATCTAACTTTTTTGCAATATCCCTTGTCTCAGACTTTAACAAACCACCAAGTGGGAACCTTAAATAATCCAATTGTTCTCTAGTAGTATTAAATAAAAAATAACTTTGATCACGGTTTTCATCTGTTGCCCTATACATGTCAGTTTTATTATCTTTGGTAATGCTCTTTACATAATGACCTGTAATCAAAGCATCTGCTTTTAAGGATTTTGCTTCTTCAAATAAATCATTAAATTTTACAGTTTTATTGCACTGGACACATGGAATAGGAGTTTCTCCCTTTAAGTAGCTATCTACAAAATTGTCAATTACTCCTGACTTAAATTTACTTTGATAATATAAAACCTTATGTTCTATATTCAATTTATGAGCTACTCTCTTTGCATCAATAATGTCTTGTCCAGCGCAACATACTTTAGATTTTGCTACTTGCTGGTTGTCATCAGATAACTTTAATGTAATTCCAATTACATTATAGCCTTCCATTTTCATCAAACCAGCTACAGTAGATGAGTCTACGCCACCAGACATTGCTACAACAACAGTAGTATCTTTTGGGTTTTTATTTAAACCTATTGAATTCATTTTTATTTTCATTCAGTTGGTATTTATACTTATTTCTAATATAAGATATATAAATGTTTTTTGAATTTGAACCAGGTGATAAAGTAACAAATCCTCAAAATAAAGATTGGGGAATAGGACAAGTACAATCAATTATAAAAAATAAAATAACAATTAACTTTGAAAATGCTGGAAAAAAAGTCATCAATGCAGAAAATATTAAATTAGAAAAATATGAAGATAATGGAACTAGAGGATAAAAAAAAAATTGTTGATACTTTAAATAAGAATTTTATTGAGGCAGGTGAATTATCAATTGATTTAAGAAAAAAAGGTTTAAAAGAAACAATTAAATCAGACAATACTCCAGTTACAAATGGTGATTTAGAAGTAAATAAAATTATCACAAATAAAATAAAAGAACTTACTTCTGAAATTCCAATTGTTTCAGAAGAATCTTCTCTTAATAAAAAAAATGAGCTTTTAGAAACATTTTGGTTGATAGATCCCATTGATGGTACATATGATTATATACATGATAAAGATGAGTTCACAATAAATGCAGCTCTCATTATAAATAAAAGACCAGAAATAGGTATTATATATGCACCAGCCAAAGAAAGATTGTTTTATACTTACGGTAAAAATTTTAGTTTTGAAAAAATTGATAACAGTGAAAGAGCTTTAGATTGTAAAAAAATTACAAAACATGGTGAGGTGAGAGCAGTATCTTACTCTGACAAACTAAAACCAATAATTCAAAAATTCCATGAAGAATTTAAAGTCACTGAATTTAAAAAAATGAAAAGTTCCTTTAAATTTTGTGTTGTAGCGACTGGAGAATACGATTTATATGTAGCGGAACCTAGAGCATCAGAATGGGACATTGCTGCAGGTCATGCTATTTTACAAAATGCAGGTGGTTCTGTCACTGATTTTGATGGAAATGAAATTTTATATGGAAAAAAAGATTTCAAAAATCCAAGTTTAATTTTAAAAAGATCAAAAGATTTATAATGGAAGAACAATTAAGAATTATACTAATAATTATAGTGTCTGTTTCAATATTTGGGCTATTAGTATTTGTGTATGTCAAAAACTATATAAAAAGAAAAATTCAATATTATTTAAATGAAAAAAATAAAAATTTAAAGTAGATTTAATATTTTAATATATTCGTCTTTTTCTATATCCATTATTTTTTTTGATGTTTCAAAGTCAAATCCTGCTCTCGCTAATATTCCAATATCTTTTTTATAAAATAAAGATCTGTTGCTTTCTTCCCTTGCAGGACCAATCCTCTTCTTTTTACAAATTTTAATTGCCGAAAAAAAGTCTTGGTCTTCATTATTATTTTTTATATCAGCTAGAGTCTCTCTAACATACTTGTCGCTAATTCCTTTCTGAATTAAATAATTTCTAATTTTGTTAATGGAGCTTCCTCTTTGTATTAAATTTTTCGCTTTTGAATTAGAATAAAATTTATCATTAATAAATTTGCTTTGTTCTAAATCGTTGAGTACAACGGTTATTAAATCACTTATACTTGATTTATTAACACTAGAATTTTTAAAACTTAAATATTTTTTTAAAAGATATGTCTTTAATTGCTGTTTAGATGGTGCATATTTTTCAATGTAATTTAGTGCAAAATTTCGCATTTCATCTACTGTGGCCTCTAAGTCTTTTTTTTTATTTTTTCTATGAATCATGAATGAATAATATAATATAATTCTATGTTGGAACAAATTTTCACTTATTTTACAATTGATATTATTTATATTTGGTTAAATATTGGTGTTATTCCTTTTTGGTTGATGCTTATTTTTTTTCCAACCTCCAAGATTTGCAATATTTTTGTTAGCTCTATCTTTCCAATTATAATTTTCAGTGCAATTTATTTATATTTAGTTTATTTTTTCTTCTTATCCGATTATGATTTTTTAGGTAATTTTGCTCTTTATTTAAGCTTAGATGATTTAAAAGATTTATTTTCAAATGACGGATTTTTAATACTCTTCTGGATACACTTTCTAGCTATAAATTTATTTTGTGGTTCTTGGATTGTTAAAGATTATCAAAAATTTGCTATCTCCAAATATCTGACTTTTTTTCCAATTTTAATTACTTATTTTATTGGGCCTTTAGGTTTGTTTATCTACTGGATTATAAGAATTTTTTACGCAAAGAAAATTTCATTATTTGATTAAGTAATTTTAAAACCATTATTTCTCATTGATGCAAAACCTCCATCTATATGAGAAACTTTTTTAAAACCCATTTCTTGTAATGACTTTGCTGATAAAGCTGACCTTAAACCACCTGCACAAAAAAGAACCATCTCCTTATTCATATCAATTTTTCCATCTTTAAAATAAGCACTTTCAGGATCCATCCAAAATTCTAACATTCCTCTTGGGATATGAATTGAATTTTCAACTCTACCATTTTTTTCAAGCTCCCGAATGTCTCTTAAATCGATCAAATTACATTCTTTATCATTAATCTTTTTTTTTGCCTCATCTGAACTTATGGTTTTGATCTGAGCTAGAGCTTCTTTTACTAAAGACTGTGATGATTTTATTGTCATAATAATATAATAATTATACTAAATAATAACATGAAAAAAAGCATTATTAAAAAAATATTTATTAAAATCTCTAAATTTCTTGGATATGAAATAATCGATCAGAATGAATTTTATTCTCCAACATTGAACAAAGAGCTAAACGAAAACCTCTCATCAATAAGTAAATCAATAGTTTTACCAATGGGAGAAGTTAATTTAACGAGGAAAGTAAAATCATTATTGATATTATTTAGAACTAATACAAATGTGGAAATATGGGATCAAAATAGAAAAAGAATATTTGAAAATCCTAAAATAGAATATGTTTTAAGATCATTGTTTTCGCTAATTAAATCAATTAAAAAACTTAATGAGCAAAATAAAGATATTGAAGTTATTTTAAAAGTTGTTGATGACAATTCAAATGAAGAAAATTTAAAAAAAATTAAAAATTTACTTCTTTTATCCAGTTTAAATTTTGAAATAATTAATCATTCATTTAAAGATCATAAAAATTTTATTAAAGAACAAAAATCAGAGGAAACTTTCGCGAATTTATCTAGTTTGTTAAAATGCTTTGAATTAGGAAAATCAGAAGGAAAAGACCTTATTTTTTTTGTGGAAGACGACTATTTGCACTTTGAAGAATCTTTAGAGGAAATGGTTTCAACTTATGAAAGAATAACCTCTCAATTAAATAAGGACATTTTTATGTGTCCTTCAGATTACCCTTATCTTTATATGAATAATGAAAAAACTAGTTTGCTACTTGGTAGCAAAAGACATTGGAGATCTATTAATAAAACACTTTGTACGTTTTTAGCTCCAATTAGTTTTATTGATAAATATTGGGATAATTTTAAGAAAAATTGTCAGGATAGGCATGATCCATTCGAAAAATATCTAAATGAACTTTATGAAAAAGAACTTTGTATTTCACCTGTAAAATCTTTATCTGTACACTTTGCAAATATTAATTCTAGCTACGGATTATCACCATACATAAATTATAAAGCTTTATGGGAAGATAATAATTATGACTAAAAATACTAAAGCACCAAATTTTAAATTAGAGTCAACTTCCGGAAAAATTATTGAACTTAATAAGATTAAATCAAAATATATTGTTTTGTATTTTTACCCAAAGGATGACACGCCAGGATGTACTTTGGAGACTAAAGACTTTAATAAACTTTTAAATAAATTTAAGAGTTTAGACTCAATTATTTTAGGTATTTCAAAAGATAGTATTGAAAGTCACAAAAAATTTAAAAAAAAACACAATATTAAATTTGATTTATTATCTGATGAGGAAAAAAAATCTATTAAAGCTTATAAAACGTGGGGTAAAAAAAAATTTATGGGCAGAGAATTTATGGGTCAAATTAGAAGCTCTTTTGTTATATCTAACGGTAAAATCCTCAACGAATGGAGAAACGTCCGCGTAAAAGATCACGCTCAAGAGGTTTTAGATTTTATAAAAAGTTTTAAAAAGGCCTAATTTCTTAGGCCTTTATTTATTTAAACTAAGGGAGAATAAATTTTTTTTAAGGGCCTCCTGAGAGTAGACATGTGAAAATACAGGAGGCCCTTAATCATATGATGCTTTAATCTCTTATTGCGTAAGCAATTACTCCAGTCTCTGTTACATCAGTACCTTTGAGTTCTCCTTCTTTACTCAATCTAATACCAATTGTATTTTTCATAATTGCCCAAACAATTAGGGATACTATGAATACAAATGCATTGATTGATATTACTCCAAGTAACTGTGCACCAAAATTTGTATCTGGATTAGTAATTGGAACAGCTAGTGTTCCCCAAATACCAGCAAATAAGTGAGCTGGAATTGCACCTACGACGTCATCAATTTTCATTGATAGTAAGAATTTAGTTCCGTACACAACTAATATTCCACCAACTGCTCCAATTAAAATTGCAGCTAAAGGTGATGGCATTAAAGGTTCAGCTGTTATAGCAACTAGTCCACCGATACATCCGTTTAACATTTGAATAACATCTGTTTTACCAAAAGCTAATCTTGTAACAATAGCTGCTGCCATTACACCACCAGCTCCTGCTAAGAATGTGTTCATAAAGATAGTTGATACTGCTATTGCATCGTCAGCTGTACCCATTGCTAATTGTGAACCACCGTTAAATCCAAACCAACCTAACCACAGAATAAAAATACCAATTGTAACTAGTGGTATCGATGATGCTGCGTAAGGTTTGATTGGCTTTGCCTCACCTTTGGATCCGAATCTTCCTAATCTTGGTCCCAATAAAATTGCACCAGCTAAAGCTGCGGCTCCTCCTGTTGAGTGAACAAGCGTAGATCCAGCAAAGTCAGAGAACCCAGCAGATGCTAACCATCCGCCTCCCCACTGCCATCCCATTACGATAGGATAGATAATTCCTGATAAAATTGCTGCAAATAAGAAGAAAGGCCATAATTTGATTCTTTCAGCTAAAGTTCCTGAAACAATAGATACAGTTGTTGCACAAAATACCATTTGGAAATACCAATCTGATCCATCTGAGTAACCAGTATCCACAGCACTAGAATCTGACCATGGAATGAAACTTCCAATATAACCGCCCTCTGGAATACCATAAGCTAAATTGTATCCAAACATCCAGAACATTATTCCAGCAATTGAAAATAATCCTATGTTTTTAGCACAAATTACAGATACACTTTTTGATGTAACTGAACCAGCTTCAAGCATTGCAAATCCTGCTGCCATAAACATGACTAGGAACCCACAAACTAAAAATAAGAATGTGTTAAATATAAATCCAACTTCTGCAGAAACGGTCGTCTCTGCTGCGGCAGGCATTGCAAACCACAGTAAAAAACCGAGTGTAAGAAGTGGGACTTTTCGTAAAATTTTAAACATAAAACTCCTTAATTAAATTAAAAGAAGTTTTTATATTTTAATTTAAACTTAAAACTAATGATGATTGATTAAAATAGATATGCATAATTTGCATATAGTAACAGCCTTATTACGTTTTTACATAATAAGGCTGTTAAATAGATTTACTTATTGAATACTTCTTTAAGTGCTTTTGCAGGTAAAAATTTTACTTTTTGAGAAGCTGCGATTTGAATTTGCTCTCCTGTTCTAGGATTACGTCCAATTCGAGCTTTTCTTTTAGCCACTTTGTAAGTACCAAAACCAGCAATTTTCACAGAATCGTCATTTTTCAATGCATCCAGAATAGTGTTGGTAATTGTATCAAAAGTACGCTCTGCATCAGCTTTGCTCTGACTTAAAGAACCAGCCAATTTAGCGACTAATTGTTTTTTGTTCATTTTAGCTCCGGTTTATTAGGTTAATATTTATAATTAACATAATCGTTGATTTTTCAAGCTTTTTTTTAGTGTTATAAAGTAATAAAGACACAATATATAGTTGATCAAAAAGCCTTATTTTCCTTACTTTTTTGAAGAATAAAAATGGCTTAAAATAAGCCTAAATCTTTTAAATCATTAAAGGTAGCAAAAAACATTAAAAACAATAGCAAAAACATTCCGATTCGAAAAAAACCTTCTTGAGTTTTTTGACTAAGAGGTCTGCCTAAAATTTTTTCAAAACTATAAAACATTAAATGACCTCCATCCAACAGTGGTATTGGGAATAAATTTATCAAACCTAAGCTTATTGAAATATAAGCCATCATACTTAAAAAGGGTATAAGTCCAAATTCAGCTACTTGTCCTGTTACTTTTGCTATTCTTATTGGTCCACCTAATTGAGAACTGTCGCCTGAACCTCCAAGAATAGACCCTAAATATTTTAACGATGAAATACTAACAAAGTAAACTTCACTAATTGAATGATATAGAGCTTTTGTAGGACCTAATTTTACATGATTAATTTCATTATTAAATGGACTTAATTTTATTCCAACCATTCTTTTTTTAATTTTGTTACCCATATTATCCTCTGTATCAACAATATTGGGTCTTACTTTTAAAAGAATTTCATTTTCAACTCTTGATACTTTAAAATCTATAGTATCTGAGGTCGACATCATTATAAGTTTAGATACATCTAAAATACTTTTGACTTTATTTCCGTCTATTTCTAAAATTACATCATTATTTTTTAAACCAGCAACTTCAGCAGGACTATCTTTTTGTACTTCATTTATCATCGCGGGGGTAAAATCTTTACCAACAAACATATAAATTGATAAAAAAATAACTATCGCTAATAAAAAATTAGCCAATGGTCCTGCGGCAACAATTAAAGATCTTTGATATAAAGGTTTTAAAACAAACAGTTTTTCTTGATCTTCTGGAGAGTACTTTTTTAGAATTTTTTCTTGGTCTGCTTGACTGAAAACATTTCTATCTCCAAAAAATTTTACATATCCGCCTAAAGGAATCCAGCATATTTTCCATCTTGTTCCTGATTTATCATTCCAACCAAAGATCTCCTTACCAAAACCTATTGAAAAATCTGTTACACCAACACCATATCTTTTTGCAAAATAATAGTGTCCATATTCATGTATAAATACCACAACTAAAATTAAAGCAATAAATGGTAGTATATAATTAAGCATATTTTCAATATAATAAATTTTTTTAACTATACAAGTTTCAAAATGTTCATTTTTTGCCAATTTTCCATGTAAAAATAGGAACAAAGGTAGCAATAATAAAAGATAAGAACAATAATGATTGCAAAATAAATTGTGGAAACAATTCTTTTGGTAATAGATATCCAACTAAAATAGATTTTGAAAAATCAGGACTTGGAAAAAAAAGTAAGCCAGCAATTAACCCAATTAATATAGATACATATGCATTTTTCTCATTGATTGATTTTGTATAGAAACTATAAAATATAGTTAATACTGCTGAACAGCACAAAAGATCAGCTAGTAAAAAAAGATACAAAATGCTTAATCCCTTAGAAGCAACAATAAAAACTATTACTGATATTAATAATATAATGTAGTTTGAAATTTTTGAATAATTACTTTTCAATTTTATAATTTTATTTCCATCAACAATTATCAAGCTAGATATTGCATTAATTAGAGTATCAATGCTGCTTACTGTTAGTGAAATTGCTAAAATTACTATTATCAATGCTAAAAAAATTAAATCTTTTCCTAACAATAAAGAGAAAAAAGCTAAATCTGGCATTACAGATGAATTAGCTGAAACTGCAACCAAACCTGTAAATCCCATAAAAAAAACAATTGGAATAATTATTAAAAAGGATAAAAATAAACTTTTTTTTAAAATATTATTATTTTTTGCAGCATATACTCTTTGCCAATTACCTTGATGAAAAAGGTTTGTTGCTGCAACAGCTATAAAAAAAGTTAATCCAGCTGTGAAATTTGGCATATAATTTGAACTTAATAAATGAGGCTTATTCATTTTAATAAAGTCAAAACTAAACTCAGCAGAATTAAAAGAAATCAAAAAACTAAAAGATATTATTAATAAAATTAGAAAAATTATAAATTGAACACTGTCAGTAAATATTGAAGCTCTTAAACCGCCATAAAGAGTATAAATTAATGAAGAAGTAATAACAATTATAGCAGTTATCCATAAACTTGTTCCTGAAATATAATTAATTAAAATTGCTACTGCAGTCACTTCTGCTATTAAAAATATAGTCATATAAAAAATAGATAAAAATAAAATTAATTTAAATAATTTTTTTCCAAACTTTATTCTTATAACTTCAATTAGCGTTTTGGCTTTAGGATAAAGTATTCTAAATTTTTGTCCCAGATAAATTAGGATATATAAAGGGAACGCTGCACCTATTGCATAACCGATTACAGCACCTACTCCACCCCATGTTGCTGCAGAAGCAGGACCAAATAATATCCAAGCTCCTAAAGCAGATGAAACTAAACTTGTAGTTAAAGAAAAAGTTTCAATATTTCTATTGGCAACTAAGTAATTATTAAGCCCTTTATATTTTTTTGAGTAAAATATTCCTGTTACAACAAATAACAAACATAAAAAAAATGTTAATAAAATCGAAGATGTTTGATCTAGTATATTTAAACTTTGCATTTTTCCCTTTCTGAATTACCGGACAGGTTCTTAGGGTTTATTCTCAGTCTATTATGACACCCCTTACTTCATAATATAATTGATAAAAACAATTAATGATAGTATTTTTTAAGACTATATGCCGACTTACACAGTTACTAATTCAAATTTTAATTTAAAATCTAAGATAAAGAAAGAGTTAGCTAAAACTATTACTAAGGTTCATAGCAAGGTTACTGGAGCAAATACTTATTTTGCACAAGTAATTTTTACAAAAATAAAAAAAAATGATCATTTTATGGGTGGAAAAGAAGTTAAGGATCCACAAATATTTTTACTGGGACAAATTAGAGCTGGTAGAACAAAGAAAATTAAAGACGCACTTATTAAAGGCTTGAGAAATGCATTAATTAAAACTACTAAATTAGATGCTACTCAAGTGTGGGTTTACATTATAGATTTAAATCCATCTCAAATGATTGAATATGGATCAGTATTACCAAAGTCTGGTAAAGAAATAGAATGGTTTTCTAAATTATCACCTAAATTAAAAAAGAAGCTCTTGGCGTTAGAAAAATAAAATTATCCAATAAGAAATTAATCCAGATGAAATAGTTGCGATGACATTTCTTGAAAAATACCCTACAACGATTGCAATTATAGATGCAAATATTTTAGGGTCACTAATTTCTACAAAAGTTCCACTGTCATTAAAAAAAACGGCTGGAAATATTATTGCTGGAAATACTGCAGATGGAACATAGGTTAAAACTTCTTTAAGTTTATCTCCTAACATTTCTCTTCTCACTAATGCTACCATGGTCATTCTAGTTAAATAAGTTAAAACTCCTGCGATAATAATTGATGTCCAGCTCACTTTTTAAACCTCAACAACAATGCCGCAATAATTAGAGCCAAAATAGGTGATATAATTATATATGATTTAAATGGTGCATCAAAAAATATTAAAGAGCTTATTCCACAAGTTATCATAACAACTACATGATCAATCTTTTTCAAATCTTGTACAACGACCGCAATAAAAGTAAGAGGTATTGCAAATTTTAATCCAAGTTCTGCGGGTACGAAAGAACCTAACACAATTCCTGCTAATGTAGAAATTTGCCAGCAAACCCATAGTGTGCTTCCTGTTCCAATTAAATGATAATGTAAATGTTGTTCTGTTTTATTTTTTTTAAAAAATTTATTAGACTCAGCAAAACCTTGGTCTACAACTAAATAGGAAATCAAAAGTTTTTTAATTAAAGATAATTTTTGTAAGTATTCTGATAAAACTGCACCATATAACAAATGTCTTGAATTAATTACACCAACAGATGTTACAGCAATCAAAGCTGAGGCACCACCCGACAACAATTGCAAAAATACAATTTGTGATGCTCCACCAAAAATAATTATAGACATTCCATAAACTAAATATGGATCAAAACCAAGTTCTATACCTATTGCTCCACAAATAATTCCAAATGGAATTACTGAAAGCATGTGTGGCGAAACATCCACCATGCCTTTAAAATATAATTGTTTTTTTGAAAGCATCTATTTTGTTTTATTAAAAACAAACTATGTGATCAATATAAATTGGTCTTTTGATACCAAATTTTTCATCTACTTGATGTTGATGAATATGGTGGGAATGAACTAAAACTGGAATTAAATGATCAGTTGTTGTTCTAAGAGTATATATGAAATTTGTTCCTCTAAATTTTCTATCGACCACTTCTAATTTTAAATTACTTTTGTCATCATGTTCAAGATCCTCAGGTTGTAACAATAATTTTACATTCGAACCTTTGGGGTAATGTTTAATAAAATTTCCTTTAATAGTTCCTAAGTCATCATTTTCTAAGCTGTTTTCTCCAGTTACTTTTGCGGGGATTAGTATTCCTCTGTTTAAAAAGTTTACTACTTCAATTGAATTAGGAAAGTGATAAACGTTATAAGGATCATCGTATTGTTTAAGTTGATCATTTAAAATTACTCCACATTTTGATCCTAGATAAAAAGCTTCATAAGAGTCATGAGTAACTACTATAGTTGTTATTTTTAAATCATTAAGAAGTTTTTTAAGTTGAACTTGTATTTCTTCTTTAAAGCTCTGATCAACATTTGATAATGGTTCGTCTAATAATAAAAGATCAGGTTGGGTAACTAATGCTCTAGCAAGAGCTGCTCTTTGTGCTTCTCCAGCACTAATTTGATGTGGGTATTTGCCTAATATTTTCTCTATATTTAATAATTTAATGATTTGTTTTGGATTTATTTTCTTTTTTCCATTCAGCTTTTTTGCTTCAACACCTAAATTAATATTTTTTTCAACAGTATAGTGTGGAAATAGACTGTTTTCTTGGAATGATAAAGATACATTTCGATTTTCTGGTTCAACATGATTTTTTGATGAAGATAGAACTTTATCTTTAAGTTTTATTGATCCAGATTTAACTTTTTCTAAACCAGCAATTGTTCTAAGTATAGTAGTTTTGCCAACTCCAGATGGTCCCAAAAGACAAATAATATCTCCTTTATTTTCGATATTAAAGGAAACATTTTTTACTTTTGTTTTTCCACCAGCTTTAAAACTGACATTATTGATTTCTAAAAAATTTTTACTCATCTATATCTCTTAATATATATTTAGATGTTATTAAAATAAAGAAACTTGCAATGATAATCAAACACAAAGATGGAACGGCCGCAGCTTCCAATAAGTCTTCGGATGCAGAAATATATGCTGTGGTTGCAAAAGTTTCAAAATTAAAAGGTCTTAAAATTAGTGTAATCGGTAGTTCTCTAATAATTTCTAATGAAATTAATATTATAACAAATAATAGTGAATTTCTTAAATATGGAACATGAATGTTAAAAAAAGTTTTAGTTTTTGAATAACCTAAAAGATAAGCGCTCTCATCAACAGCTATATTCATTTTTTCATACCCTGATTTAATTCCATTAAAAGCTAAAGAATAAAATCTTACAAAATAAACTATTACTAGACCTAAGATTGAACCTATAAATATTTTTTTTATTGATAGAAATCCTAAAGCTTTGATCATATTTTCATCAAACCATGCGATAAAAGTTATAAAAGCTATAGCAAGAATTACTCCAGGTATAGCATAGCCTGAGATTGACAGGGTAGATAAAATATTTAAAGTTTTTTTATTTGAAACCCTATTTCCGTAATTGGATACTAAAGCAAAAAATATTAAAACTAAACTTGATAAAGAAACAAGATATAAAGTATTTAATAAAAGATCTATCAATTGGAAGTTAATTAAATTCTCTGGAAATTTAACTGTCCAATATAACATTTGACTTAAAGGAAATAAAAAACTTAAAGAGAATAAAATAAAACAAAATAAAAAAGCAAAAAATGACTTTGTACCAAACAGTTTAATTTTTTGTTTTTTCTTAAAACCCCCTTTTGAATCCATGTGGTATTTAGCTTTTTTCCTAGATAAATTTTCGGTTAAAAATAAAATAAAAATAAATAGTAAAAGAAAGAATGATATACGATTTGCAAATGCTAAATCATCAAATCCTATCCATGCATTATAAATACCTGTAGTTAAAGTATTTACAGAAAAAAAATCTACAGCTCCAAATTCAGCTAATGTTTCCATTGCCACCAATGATAAACCAGCAACGATAGCAGGACGTGCAGCAGGTAATATAATTGAGTAAAAAGATTTAAATTTTGAAAAACCTAGATTTTTACCCAAATCTATTAAATTTTGTGATTGGTATAAAAATGAAGATCTAGCTAGTATATATACATAAGCATATAATGAGAAAGATATTGATAATATCAATCCAAACATTCCATCGAATTTAGGAATTTGTTTGTTATAATTTCCTTCCCCAAACAAAAATTTTAAAATCGTAAACGCTGTCCCATAATTTTCGAAAAAAGCAAACAAAGAATATGCATAAATGTATGGTGGAACCGCAAAAGCAAGTATTAGAGCCCATTTAAAGAAATTAACACCAGGAAAATCATAAAAAGAAACTATATATGCTGATCCTACTCCTAAAATAAAGGTTAAGAATATAACCCCAATCAGAAGTATTAAAGAATTAAATATGTATTCAAAAAAAAATGTTTCTTTAAGAATTTCAAAATAGTTTGACGTATCCTGAAAAAAACTACTAAAGACTGTTAAAATTGGAATTAGTACTGTTAAAGATATAATTATAGAGCTTAAATACCAAAAATTTATTCTCATATTATAATCCGCCTTATAATAAAGAAAAGAAAAAGTGCCCATGCGAAAGGAGATACAGTGAGACCCGCCTATACATGGACACTAGTCAAGAAATTATTAAAAATCAAATAACTTTAGGATATGCGGAACCTCCTTGTCTTTAATCTCTGATATTTCTCTTTTATTTATTCTTTTTTCGATTTTTTTACACTCCTCAGAACATGCAGGGCATGCCTCGGCTGAGTTATTATAATCAAAATCAGAAATAAATTTTTTTTCTTCCATTTACTTCCATCCAGCAGCTGTCATCACTTCTAATGCTGCAGCTTGATTTTTTCCGTATGTAGAAACTTTAGTTTTAAGATCTTGTTTAAAATCTAAACCTAAATTATTTACTACTAATGGACTTGGTGAAACACCTTCTATCATTGGAAACTCAAAAGTGTTATTAGTAAAGTGTTCTTGAGATTCAGGTGATAATAGAAAATCAACAAGTGCAATAGCATTTGCTTTATTTGGAGCACCTTTAACTAGAGCAGCACAACTAATATTCATATGTGTTCCTCTTCCATCTTGGTTTGGGAAAAATGCTTTAACTTTTTTTGCAGCTTCTTGTTGTTCTGCACCTTTGTTTCCAGATAACATTAAAGCTAGATAATATGTGTTAGCCACGGCAATATCAGCTTCGCCAGCTGCTACTGCCATAATTTGAGCCCTATCGTTTCCTGTAGACTCTCTAGCCATATTCGCAACAACTCCCTTTGCCCATTCAGCTGTTGCTTTTTTTCCATTATTCGCGATTAATGAAGCTACAAGAGATTTGTTATAAATGTTGCTTGATTTTCTAATTACTAATCTACCTTTCCATTTTGGATCAGCTAAACCTTCATAAGTCATTCCAGATAATTCAGCGCCAGTGACTCTTTCAGGTGAGTAATAAATTATTCTTGCTCTTTTTGCTACCCCAACCCAATGTGATGTTCTAAAGTTTTTTGGAACAGATGATTTAATTGTTGAAGATGTTAATCCACTTTGAGTCATTCCTTTTGCTTGAAATGCTCCACATCTTCCAGCGTCAGCAGTAATATAAAGGTCCGCTGCGGAGTCTGAACCCTCCTCAATCATTCTTTTTTCTAAAGCACCAGATTTACCATTAATCAAATTTACTTTGATTCCAGTTGCAGCTGTAAACTTTCCATAAAGTTCAGCATCAGCTTTGTAGTGCCTCGCGTTAAAAATATTTACTTCGTTTGCTATTGCAAAAGTAGATACTATCAACGAAATAAATACACTAATAATAGTGATTTTTTTCATGTCTTCTTCCTTTTCTCCGCATTTGTTTTTGTTGAGAATGATTACTATTATCATTGATAATGATTATCAATTGCAATTATGTCGCAGTATTTACTGTTATTTTAATGGAAAATTAAAATTTCCACTCAGAAATCTTACTATATAGGAAATTTCTAAATGCTTGAACTCTAGCGTTATTTTTAAGTGATTGAGGATAAACAAAGTGTGCCTCAGTTATGGGACCCTCTATTTTAGGAAGCACTTTAACTATATTTGGTACATTAACAGTTATGTAATCTGGTAATGCAGCTAAACCAACACCACTTTGAACAGCTAACAATAGTCCATAAACGCTATTTACCTTCATTACTGCACTTCTTTTCTTGCTATCTTTAATACCAAGTTTAAGTGCCCAATCTGGATTAAATACTGGAGAAGGAGCGCCTTTTCCAAATGAAATAAATTTATGTTTATTTAAATCATTTATTGTTTTCGGATAACCAAATTTATCTAAATATTTAGTTGAACCATATAAATGGTAATTAATATCAATCAATTTTCTTTGTATATAATTGAGTTGCTTTGGTCTTCTCATAAATATACCAATGTCAGCTTGTCTTGTGCTTAAATCTAGTTCTTTGTCATCAAATACCAATTCTATCTCAATTTCAGGGTGTAATTGCATAAATTCCTGAATTCTCGGAGTTAGCCAAGTTGTACCAAAACTTACTACAGTTGTTACGGTTAGTTTTCCGTGCGGTTTATCTTTTTTATCTCCTAAAGTAGTTTCAACTTCTTTTAGTTTGCTTATAACTTCATGAGCAGTTTTAAATACATATTCTCCATTTTCTGTTAAAGTAAGTCCTCTTGCATGTCTTTCGAATAATTTTACTTTTAAATCATCTTCTAAAGATTGAATTTGTCGACTGATAGCGGATTGACTAAGATTAAGATTAACTGTTGCGCTAGTAAAACTACCTGCTTCAGCGACTGCATGAAAAATTTTTAATTTATCCCAGTCCATTATTTATTTAAATCAACTATAACTCTTCCAGAAATTTCACCTTTTAAAATTTTCGGATAAGTTTCAATTAATTCCTCCAAACTTACTATAATAATTGATTTTTCAAGCAAATCAAAATCAACTAATTTTGAAGCTTCTGACCATATAAAATCTCTTCTTTTAATACTGCAGTTTGCAGAGTCCATTCCCCAAAGTTTAATTCCTCTTAACATAAATGGTATAACGCTTGTGTTAAGTTCATTGTTGTTCGCATTTCCACATACAGCGATAATTCCATTAGGCTTAGTTTGAACTATTGCATTGGCCAAAATTTTTCCTCCAACGGTATCAACAACTCCATCCCACAACCCTTTATCAATTAGCCTTGGATCTTTGTCATATTCTGACCGATTTATAACGTTTTTTGCACCTAATGATTTTAAATAATCAGCTTTATTATCTTTTCCTGTAACGGCAGTAACATTATAACCTAACTTTGTTAAAGCCATAACTGCTACACTGCCTACACCACCCGTGGCGCCTGTTACTAAAACATCATTAACTTTTTCACCTAATAAAATACTTTCTCTTGCTTGAATTGCAAAAGCACTCATTAATGAAGTGAAGCCAGCTGTTCCTAAAATCATAGCTTGTCTACTTGTTATATCTTTAGGTTTTTTAACCAAAAAATCTGCATTTACTTTTGCTATTTGAGAATATCCACCATAGAAAATTTCACCTACTCTAAAGCCTGTTAAAATTACTTCGTCACCCTCTTTAAACTTGGGGTTTTCACTTTCTAAAACTTTTCCTGAAAAATCTATTCCTGGAATGTGAGGAAATTCTTTTACTAATCTGCCTCCATTTTTTAGAATCATTCCATCTTTAAAATTAAGATCTGAATATTCTACTTTAATTGTAACATCACCATGTTTTAAAAAACTTTTATCTATTGATTTAATTTCTCTTGTAAAATTCTCACCTTCTTGGTTGAGAACCAATGCTTTAAATTTATCCATGATGTGCAGTTAATATTATTTTGCTATGAATCTCAAATATCTATTCTGATAACTTAGGTCTTCTTTAAATTGACCCATATAATAATTTGTTACTGTTGTTGCTTGCTCTTTTTTTATTCCTCTCATTGTCATACACTGGTGAGTTGAATCAATTGTTACAGCTACACCTTTTGCATCAAGAGACTCCATTAATGTTGTTGCGATTTGCATTGTTAATCTCTCTTGGGTTTGTAGTCTTTTAGAAAATACTTCAACAACTCTAGCTAGTTTACTTAGACCAACAACTCTTTCTTTTGGAATATAAGCAACGTGTGCAATTCCAATTATCGGAGCCATGTGATGTTCGCAATGACTTTGTACTGATATATTTTTTTGGACAACCATGTCGTCATAACCCTCTACATCTCCAAAAGTTTTTTCTAGAATTGATTTTGGATCTTCGCTGTAACCCTTAAAATATTCTTTAAAAGCTTTTACTACTCTTTTTGGTGTTTCTAACAAACCTTCTCTGGAAGGATCTTCTCCCATCCATTTTAAGATTGTCTTGAATGCTTCCTCAGCCTCTTTGTCAGAGACTTTATTTGGTAGTTTTTCATTTTCATTTTTAACCAGTTTCATAGCGACCTTATATAATACAAAATAAGCCTTTTTTAAAATATTTATTATCTGTGCTAATATGTTACATAATTCAATAAATATGTTTAAAAAAAGGGAAAATATCACTGAAATTGAGGAAGGTAATCTTTTGTCTCCTAAGTTTGATAATGAAGGTTTAATACCTGTGGTTACTACATGTTCAAATACAAAAGAAATTTTAATGCATGGTTATATGAATGTTGAAGCTTTTAAAAAAACTATTGAAACTAAAGAAGCTCACTACTGGAGTAGATCTAGAAAACAAATTTGGCACAAAGGAAAAACAAGTGGATTTGTGCAAAAAATAAAAGAGATAAGAATTGATGACGATCAAGATTCGATTTGGTTGAGCGTTGATATAGGTGATGGTGCTAGTTGTCATGTTGGTTACAGATCATGTTTTTATAGATCTGTACCATTGGGAAAAATTGATAATGCTAGAGAAATAAAAATGAAATTTGAAGAAAAAGAAAAAAAATTTGATCCAGAAAAAGTTTATAAGGGACAACCAAATCCAACAAAGATTTAATGAGCAAACAACAAAAAAATGTTTTAGGTGAAAACCTTGAGGAATGTTCAAACAATCCTTTAACAGGTTGGTTTAGAGATGGATGTTGTAATACAGATGAAAACGATCATGGTATGCATACAGTTTGTGTAAAAGTTAACAATAAATTTTTAGAATGGTGTAAAAATGCTGGTAACGATTTAATAACTCCTCATCCTGAAGTTGGTTTCCCAGGATTAAAAGATGGTGATCGTTGGTGTATTTGTGCTGTATGGGTTGCAAGAGCTATTGAGAACGGAATTGAATGTTCGGTTTATTTAAAAAAAACCCATGAAAATACTCTTAAGGTTGTTCCTTTCGAAAAACTAAAAAAAATAGCAATCGATCTTTCTTAATTACATATTGCCGTATTTGGGTCCCCCTCCACCTTCGGGTGTTACCCAATTAATATTTTGTGATGGTTCTTTTATATCGCAAGTTTTGCAATGTATACAATTTTGAGAATTTATTACAAATTTATTTAAACCATTTTCCTGTTGAACTTCATAAACTCCTACTGGACAATATCTTTGAGCAGGTTCATCAAATTTTTCTAAAGTATACTTAATTGGCAAATCTTTATCCTTTAATTGTAAATGAACAGGTTGATTATCTGCATGATTTGTCCCTGTTAAATATACAGAACTTGTTTTATCAAAAGTAATTATATTATCAGGCTTTGGATATTCAATCTTTGGCATTTCCTTTGCTGGTTTTAGAGTTTCATGATCAGCATGTTTGTGTTTTAAGGTAAATGGTAATTTACCTCTAAATAAAATTTGATCTATACCGGTAAATATTATACCTAAAATTAATCCCCAGCTAAAACTTGGTTTAACATTTCTTGCGGAATGAAGTTCTTCGTATACCCAGCTGTTTTTGAATCTATTCTCGTAAGATGATAAATTTTTATTTTCTCTTAAATGGTCAATTATAGTTTCTGCAGCTATCATTCCACTTTTCATTGCGGTATGAGAACCTTTAATTTTTGGCATATTCAATGTACCCGCATCGCAACCAACTAATAAAGCGCCTGGCATATGCATTTGCGGCAAACTTTGTAAACCTCCTTCAATAAGTGCTCTTGCTCCATAAGAAATTCTTTTGGCTCCTTGAAGAAGTTTAAGTATTGATGGGTGAGTTTTAAATCTTTGAAATTCATCAAATGGAGATAAATGAGGGTTTTTATAATCCAAACCAATAACATAACCTAAAAATATTTGCTTATTTTCTGCGTGATACACAAAGCTTCCTCCATATGTATCATTATCTAATGGCCAACCAGCTGTATGCATTACAAGTCCCTCTTCATGATTTTTCTCATCAATCTCCCAAATTTCCTTGAAACCTATTCCATACTGTTGAGGATTTTTACCTTTGTCTAATTCATATTTTTTTATTAATTCTTTTCCTAAATGTCCTCTACACCCTTCTGCAAATACTGTAACTTTAGCATGCAATTCCATTCCAGGTTCGAAACTATCTTTTTTATTTCCTTCTTTATCTAAACCCATATCTTGTGTGGCCACACCTTTAACTGAACCATCATCGCTGTATAAAATTTCACTAGCAGGAAAACCTGGAAATATTTCAACACCTAAATTTTCTGCTTGTTCAGCAAGCCATCTACAAAGGTTCGCCAAGCTTATAATATAGTTATTATGATTTTTTTGGACTTTAGGTAAAAGCCATGTTGGCCAGCTTATAGATTTAGATTTACCAAGAAATAAAAATTTTTCATTTGTAACTTTAGTTTTAATTGGCGAACTCATCTCTTTCCAGTTTGGTAACAACTCATCCAATGCTTTCGTTTCAAAAACATTTCCTGACAAAATATGAGCACCAATTTCAGATGCTTTTTCTAAAAGGCAGACATTAATATCTGGATTTAACTGCTTAAGTTTTATTGCAGTTGAAAGTCCCGATGGTCCGCCACCTACGATTACTACATCGTATTCCATCACTTCTCTGGACATAATAATTATTTTATTACAGGTTTTGTTATTTTTGTATAGTGTTTAATTTGTTCAATTCTTCAAGAAACTGTGGCAATGCTTCAAAAAGATCTGCTTCTAAACCATAGTCTGCGACACTAAAAATTGGGGCTTCACCATCTTTGTTTATAGCTACTATTACTTTACTTTCTTTCATTCCAGCTAAGTGTTGGATTGCTCCTGAAATACCAACTGCAATATATAAATCTGGTACAACAACTTTTCCAGTTTGTCCAACTTGGTGATCATTTGTAATATAACCTGCGTCTACAGCAGCTCTAGAGGCACCTATTGCAGCATTAAGCTTATCTGCTACTTGAGTGATTAGTTTAAAATTATCTCCACTTTGCATACCTCTCCCACCAGATATAACTACTCTAGCAGTACCTAATTCGGGTCTATCTGATTTAACTTCCTCTTTTTTTATAAATTTCGATTCTTCATAATTTTCTTTTGCTTCTGAAGTAATTATTTCAGCTGACCCACCTGAACTTTCTGCCTGTTCAAAAGATGTTGGCCTAATAGTTATACATTTTTTTTGATCATTACTTTTGACAGTTGCAAATGCATTTCCAGCATATATTGGTCTTAAAAAAGTATCACTTGAAATCACTTTAATAATATCACTTATTTGTGAAATATCTAAAAGCGCTGCTACCCTTGGCATGAGATTTTTACCAAATGTATTAGCTGAACATACTAAATATGAATACTTTTCTGAATTTTGAACAATTACAGGAGTAAAATTTTCAGCTAAGTAATTTTCATATATTGGATTGTCTACATGAATTACTTTTTTTACCAAAGGAATATTTGATGCTGATTTTGCTACATCGCCAGCGTTGTGACCGATAACAAGCACATGCAGATCCTGATCAATTTGAGATGCAGCTGTCACTGCATTTAATGTAAAAGGTTTTAACTCCTTATTATTATGTTCTGCTATTAATAAAACCGACATTATATTACTTTAGCCTCATTTTTGAGTTTTTGAACCAACTCTGCAACGCTGGATACTTTTATTCCAGCTTTTCTTTTTGGAGGTTCTTCAACCTTAATTTGCTCGATTCTTGGTTTGGTATCAACCCCTAATTCTGAAGCACTAATTTGCTCTAAAGGTTTTTTTTTTGCTTTCATTATATTTGGCAGGGAAGCGTATCTTGGTTCGTTAAGTCTTAAATCACAGGTGACAATAGCAGGTATTTTCACCTCAATCGTCTCAAGTCCTTCATCGATCTCTCGGGTAACCTCTAAAGATTTATCTTTAATATTTATATTGGAAGCAAAGGTAGCTTGAGGCCAATTTAAAAGTGCAGCTAACATTTGGCCTGTTTGATTACAATCATCATCAATTGCCTGTTTTCCCATAAAAACTAAATCGGGTTTTTCTTTATCAACAATTTTTTGTAAAATTTTTGATACTGCTAATGGTTCTACTATACCTTCCACTTTAACATGAATTCCTCTATCCGCACCTACTGCTAAAGCTTTTCTTACAGTCTCTTGCGCTTTTTCTTCGCCGATTGTTATAGCAACAATCTCTTTTGCTTTTCCTGATTCTTTAATTTTTACAGCTTCTTCAATTGCATTATCATCTGGAGGATTGGTTGACATTTTAACATTGTCTGTAACAACTCCTGTACCATCATCTTTAACTCTTATTTGTACGTTGTAATCAATAACTCTTTTAACCGCGACAAGTATTTTCATTATGCTCTCAACAATTTATTTTCTGGGTCATAAGGACTTTCCTCTAAAACTGTAGCGTCATGCATTTTACCCAATATATCAATTTTTAATTTTTGACCTGTATTTGCTAGATCTGGTTTAATCATAGCAAGTGCTATGGATTTATCCAGTCTAAATCCAAAATCACCACCTGTAGCTCTGCCAATAACACTTCCATTTTCATAAACAGGATTATTGCCTAATACATCTGCATCTTTTGTACCATGAACTTCGAGTGTTATAAGTTTGTTTTTAAATCCTTTTTCTCTCCATTTATTAAGTGCATCAAGTCCAATAAAACTTCCTTTATTGGGATGAACAAACCTATCCAAACCACTTTCGTAAGGTGAATACTCTATTGACAATTCTGTACCAACAAGCTTATAGGATTTTTCTACTCTTAAACTGTTCATTGCTCTTATGCCAAAAGGTTTTAAACCTAAATCTTTACCAGCGTCCATTAATTTATCAAATATATGATTTTGGTACTCCATAGGGTGATGAAGTTCCCAACCTAATTCACCAACAAAATTAACCCTCATAGCATTTACTGGTGCATAACCGACATCAACCATTTTAGAACTTAACCATTTAAAGTTTTCGTTTGAAAAGTCATCATTAGAGACCCTCTGCATTAATTCTCTTGCTTTTGGTCCTGCTACAACCAATACTCCATTGCTGTTAGTTAAATTTTCAAATTGTACAGACCCATCATTTGGCATCCATTTAAGTATCCAATCATGATCTAATCTTTGATTAGCTCCTGCAGAAACCAAATAATAAGAATTTTCCGACTCTCTCATAATTGTAAACTCAGAGTGTACTCCACCTTTAGTATTTAATGCATGACACAAATTAATTCGGCCAATTTTTTTTGGCAATTTATTTGCAACAAGTTTATCTAAGAATTCTTCTGCTCCCGGACCTTTAATTCTGCATTTTGCAAATGCAGTCATATCTAATAGTCCGACATTTTCTTTTACGTTTTTGCATTCTTTCTCTACTGCTTTAAACCATTTAGATCTTCTAAATGACCAATCATCCTTTTGCTCCATTCCATCTGTTGCAAAGAAATTTGGCCTTTCCCATCCAAATTTTTGTCCAAAAACTGCTCCTAAATTTTTCATTCTGTCGTAGCACGGAGCTGTTCGTAATGGTCTTGCTGCTGGTCTTTCTTCATCAGGAAAATGGGTTATAAACACATGGCTATATGCTTCCTCATTTTTTTCTTTTAGATATGTTTTAGAACAATAATCTCCATATCTTCTAGGTTCAACACCTAACATGTCTATAGTTGGTTCACCATCTATAATCCACTCTGCCAGTTGCCAGCCAGCTCCACCAGCTGCTGTTATACCAAAACTATGGCCCTCGTTTATCCAAAAATTTTTTAATCCCCAGGCTGGGCCAACTATTGGATTTCCATCTGGAGTATAACATATAGCACCATTATAAACTTTCTTTACTCCAACTTCGCCAAAAGCAGGAACACGGTGAATAGCTCCTTCTATGTGCGGGGCTAACCTATCTAAATCTTCTTGAAATAATTCATATTCAGATTCTTTTGATGGTCCATTTACATAACAAGCGGGAGCACCATCTTCATATGGTCCTAATATTAAACCGCCAGCTTCTTCTCTCATATACCATCTACTATCACTATCTCTAAGAACTCCCATTTCTGGAAGACCTTCTTTTTTTCTTTTTTGAATTTCAGGGTGAGGCTCTGTTACTATGTATTGATGTTCAACAGGAATTACTGGTATATCCAATCCAACCATTTTACCTGTTTGTCTAGCAAAGTTTCCTGAACAAGATATTATATGTTCACATTCAATTGAACCTTTGTCTGTTTCCACTACCCATCCGTCTTTTGTTTGTTTCATCCCAATGACATTGGTATTTCTATAAATTTCAGCACCTCTATTTCTTGCGCCAGTAGCTAAAGCTTGTGTTAAATCTGCTGGCTGGATATATCCATCTTCAGGATGTTGGATCGCACCAACCAAATCAGATGTATTACACAATGGCCAAATTTCTTTTACCTGGTCTGGGGTTAAAAATTTTACATCAACACCTATTGTTTGTGCTACACCTGCATACTGATGATACTCATCCATTCTATCTTTGTTGCTAGCCAATCTAATATTAGATACAACACTAAAGCCTACATTTTTCCCTGTCTCTTCTTCTAAATTTTTATAAAGATTTACAGCGTATTTATGTAACTGGCCTACAGAATAACTCATATTAAATAGAGGGAGTAATCCAGCTGCATGCCAAGTTGATCCTGACGTTAGTTCTTTTCTTTCAATTAAAACTACATCGGACCATCCTTTTTTTGCTAAATGATACAACGCGCTTACACCTACTACGCCACCGCCAACTACCACTACTTTAGTTTTAGTTTTCATTTTTTCGATTCCTACTAAATTTTATATATTTCTGAAACAAAAATCGCACTTATATTGATGAACCTAGAGACACAGGCTGAGATACACCTATTGTAAGCCAGCAATCTTTTAAAGGTCCCTCTTGATCATACCTTTCAACAATCCATCTGAATTTATAGTACGTTTTACCCTCACCAAGGACTGTGACCTCAAAAGCTGCTTTTTCATCTGTAATATTTACTTCTTGAACTTGATGATCAATATGGTTCAAAAGCATTTTATAAGAGTCACTTTTTAAAAGAAGTTTAAAGTTTTCTAAGGGGCCAGTCATTTTTTTATTATTAGGGTGGGCAAATTCCCACGTTTGTTCAATTCCAGCATTATCATAAGGTTGGTCATTATTTTTTAAACCTCTGAGCTGGATTTTAACAACCTGATAAGGTTCTATTCCATTATTAGGTTTTATTATCTCTGCTCTAGTTGTCACAATAAACATGACAGCAAAAAATAGAATTAGAATTACATATATCAAACCGTATATAAAAAATTTTATATATTTATTCATTTTTCCATATTTTATTTAATCTATTATCTCTTCCACAAGCATTTTTATATAACAAATAATTTATAAAATTTTCATTATAATAATTTTGATGATTATCCTCTGCTTTATAAAATTGTTTAAATTCTTTAACATAAGTTACAACTTCTTGATTAAATTTTTTTTCAATACTTAAAATGCTATTATCAATTAATTTTTTTTGATTTTCATTTTGATAAAATGCCACAGACCTGTAACTATAACCTTTGTCACAAAATTGTCCTAAAGCATCAAACGGATCTATATTTACCCAAAAAACTTTAAGTAAAGTTTCATAGTCAGTTTTTGAATTATCAAAAATAACCTCAACTGTTTCAAAATGACCAGAATCTCCATAAGTTACTTCCCTGTATGTTGGATTATTGGTTTTTCCACCTGAATATCCTGAAATAACTTCAATAACTCCTTCAACTTTTTCAAAAGATTCCTCCATACACCAGAAACATCCCCCTCCGAAATAGGCTTTATTAAATTCTTTGGAAACAGCACTAGTATTAATAATTAAGGTTAAAACAAAAATAAATTTTATCATTCATTTCTTAAAACTGGAAAAACTGGATTAGATTTTTGAAAAATTTTTTGATATTCCTGCTTAATACATTTATCAGAAATGTATTTGATATTTGCGTTTTCTGAAATATTTTGAGCTTCATCATTATGGATTCCGTATTGTAACCATAAAGCTTTCGGAGATAATCTAATAGCTTTATTAGCATATATTATTGCTTCTTTTGAAGGTCTAAATACGTCAACAATATCAACTGGAGAGTCAATATCATCCAAATCTTCAAGAACTTTTTCTCCATTAATGATTTCTCCTTTTGCAAAAGGGTTAATCGGTATTACTTTGTACCCAAAATTTTGCATATATTTCATTACTACATTAGCTGGTTTTCTTTTAATGTTTTTTGGATCTTCTTTTTTTTTTTCTGAACTAACGCCTATCATGGCAATAGTTTTAGACTCTTCTAAAATTTTTTTGATTTCTTCTGTATTCATTTATTTTTCCATTTAGGTTTTCTTTTTTCAATAAATGCAGAGATACCCTCATGAGCATCCTTGGCCATCATATTTAAAGTCATCATTCTGCTTGTATATGAGTATGCTTTTTTTAAAGGCATTTCTAATTGTTTATAAAATGCTTGCTTACCAATTTTAATTGTTAAATTTGACTTTGAGGCAATATTTTTTGCTAACTTTATAACCTCTTTTTCTAATCTTTTTTTAGGATAAAAATCATTTATTAAACCAATCTCCTTAGCAACCTTCGCTTTTATAGGTTCTCCTGTTAAAAGCATCTTCATCATTCTTTTTCTATTTACCTTTCTACTAACAGCAACCATAGGTGTGCTACAAAAAAGTCCAATATTTACACCTGGTGTAGCAAACGTTGCATCTTTGGAGCTATAAGCTAAATCACAACTTGCAACTAGTTGACATCCTGCTGCATAAGCGGCTCCATGAACTTTTGCTATAACTGGTTTTCTTCCTTCAACAATTTGTAACATTAGTCTTGAACAAAGATTAAATAGTTTAAGATATTTAGATCTAATTTTTAATGACTTAACCTCTTTTAAGTTATGACCAGCGCTAAATCCTTTTCCGGAACCCTCAAGAATTATTACTTTTGTTGAATTGTCTCTATCAAGTTTCTTAAAAGTTTTTATAAGTAAATTTAAAGTTAAATTTGATAATGAATTATATGTTTTTGGATCATTAATAATTATTTTTTTAATACCTGACCCTAAATTTTTTATTATAACACTCATTGATTAATCAGCTAAACCGTCAGATCTCGCCATGTTTCTTTCTAAATGGATAGGTAAAACTTTACCATAGATAGCTTTTGAATGTTCAGGCGTATTTACTCTCCAAGGATCTAGCACGTATGCAGGAATACACATGTATCTAGATTTTTGGCCCTCTATTTTTGTTACCCTGTGCAAAGTAAATCTGCCTTTAAATATTTGCAAATCGCCTGGTTCAAGTTGTAGCTGTTTAACTCTTGTTCTATCTCCCTCTAATACTTTTTTTACTTCATCAAAATTCTCATTTCCTGGCTCTCTAATGTTTGGGCAATATTCAAATATTCCGCCTTTTTCTGGCTTTTGTATCATTAAACTCAATGTGAATTCACAACTATCAAAATGCCAAGGGAGTATTCCTTCTGGCTTCATAACATTGTAAGCATGACACGCCAAAGGATCAGCCCATCTATAAATAGGTGAAATCCCAAGACACTTTGAAACAAACTTTAATAATTCATCTGTCTCATATAAATATTTCATTTCAGAGTCTTTTGGAAAACAATCGGAATTTAAATAGCCATTATATCGTTTCATAAAAGATCTTTTTGGATGATCTTTTGGTAAAGATGGATCATCTTTAGCGTATAAATATGCGTTTATACTTTCTTTAGACATATAAACTTTATCAAGTTGCTTATCTAATTCTTTATTCATGATTTCTAATGATTTGGGTAAAATAAAATTTTTAATCGTAGAACAACTATATTTGTCTAATTCTTTTTTACATCTAAGAATTAGGTTTTTAATAATTGGAGAGTCTAAATCATTTATTGGATATTTTTCTAAATCTACAATAGATTTAAGTCTTTCATTCACTTTAATTCGCCATCCTCTCGCATCTTAGCTCTAATTTTTGTAGCTGATATTTTTTGAATCTCTTCTGATAAAACAATCTCTTCAATTTTATAACCCACGCCTCTTCCATAACATATATTTGTTATATTCGGTACCAACATTACCTGAAATCTACCTTCAAATTCAGGGTTAAGTCTTTCTTCAATTTTTTTTTTTACAGTTTCAAAATCAAATGGATTATCGTCTACTCCTTGTACATCTCTTATCTGAATACAAACTTGTCCAGTTTTTTTTATAATTTCTTTAAATAAGTTGTAATGACCATCATGAAATGGTTGCCATCTTCCAAGCATTTGAGCTGTTGGCTTTTTGTTATCCCATTTATAAGTCATTTTTTAATATCCTCTAAAATTTTTGGTACCCAAGTCTTAGCATCTTGAGTGGTAACATGAAAATTATATTTTTCCGGTTTTATAAACATTAGATTGGTATCTTCAAATCTTCCTTTTTTAATTGTATCTACCCATATTATATAATCTGCAGGGAATAACTCTCTAGCCTCTGGTGTCGGGCATATAAAATCAGCTACTACATAATTACCTTCATCTTTTAGCTTTAATGCGTAATTAGCCATTCTTATTGATTGTCTTTTTCTTCCTTCTTCAGAAAAATCCCAATCATTTGCAGCTTTTCTTACTTCATCTGCATTGAGTCTTTTTGCATTTAATTTTGGAGCAAGTTCATTTGCTAAAGTTGTTTTACCTGCTCCAGGCAATCCCATAACTAAAATTATTTTCATTAAATATCTTCTAACGGATGATGGGACATAAGTTCAAGTCCATTTTCACCAACTAAATATTGCTGTTCTAATTTAACTCCCTCTTTTCCTCCTACTTTTCCAATGTAACTTTCAAGAGTAATTGTCATATTCTTTTCAAAACAGCCATTTCTTTGACCTCCATCTGTTGGGTATCTAATTGCAGGCCACTCATCACACATACCTATTCCGTGCAACATAACTGAGTATCTATTCCCATAATACTCATCAGGTAATATCCATGACTTTTCTGTAAACTCTATAAAAGACATACCAGGTTTTATTAACCTGTAATTATGATTTATTTGATCTACAGCCATATGATATAATTTTTTTTGTTCATCATTAAATTTATTTCCCACAACAAAAGCTCTTGAAATATCAGCGCAGTATCCATATGGGCCAACCATATCTGTATCAAAAGAAACAATTTCACCACTTTGAATTATTTTATTACTACTTTCTTGCATCCATGGATTAGTTCTTTCACCTGATGATAATATTCGACATTCTATCCATTCACCACCATGCTCAATATTAGTTTTATGTAAAATTGACCAAAGTTCATCTTCGGTCATTCCAGCTTTTAATTCATTTCGCATTCTAGCAACTCCAATTTCAGCTACTTCAACGGCTGCTTTCATACATTTTAATTCTTCTGCAGATTTTATAACTCTTGCTTGTTCAAGAATTAATTTCGCATCAACTACATCGATGCTGGCTTTATTTAAAGCTGTTACTGCTGGTCCGTTTATTACATCAATTGCTACTTTTTTACTTTTAAAAAAAGATTTTGATAAATCTTCAATTTCATTAATCCATTTTTTCAATTGCACACTTGCTTGATCGCCATTGCTGAAATAATCCCAAGTTATCGCTGGCCTTATTTCATTAATTAAATTTAGATGACTAGAGAATACCTCGCAATTAAAATACTCATATAAAATTACTGGTCCTTCTACTGGTATAAAACAATATCTTGTTAAGTTGTGCATGTTATAAACACTCATATTAACAGTATCTAATGCATAGCGAACATTTACCGGATCAAATAATATGCACGCTTCAAGATTATTTTTTTTTAATTCTGATTTAACTCTGTCTAGTCTATAAGATCTTAGCTTATCAAAATTAATTTCATCTTCTTTTAGTCTTTTTTTAGTAATAAAATTTGGCTTTACTTTTAAATCTGGTGATATTTTTCTATTAATTTTCATTGAACTATATTTGTTGCTACCCACTTATGAAAATGATGAGTTGGATTATCCATCTTTGGGGAAAAATTACCTCCATTATATGCTGGAGAATTTCTTCCTATTTGCATTCTTTGAATAATATCTACATCTTCTTTTTGTATATCTTCCCATTGTTTATGATTTTGTTCTCTTAAAGATTTAAATTTTTTTGAATTAGCAGCTTCATCCCCAACATAATATATTTCCATATGTTCAAGCGTATACTCGTGATTAATTGGTTCTAGCCAATAAGCATAGTAATGGTCTTTATGTATACCTAGCATAACATTAGGAAATAGTGCTACATATTCAGCTATATTTTCCTTATCTTTAGGCCAGCTAGGAAAACATGGAAATTTTTTATTACCTTTAAATATTGGATTGTACACAACGGTGCCTTGGCCTGCAAAACGATTTGGCAAACCTTGAATGTGATAGTGGTCTTCAAGTTTTGAATAAGAATTTAATCCTGGATGAACCCATGGTAAATGATAACTTTCACAATAATTTTCAATAGCAAATTTCCAATTGCATTTTGCATCTAATTTAAAATAACCATAATCATCAGCATGATAAATTAAATCTCTATCTTTAATTGGCCAAAATTGTTCCCATCTTTCGCTCAAAGGTTTAATATAATTTTCAAATGAAATTTCATTATTATTTATATTTATCATTATTAAATCTAACCAAATGTATGATCTAATTTCTTTTAAATTACTTCTTGATTTTTCAAAATCAGGACTTTGATGAATATTCATTCCACCTATATGTGGTGTTGCTATTAATTCCCCATCTAAATTATATGACCATGAATGATAAGGACACCTAATAACATTTTTAATTTTTCCAGGCTCTCTAACTAATTTAACTCCTCGGTGGCTACAAATATTGTGGAAAACTTTAATTTGATTATTTTTAGTTCTAACAATTAATATAGGCATTCCAAGAAGATCAATTGGCCTAGCATCACCAATATTTGATAAAGAACTTGCTACACCAATTACAATCCATTTATCTTCAAATAACTTTTTTCTCTCAATTAATGTATATTCTTTACTTGTATAACATTCGTTTGGAAGTCCGTTTGCCTCGCTGATTGGTTTGTTTACAATATCTAGTTTTTGTTTATCTATAATATTATAAATATCTGACATAACTTATTTTATCACTTCATACAATCCAAGCCAAGCATTTACGTCTTTGCTTGCAATATAATCTGATTTAAAAAATTCTATTTCTTTCCACTTGTTGTCATTATTTAATTGGTCAATTTTTTTATCAAATCCATATTCTTCATGGATACCTTCGTTAATAGTAAAGCAAATCAGTCCTTTATTTTTTGTTATTCTGATAAATTCATCAAGAGCGGGTGGTTTAACATGACCAAATGTAAAAGTTCCTACACACATAACAGCATCAAAAGTATTATCAGTTTCATCAATAGGTTTGTTAAGATCAACTTTATCTAATTTTTGGTAAAGATTTTTTGGAACTAAATTTAAGAGTTTTTGTGAAAGATCTGCCCCAAAAAAATTTTTATAACCATATTTTTTTAATTCGACACCCACTAAACCTGTTCCACAACCTGCATCATATATTTTTGCTTCTTTATCTTTATTATATCTTATAAAAACTTCTGTAGTTTCTTTTGGACCTGTATAATTCCAATCAACCATGTCTTTGTCATATTTATTTTCTTCACCCCACTCATCATAGTATTTCATAACTTCGTCAGTTTTTTTTAATTTATAAATTGGAACTTTGTTTCCTACATCTTTTTGGGCCATTAACTTCTCATTTTCTGACCACTTGGATCATAAAGTGGTTCCTTAATAATTGCGCAATTAAATAAATCACCATTAATTTCTACCTGTATACCTTTTTCGGAGTTTAATTCTTTTGTATTTAAATAAGAGAAAGCAACGCTCTTATTTACAAAATGCGCAAAACCTCCTGATGTAATATAACCAATACTTTTATCACCTTTCATGACAGCTTCGTTATAGGTCACATCTATTTCATTGGTCTCCACCATTAGAGGTACTAGTTTGTTTTGACAGATATCTTTTTCTGCCGATTCTTTTCCAATAAATTCTTTGTTCCAATTAATAAATTTATCTAGTCCAGTTTCTTTGGCAGTAAAATCTGGTCTATAATCTAAAGTCCAAGCTCCCCAATTTTTTTCTAGTCTCATAGACATTAGCGCTCTTGATCCAAAAGGCTTAATATTAAATTCCTTTCCTGCTTCCATTATTTCTTCGAATAATTTAATTTGGAAATGGGGAGCTACGTAAATTTCATAACCAAGCTCTCCAGTGAAAGAAATTCTATTAATTACCGCAGGTACACCGGCGACAAACATTCTTCTACTATCTCTAAATTTTAAATTACTATTAGAAACATCTTCTCTTACAATTTTTTGAAGTAAATCTCTTGATTTAGGTCCAGCAATACCAATTCCATGAAAGTCATCAGATCTATTTTTATAACTAACATTAAATTTTTTAATATGACTCTCAAACCATCTTCTATGCATTTCTTGTGCAGCACCAGATCCAAAAATTAAGAATTCGTTTTCATCTAAGCAAGAAATTGTCAAATCGCCATAAAGCTTTCCTTTATATGTTAGCATAGGGCTTAATGAGATTCTTCCAGGATTAGGAATTTTACCCGCCATTATATAATCTAAAAATTTTCTAGCGTCTGGTCCTGTAAATTCATGTTTTGAAAAATTTGCCACCTCTGTTGCTCCAACATTTTCTCTTACATTTATTACCTCTTTAGAAACATAATTATGAGATCTTGATCTTTTTATTGTTGGTTCCTCAAAAGCATCTTCTTTATTTTTTGAAAACCAAAGAACATTTTCTAATCCAAAAGAATCTCCCATTACAGCACCTTGATTTATAAATCTATCGTACAAAGCTGTTGTTTTTTGTTTTCTACCTTTTGGTAATGTTTCGTTAGGAAACGTCATGATAAATCTTCTTTCGTAATTCTCAGAAGATTTAATTGTTCCATATTGAGGTGATGCATAATTTCCAAATCTTGCAACATCCATTGCCCAGACATCTATCGAAGGTTCGCCGTCAATTATCCATTCAGCAATGCACTTTCCAACTCCTCCTCCTTGGCAAAAACCTGCCATAACCCCAACTGCAACCCAATAATTTTTCATTCCAGGTACTGGACCTATTAATGGACTTCCGTCAGGACCGAACGTAAATGGTCCATTTACAATATTCTTTATTCCAGCTTTTTCCAAAGCTGGCATTCTCTCAAAACCAATAGCTAATCTATCTTGAATGTTATCAAGTTTAGGTTCTAAAAGTTCATGTCCAAAATTCATTGGAGTTCCCTCTACTTTCCATGGTGTTGATTTTTGTTCGTAGGTGCCGAGCAACATTCCTTTGCCCTCTTGTCTAAAATAAATATTACCCTCAAAGTCAGTTCCAATCGGAAGTCTTTGATCACCCATTGCCTCTATTTCTGGAATTGCTTCTGTAATTAGATAATGATGCTCCATTGGCTGAACTGGTAAATTTAATCCTGCTAATTTTCCTACTTCCCTTGCCCATAATCCCCCTGCATTAATAACTATTTCAGCATTAATATTTCCTTTGTCAGTTACAACATCCCAAGATCCATCATTTTTCTGTTTTGTATCTTTGACAATTGTATGAGTATAATATTTTCCACCATGTATTTTTGCTGCTTTAGCAAATGCATATGTAACACCTGAAGGATCTACTTCGCCATCTATTGGATCCCATAAAGCTAGAAGGTATCTTTTAGGATCAATTAAAGGATTTTTTTTTTTTACTTCATTCAAAGATATAAATTCTTGATCAAGTCCCATATATCTTGCTTTAGATCTTTCTCTTTTGAGATATTCAGCCCACACATCATTTGAAGCTAAATAAAATCCTCCACTTGGTTTAAAACCAGTAGAATGACCAGATTCTTTTTCAATATCTTTATAAAGGCCAATAGTATAAGCCATCATTCTAGAAATATTGGGGTCAGAAGAAATAACATGAACATTTCCAGCAGCATGCCATGAAGAACCTGAGGTAAGCTCATTTCTTTCTAGAAGAATACAATCCTTAAGTCCAAACTTTGCTAAATGATATAATATTGAACAACCAACTACCCCACCACCAATAATTGCAACTTTAACATTTTTTTCCATTTAATATTTTATTTCCTTATTTACTTTTTTTAAAGAAGCTTCTGTTCCATGATGGAAATGCTTACTCATATCAGGCATATACTTAATAGAAATTGGTTTTTTTCCAACTGCTACTGACATCTCTCTAACATGGTGCGCCTCTGCACCACAACAAATGCCTATAAAATGAATTTTTTCTTTTAAACAATCTTTAGCAAATTCAGCCATTTCAAATCTATTACAGTATAGATTGTCTAATGCGACTGGAAATGCATTTCCTCCTGGTATACAATCACATCCATGATCTGTTTGATTTAAAAATCCTGGCTCTTCTTTAGTGGTCCTATAAGGAACTGGCAAACCAGCTACATGACAAGATACATTATTTCTGATTTCCTTGAGTAAATGCATTGTCATTTCTGGACCTCTATAACAATTAAGTCCAACAACATCTGCTCCTAGATCTTCAACAATTTTACAAGCTTCTGCAGCAGAATATCCATCTCTTGTTTTGTCTCCTCTAGGAATTGCATAATTTGCAA
>CACJZM010000005.1 GCA_902597895.1 uncultured Pelagibacteraceae bacterium
TATTATTTATCTAATTTTTATTTAAAAGATTATAATGAAGATGAAGAATTTGACCTTACATATAATGAAATTACAAATTTCCAAAAATTAACTTTAGTTGTTAGAGAAGAGTTTTCTAACTTTAAGAAGGAATAATCATTTTTTTTGGATTAACAATTAAATCATACATCTTTTCATTTACTAGACCGGAATTTAATGCTTCTTTTTTTAATGTTGAATTATTTTTAAGAGCCTGTTTGGCAATTTTAGCTGCATTATCATAACCAATGTGAGGGGCTAAAGCAGTAACCATCATTAATGAATTATCTAAATATTCTTTTATTTTTTTTTTGTCCGCTTTTAATCCTTTAATGCAATATAGTGCGAAATTTTTAGAACTATCAGAAAGTAAATCAATAGATTGAAGTATATTATGAGCAATAAGTGGTTTGAATACATTTAGTTCAAAATGACCATGAGACCCTGCCATAGTTATACCATTATGATTTCCAATTACCTTAACGCAAACCATTGTAACAGCCTCAGACTGAGTTGGATTTACTTTGCCTGGCATTATGGAGGACCCAGGCTCATTTGATGGTAAAATTAATTCTCCATATCCCGCTCTTGGTCCAGATCCAAGAAATCTTATATCATTTGCTATTTTCATCAAACAAACAGCAAGAGTATTTAATGTTCCAGAAAAATTAACTATTTCATCGTGTGCAGCTAAAGCAGCAAATTTATTTTTAGTTGGTTTAAATGGTAATTTAGTAATTTTTTTAATCTCTTTAATTATTTTTTTATCAAAATTTTTTCTACTATTTATTCCTGTTCCTACAGCCGTTCCACCTTGAGCTAAATTATAGATTTCGTTAAGTCCTTTTTTAATTCTTTCAATACAATCCTCTAATTGTGATTGATAGCCTGAAAATTCTTGTCCAAGAGAAATTGGAGTCGCATCTTGAAGATGAGTTCTGCCGACTTTAATTATACTTTTAAATTTTTTTATTTTTCTTTTGATTTCACTGTTCAACAGAATAAGCGAAGGAAGTAATTTTTTTGTAGTTTCTATTCCTATAGCTATATGCATTGCAGTTGGAAAAACATCATTGGTTGATTGGGATTTATTAACATGATCGTTCGGATGCACAGGCTTTTTTGAACCTTTTTTACCCTTAAGAATTTCTATTGCTCTATTAGCAATAACCTCGTTAACATTCATATTTGTCTGGGTACCCGATCCTGTTTGCCATACTTTAAGAGGAAAATGATTAATCAATTTTCCATTTATAACCTCATTTGATGCTTTAATAATCGCATTAGCGATTTTAACTGGTATTTGTTTATCTTTTCTATGAACAATTGCGGCGGATTTTTTAATTATCCCAATAGATTGAATTAAAATAGGTTTAACTAAAATTTCACCAATATCAAAATATTTTTTTGATCTTTGTGTTGAAGCACCCCAATATTTATCATTTGGGACATCAATATATCCAATACTGTCAAATTCTTTTCTTTTTTTCATTATATAAAATAGGTTTATCGCTTTATCTGTTATACATTAAATATATAAAAAAAAAAGTAATCACATTTTTAATACTTGAGGAGTAATATGACAAATTTTGAAAAAGTAGGGATCTTCATGAAAACTTTTGGACAGGAAGTTAAAAATAAAGCAGAACTTGGAAATAAAAAGCTAAATCAACTAAGAATAAGCTTAATTAATGAAGAATTAGATGAATTAAAAACTGCAATCAAAGATAATAATATTTTAGAAGTTGCGGATGCATTAACTGATATACTTTATGTAACATATGGCGCTGGGCATTCTTTTGGAGTTGATTTAGATAAATGCTTTGATGAAGTACAAAAATCTAATATGAGCAAGTTAGGAGATGATGGCAAACCTATATATAACGAAGCTGGAAAAGTTATGAAAGGACCAAACTATTTTAAACCAAATTTACGTAAATTTTTATAGATTATTTTATCCAATCAGGTTTAATTATTCTTAAAGTTGCACCTTCACATAAATATTCATTATCATTATCTAGATTAATTTCCTTAAATTTAATTAAAGCAAATGGAAACTTACCTTTAATAAGAATTTTTCCTATTTCATTATCTTTATAATTAATAGTTTCATTTTTCAAAGTTCCATCAACAACCTTTATTGGCAATAGTCTTTTTGTAAGTTTATTTTTGAGTTTTATTCTTGCTGTATTTTCCTGACCTACATAACAACCTTTTTTGAAATCTATACCATTTAATTCTTCAAAATTACATTCAATACCAAATAATTGGTTTTTTAATCTTTCAGTATCCCTTTGAGCTATACCTATCTGATGACTTAAATTATAATATTCTTCAACATCTGATGAAATTAGATTTAATTTTTTTAGTGATAAATATAGTTTTTCAAGGTTAATTATTATTCTTGCTCCAAGTTGTTTATTTCTTGGATCTAAGATTACTGAATCTTCTCTGTATCTTATAGTAAATCCAGAAATTTCTTTAGCCCCATCAAATTCTAAAAATTTATTTATACTGATATTGGATACCACAAATTCATTGCTCAAGTTTAAGATTTCTACTTTAGATCTTAGCTTATATAATTTTAATTGATTGTATAAATTTTCTATTTGTAATTTTTCACAATCTAAAAAATATCCATTTTTGTGTTTAATGATTAAAAAATCATAAAGATATTTACCTTGAGGTGTTAAGATCGACGCAAAGCAACTATTTGAGTCGTTAACCTTGTTTATATCATTTGTAATAATATTTTGTAAAAACTCCTTCGAGTCTTCACCTTGAATAAAAAGAATTCCCCTATCTTCTAATATATAAACTTTTTTATTATTCATAATTGATTGATAATCAATTATAATATAATAACTTTTCTACCAAATGTTAGATCTAATAATAAAAAAAGGTAAATGTTTCATAGATGGAGAATTAAAAAACGTCGATGTTGCTGTAAAAGATGGAAAAATTCAAAAGATAGGTCAAATTTTGGATGAAGCTAAAGAAACAATTAATGCCGAAAGTCAGATTATATTACCTGGCTGTATAGATACTCAAACACATTTTAGAGAACCAGGTTCAACAGATACTGAAGATCTTCATTCAGGAAGTAGAGCTGCAATAGCTGGTGGTATTACCAGTGTATTTGAAATGCCCAATACAAATCCACCAACCTCTAATATGAAAGAGTTTCAAAGAAAATTAGATCTTGCTAAGAATAGAATGTATTGTAATTATGCTTTTTATTTTGGAGCAACCGCAGATAATGCAGATGATTTAGCAAGTTTAAAAGGTTTGGAAGGTTGCTGTGGCATTAAACTTTTTGCAGGTTCTTCAACAGGCAATCTATTAGTAGCCGAGGAAGATGATATCGATAAGGTTTTTCAAAATAGTTCTAAAGTTGTGGCTGTACACTCTGAAGATGAAGCAATTCTAAAAGTAAATAAAAAATTAATCAAAGAAGGAGACGTTCATACGCATCCAGTTTGGAGAAGTGTAGAGTGCGCAATGTCATCTACTAGGAGGATTGTTAGAATTGCAGAAAAGTATAATAAAAAAGCTCATGTTCTCCATATTACAACAAAAGAGGAAATTGATTTTTTATCACAACACAAAGGTAATATTACTTTTGAGATTACGCCTCAGCATTTAACGCTCTATGCTCCAGATTGTTATGACAAACTTGGTACTTATGCTCAAATGAATCCACCTTTAAGGGATAAGTCTCACTATGAAAGATTATGGTATGGGGTAAGAAATAATTATAATGATACAATAGGATCTGATCATGCTCCTCATCTAAAAGTTAACAAAGATAAAGTCTATCCAAATACTCCTTCGGGAATGCCTGGAGTACAAACTTTAATGCCTATAATGTTGAATCATGTGAATGATGGTAAATTAACATTAGATCAACTAATAAAATTTGTTTGTGAAAATCCAGTCAAAATTTTTGGTATTAAAAATAAAGGATTTGTTAGAGAAGGTTATGATGCTGACTTTACAATTGTCGATATGAATAAAATAATTGAGATTAAAAATGAAAATATCGAGAGCAAATGTAAATGGTCTCCATTTGACGGTTTCAAATTAAAAGGAACTCCTACCCATACCATTATTGCAGGTAAAATAAAAATGCAGGATGGAAAAATTCTTGGAGACCCTGAGGGCACACCTTTGCAATTTAGTTAAGCTTAACAGCAAAACTGTTTACTAAAATTACTCCAATCACAATTAAAAATAATCCTAATATTGCCTGCCAAGCAAGAGTTTGTTTAAAAAATATATAGCCGAGTATAGCTATTGTAAAAATACCAAGTCCACTCCAAGTTGCATATACAATCGCAATTGGAAGTTTATTAACTACAAATGTTAAAAGATAGATTGCACAAAGGTAGAATACAGATAGAGCAACTGTTGGTATTAGTTTTGAGAAGTTTTGTGACACTGGCAACAACATTGTTCCGGCAACCTCAAAAAAAATTGCAACAATTAAAAAAATATAAGTTTTAACCATTATTCAAAATTTTATGATTAACTAAATCTTCTTTAATTTCTGTCAGAATTTTAGGATCATCTATTGTTGGGGGGACTTTATACTCAACACCATCAGCAATTTTTCTAATAGTTCCACGTAAAATTTTTCCTGAGCGAGTTTTTGGCAATCTTTTTATAACAATAACTACTTTAAATGCAGCAACTGGTCCAATTTTGTCTCTAACCATTTGAACACATTCTTTGGATATTGTATCATTATCTTTTTCAACACCTGACTTTAGGACAACTAATCCAATAGGTAGCTGACCCTTTAATTTATCAGCAATACCAAGAACCGCACATTCAGCAACGGATTGATGTTCAGATAATACTTCTTCAATTGCACCTGTGGATAGTCTATGCCCAGCTACATTTATTATGTCATCTGTTCTGGACATTATCCAAATGTAGCCATCTTCATCAATATGACCCGCGTCATAAGTTTGATAATAACCTTTATAATTCGACATATAGTTTTCCTCATATCTTTTATCAGCATTCCAGAGTGTAGGGAAAGTTCCAGGGGGCAATGGTAATTTAACAACTATATCTCCCATTTCATTTTCTTTTGCAATTGATTGGTCTGGATTGATAATTTTAACATCGTAACCAGGTACAGCTTTACAAGCTGAGCCATATTTAGTCTCCATCATTTCTATACCAGTACAATTTGAACTAATTGCCCAACTTGTTTCAGTTTGCCACCAATGATCAATTACAGGAACCTTTAAAAGATTTTCAGCCCACTTAATTGTATCTGGATCAGCTCTCTCACCTGCTAAAAAAAGTGATTTAAATGAACTTAAGTCATACTTTGAAAAGAATTTCCCTTCAGGATCCTCTTTTTTAATTGCCCTAAAAGCTGTTGGAGCTGTGAATAAAGATTTTACTTTATAATCTGAAATTATTTTCCAGAAAGCACCTGCGTCAGGAGTGCCTACTGGCTTTCCTTCAAAGAGAACAGTTGTACAACCTTTGAATAAAGGTGCGTAGACAATATATGAATGTCCAACAATCCAACCTATATCACTTGCTGACCACCATATATCATCTTGTTCAATATTATAAATATTCTTCATAGTCCATTTTAGAGCAACTATATGACCACCAATATCTCTTACTATTCCTTTTGGGATACCAGTTGTTCCAGATGTATAAAGTATGTAAGCATATTCATTTGAACCCATTTCAACACAATCAATATCCTTTTGATTTGATAAAGCTTCATCCCAGCTTATCTCTAAAGGTGCATTTAATTTTACTTCATTGTCTTTTCTTTGAAAAAAAATAACTTTATCAACATTATGTTTTGCTAATTTAAGAGCACCATCAACTAAAGGTTTATACTCTACAGTTCTTCCAGGTTCGAAGCCACAGGAAGCAGTAATTAACAACTTTGCTTTACTATCATCTATTCTGCTTGCTAGTTCATTAGAAGCAAAACCTCCAAAAACTACAGAGTGTACTGCTCCAATTCTTCCACATGCCAACATAGCAACCACTGCTTCTGGTATCATGGGCATATAAATTATTACTCTATCACCTTTTTTAATACCTAGATTATCTAATGACCCCGCAAATTTTGAAACTTTTTCTTTCAATTCTAAATATGAAAATTTTTTTTTGTTTCCAGTTATTGGACTATCATAAATTAAGGCAGTTTTATCACCTCTGCCATTGTCCACATGTAAATCTAAAGCATTATAACATGTGTTTGTTGTTCCATCTTCAAACCACTTGTAGAAAGGTGGATTAGATTTATTTAATATTTTAGAAGGCTTTTTGAACCAGAAAATATCATTAGATATCTCTTGCCAAAATTTTTCAGGATTATTTATAGATTCCTTATAAATTTCATCAAAATCAGACTTCATTAAACTTTTCCTAATGATTTGTTTTTTTTTAAAAATTAAGTTCTAAGTTGTATTTAATTTTAAAAACGTAATAAAATCAATACTTATTAAGGCAAAAAAAGCCTTCTATTAACTAAATTAATTTGTTAATTAGCACCATGCTTTGAATTCAGTAAAATGAATTCTTAGTTTAAATTTAAACTAAAAAAAAAACAACTGAGAGGGAGTTTTTTATGAAAAAACTTAAATTGTTTGCTCTTGCATCTTTAGCTCTATTGGGCTTTTCAGGTGCGGCAAATGCGGAAACTGTCCTTCTGGCTTCAGATGATTTCGTTGGGATATCTTTTTGGGTAATCGCAATGGGAATGGCAGCAGCAACTGTATTCTTCTTTATGGAAAGAGGATCAGTAGCAGCGGGCTGGAAAACATCTGTAACAGTAGCAGGACTAGTAACTGGTGTAGCATTCGTACATTACATGTACATGAGAGATGTATGGGTAATGACTGGAGACTCGCCAACAGTATACAGATATATTGACTGGTTAATTACTGTTCCATTACAGATGGTAGAATTCTATTTAATTCTAGCAGCTGTAGGTAAAGCAAATTCTGGAATGTTCTGGAGATTGTTAATTGGATCATTAGTAATGTTAATCGGTGGATACTTAGGAGAAGCAGGTTACATCAATGCTATGCTTGGATTTATAGTAGGTATGGCTGGATGGATCTACATCTTATATGAAGTATTCTCAGGTGAAGCAGGTAAAGCTGCTGCTAAAAGTGGTAACAAGGCTCTTGTGACTGCATTTAGTGCAATGAGAATGATTGTAACAGTAGGTTGGGCAATTTACCCATTAGGTTATGTATTTGGTTACCTAACAGGTGGTGTAGATGCTAATTCACTAAACGTGATTTACAACTTAGCAGACTTTATTAACAAGATCGCTTTTGGTCTTGTAATTTGGGCTGCAGCTGTTTCATCTGTTTCTAGAGCTAAAAGATAATTAGCTTAAAACTATTTAATAGGGCAGGTATGTTTTGCATACTTGCCCTATTTTTTTTTGTGCTTATATAATATTTAATGGCAAAAATTACTTACATTGAACATAACGGTAAAAATCATACAATTGATGTAACAAATGGTTTAAGCGTTATGGAGGGAGCGGTTCAAAATAATATTCCTGGAATAGATGCTGATTGTGGAGGATCAATGGCATGTGCTACTTGCCATGTTTATGTCAAAGAAGAATGGTTTAATAAGTTACCAAAAAAAGAAGACGGAGAGGAAGATATGTTAGATATGGCATTTGAACCAAAAAAAATTAGTAGACTGAGCTGTCAGATTTTAGTTTCTGATGAGTTAGATGGTTTAATAGTAAATCTTCCTGAAAAACAAGTTTAATGATTAAAACTGATGCGCTAATTATAGGAGCAGGTCCAACTGGATTGTTTACAGCTCATCAATTAAAACTTATTGGGTTAAATTGTGAAATTGTAGATAATCTTGATAAGATTGGTGGTCAATGTATAGAGCTTTATCCTGATAAACCAATTTATGATATTCCTGCAATACCTGAATGCACCGGTGAAGAATTAACAAATAACTTAATTGAACAACTTAAACCTTTTAATATTAAATTTCATTTATCTGAAAGAGTGGACGAGTTAAAAAAAAATAATAGCAACTGGGAAATAAAAACTAACAAAGGTACAAAATTTAGCACTCCAAATGTTATAATTGCAGGTGGAGTTGGATCTTTTGAACCAAGAAAATTTAATCTTAAGGAATGTCAAAAATATGAAAATAACTCGGTTCTGTACTCAGTAAAAGATAAGACTGTATTTAAGGGAAAAACCGTATCTATTTTTGGAGGAGGCGATAGCGCTGTTGATTGGGCTATAGAATTGTCAAAAGATTCAAAGGTAAATCTAATCCATAGAAGAGATGAGTTTAGAGGAGCACAACTCAATGTAAATAAAGTTCATGATCTTAACAAAAGTGGAAAAATTAAATTGTTTACAAAATATCAATTAAAAACTGTAAATGGAAAAGATAATTTGGAGAATATTGAAATAGAAAGTGATGATAAAGAGATCAAAAAATTAGATACCGATTATATTTTAGGATTTTTTGGACTGATAATGCAACTCGGTCCAATAGCTGATTGGGGATTAAATATTGATAAAAAAACAATTCCTGTAGACACTGAAAAATTTGAAACTAATCAAAAAGGTATATACGCAGTTGGAGACATTTGTAATTACCCTGGAAAACTAAAACTAATATTGTCAGGATTTCATGAAGGCGCGTTAGCAGCAAGAGCTTGTTTTAAACTAGCAAGACCAGATGAAAAATATAGGTTCGAATTTACTACTTCATCTAAGACAATCAAAAACAGACTTGGTATAAAAGAGTGATTGAATTATTCTCCTCCGAAACTCCAAATACAAGAAAAATTTCGATAATGTTAGAGGAAATTGACTATAAATTTAAGGTTACAAAAGTTGATTTATCTAAGGGGGAACAATTTAGTGATGAATTCAGAAAAATAAGTCCATTTAGTAAAACTCCAGTAATAGTTGATCATGAAAATTCAAAATCAATTTTTGAGTCAGGAGCAATACTTATATATCTTGGGGAAAAAAGTGGAAAGTTTTATAATACTAAAGATCGGAATATAATAAATCAATGGCTCATGGCCCAGATGGGAAACGTAGGACCTATGATAGGACAGCATCATCAGTTCCACTATTTTAATCCTGGTAAAAGCAAATTTGGTGAAGATAAATTTTTTGAACAAGCAAAAAGAATTTATGGAGATTTAGAAGAAAGGCTAAGCAAAGAAAAATACCTTGCTGGTGAGGATTATACCATTGCTGACATTGCTACATGGCCATGGATCTCAAGGCACGAATGGCACGATATTGGACTGAAAAGTTATAAATATTTATCCGATTGGTATATAAAAATCTCAAATAGGGAAGCAGTGATTAAAGGTTTTGATTTTATGAAAAATGGTGCAAAAATTCCTCAACCTTAATCGTCAGCAAAAACTTTTTCTTCTTTTTCATGTTTTTCTTGAGCTGCTATGGTTAAAGTTGCAACAGGTCTTGCTATCAATCTTTTTAAACCAATAGGCTCCCCAGTATCCTCGCAAAATCCATATGTACCATCCTTAATTCTTTTAAGTGCTGAGTCTATTTTTGATATTAATTTAATCTGTCTATTAATTGCTCTCATTTCAACATTTTTTTCAGTATAAGAACTTGCCTGATCTACTATATCTGCAGATGTACTATTATCATCTAAGGAACTATTATAAAGTGCCTCATTATTAGCTTTAACTAACTCTGTTTTCCAATCTGTTAATTTTTGTTTAAAAAATGCTAAGTGTTTTGCACACATATATTTTTCTTTTTCCTTCGGGATGTATGTTTTAGAAATTTTAACCATACTTAAATTTAGAATTTGGTGAATATATTCATCAATAAATTGGTGTCAAGAATGCATTAATTGTATAAATTGTTAAAAATGCCTATAAATAAAAAGAAAATAGATAATATTTTTATTATTTTTTTGATATCTCATTTATTTATATGGACTTTGGTTCCCTCAATTACAAATCAGAATTTACCATTAGATACTATCGAAGCACTTGCTTGGGGAAGTAATTTAGATTGGGGATTTAACAAACATCCACCTATGAGCGCTGTATTAGTAGAAATTTTTTACCAAATTTTTGGCGCAAATGATTGGTCTTACTATTTATTAAGTCAATTATGTGTTGTTTTTTCTTTTTTTATAATTTGGAAACTTTCAAAAGATTTTTTTGATGACAATATTTTATCATTATTATCTGTTCTTCTTTTAGAGGGTATTTATTTTTTTAATTATACAACACCTGAGTTTAATGTTTATGTTACTGAATTGCCTTTTTGGTCACTTTTAATATTTTTTTGTTGGAAAGCACTGAGAACTAATTTTATTAGGCATTGGATACTATTTGGATCATTTGCAGCTTTTGGTGTGTTATCTCATTATTTGTTTTTTTATTTACTTTTATCTTTAAGCTTATTGTTTTTGTATAAAATAATTAAACAAGAAACTAATTTTAAACTATTTATATCTTTAATACCTTTTATAATAATTTTACTACCTCATTTTTTATGGTTAGTAGAAAATAACTTTATTACAGTAACCTATGGTTTACATAGAGCGGGTGGAACTGAACAAGTATTATTAGATCATATTTCACATCCTTTAATATTTATAAGTAAGCAAGCTGGAATACTAATACCTTTCTTTTTAATGATTTCATTTTTGGTTAAAAAATTAAAAGTAAATTTTTATCTTAAAGATGATAAAATGTTTTTTTTAATTGTAATAAGTTTTTTACCAATAGCTTTAGTATTTTTAACATCTCTAATAATGGGAGCAAAAATCAGAACAATGTGGATGACACCATTTTACTTATTCTTTGGAATTACAGCTATTTATATTTTAAAATCTCAAATTAATTTAGATAAATTAAAAAAATTTAATATTACTTTTCTAATTTTATTTTTTCTATCTCCTGCAACATATGCAATTGTTTCAATATCTCAAACAGACAAAAGAACAGACTATCCTGGAAAAGAAGAGGCTCAAAAAGCTGAAAATTTTTATTCAAATCAGACACAGGTAATGGGTGATTTAAGCTTTGTTAAAGGAAACGAATGGGATGCTGGAAATATATCCTATCATCTAGAAGTTCGTCCCAAATGGATTTATAATCCTGGTAGTATCTTTTTATGTAATAAAAATTTAGAATGTATAAAATATAAATGATTAGATTTTATTATGAGTGAAAAATGGAAAAAAATATTATTAATCGTAGCAATAGTTGCATTAATTGAGTTTTCTGGCTATGGAATTCTCGCCTCATTGTTTAGATTAATAAATTCTGCAAGCTAATGAAAATAAAGATATTAATTCCAATCTTTAATGATTGGGAGTCTATTCTTAAACTTTTAGAAAACATAAATTCTGAAATAATAAATTTAAATCATGAATTTACAGTTATTATAGTTGATGATGCATCAACTATAAAACCCCCAACATTTGAAAATAAATATGATAAAATAAAATCAATAAAACTTATCAGAATGAAAGAAAATAGGGGTCATGCAAGATGTAATGCTGCTGGATTGAAATATATATTAGAAAAAGAGGAATTTGACTTTGCGATACCTATGGACGGAGACGGCGAAGATAGGCCAGAAGAACTAAAAAATTTTATAGAAAGTTTAGAAAAGTTTAAAGACGAACCAATTGTTGGTAAAAGAATAAAAAGATCTGAGGGAATTATTTTCAGGTCTTGCTATTTTATGCATAAGTTAATTACATCATTGTTTACAGGCAAAACAATAAAATATGGCAATTATACCTGTCTACCAAAATCAATTGTAGAAAAAATGGTAAATGAAAAAGCTACATGGAGTAGTTTTTCAGGATCACTTGCAAAAGTTGCTGAAAAAAAAATTGAAATTCCATCTATAAGAGGAGCTAGATATTATGGCCCTTCTAAAATGAGTTTTTTAAATTTAATTAAACATTCAATATCTATAATTGCAGTTTTTAAATTTAATGTCTTGTTAAGATCAATTTTGTTTTTATTCGTCTATCTATATTTAATATCAGAAAATATTTCAAATATTACATTAATTCCATTTTATTTAATTATAATTTTAAATATTCTTACTTTTTATTTATCAAATAGAGAAAATATCGAAGAATTGAATAACTCATTATTAAATATAAATATTATTGAAAGGATAAAGTGAAAAAAATTTTTTTATTAATTTTATTAAATTTTTTATTATTTGAAATCTCAAATGCAGATTTTAAAAAAATAAAAAAAAAGGCAGTCGTTAACAATCCTGAGATAATTTTTCCTTTGCCTAAAGATTTAAAAGGTTGTCGGACTGAAATGAGGATAAATCCTAAATACAATAAGGTTACACCAATAATTGAACTGGATGCTCCTGAGGGGTATGGTCTTGATGATAGATTTAGTGAGGCAGGCGGTAAGTTTGGTGAATTTAGTATACCATGTTCAACTGGGAATAAGGAAGCGTGCACATATGCTGTAAAAGTAATATTGGATTGGGCAAAAGCAGGAGCAGCAAAAAGAATTGGTCCTAATGACGATGAGGGAAAATATTGGAATGATACATTAACTGTAAATTTGTTTATAGCATCACCCATGATGGCAGCATATTCTTTTGCAAAACAGGTAATCAATGTACCTGATGAAGATGACAAAATAATAAAAGATTGGTTTAAAAAAATTGTAAAAAAAAATCAACATTTGATGTACGGCAAAACCTATGATTATGGAGGCGCAAGCGGTACTCCAAAACGAGCGCATAATCATGCATTGTCGTCAGCGGATGCACACATGATGCTTGGTATTCTTACAGGAAACGATAAGACTTTTAGAAAAGCTTTTAAGAATTATGAAGCGGCAATAAAATATTCTAGAAAAGATGGAAGCTTACCTATTGAGACTAGAAGAGGCGGAAGAGCAATGTTTTATGAGGGAAGAGCAATAAATAAATTAACAGTTATTGGAATTATTGCTGAGAACCAAGGTTATGATATTTGGAACTACAGCTACAAAGGTAAAGATTTTCATAATGTAATTAAATTCTTTATAGATTTTACTGAAAATAATGAAATTGTTTTTCCTTATGCTAAAGAAATGAGACATCCAGGTCCCGCAAAAAATTATAAAAAACAAGACTTAAAATGGAATAATAGCAGTAATTGGGGATGGTTATATTCTTATGTTTCAAGATTTCCAGACCATGAAAATGTTCAAAGACTGAAAAAATGGTCTCAAAATAAAAGTGAACTTAACCCCACTCAATGGGATATAGTTCGTCATTATGAAAATGTAGGAAAACAACCTTTTAGTTGGGCTTCTTGGACTGTAGTAGAGCCCAATTGTCATTTTACTAAGTAGCTCTTATTGTTGGTACACAATAAAAATCAGCTGTATCTATTTTAGAAGAATGTTCTCTTCTCATATTCCATTTTTTATGAACCCCAGCACTTGCAAGGCTCAAAGTAGATCTTCCATATCTATAATTAGTATTGTCAATTGATTTCATCAAATTTTTTATCTTTTCATCTTTTTCAGATGAAAACAAATTTTTTTTACCATCTGAGTTTGATAGTCCAGTGAGCATAACACCTGCTTTTTGATATCTATAGCCATTTTTAAAAATACTTTCTAGAATAGTAATTGCAGCTTTTACAGTTTCAATACTATTATTTGTTGCAATAGGAAAGTCTATTGTTTTTGAATTTGAGTAGTATCCAAAATTTCTTTGAAAGGGACTAGTTCTAACGAAAACTGTTATTGCTTTTGCAACCAAAGACTCAGATCTAATTTTTTCTGATGCATTTAAACAATAATTAGCTACTGCTTCTTTTAATTCTTGAAATCTTTCAACTCTTTTTCCAAAAGAACGCGATACAACACAACTTTTTCTTTTTGACGATGTTGTCTCTAGATTAATACAAGGGATACCACGCAATTCCATTGCTGTTCTTGAACTTAAAACATTTGAGCATTTTTTAATCCATGTATTAGATTTGTTTTTAAGTTGTTTTGCATTATAAATTCCATTTTGTTGGTAAAATTTAGTAAGCTGCTTTCCAACACCCCAAATATCATTTATCTCTACCTTTTCTAATATTGGATCGATATTTTCTATTCCAATTAAACTTGCAACACCTGATTGTTTTTTCTTTGCAATGTGATTTGCAACTTTACTTAAAGTTTTTGTTTTTGCTATTCCAATACTAGTAGGAATACCTGTCCATTTTAAAACAGTTGATCTAATTTCTTTTCCCACTTTTTCTACTTCATCATCAGAAAAATTAGACAAATCTAAAAAAGCTTCATCAATAGAATAAACTTCTATATCAGAATTAAATCTTTTTAGTGTTCTCATAACTCTTCTAGACAAATCCCCATACAATGAATAATTAGAAGAAAATACATTCACATCATTTTTTATGATTATATCTTTTGCTTTAAAATATGGTTCCCCCATTTTAATTCCTAAAGCTTTTGCCTCATTAGATCTTGAGATAATACAGCCATCATTATTTGACAACACAACAACTGGTTTTTTTCTTATCTTTGGATTAAATAATCTTTCACAAGAAACATAGAAAGAGTTACAATCTACTAATGCTATTTTTTTAGTACACTGAGTGGATGACATAAGTTACAACTCCCCATATAAAAACATCTTCTTCTTCATTGATTAAAATTCGATCTTCAAAATTTTTAGAACCAGAGGTTAAAAACTTTTTATCTCTTTCTTGAACAAAACTTTTCACAACTAATTCATCATGAACGTTCGCAATAACTGTAGAAAAATTTCTTGGCGTTAAACTTTTGTCAACAACCAACAAGTCTCCATCATTGATTCCCACGTTTACCATTGATTTACCTTGAACTCTTATTATGAAGGTAGCTGGGACATTTTTTATTAGATGAACGTTTAGATCGATATCTTCTTCTATGTAATCTGTAGCTGGAGATGGAAAACCTGCTCCAGCTTTGTGCAAATAGTAAGGTATTGTTAGCTTCATAAATGTTCTTATTTTGTTCTTATTAGTATACAAGTTATTCAATAGTGTCAATCAGGTTGTATTTTGAGTCTGGAAGTGAATCAAAAGTGAATCAAAACAAGAACATCTAATCCATATTTTGTAGTCTTGTGGATAACTTTAACCATGTATAGTTTAATTTTATATTAAAATGAAAAAAATTCTTTCTATCGCTACTCTATTTTTAATTATAATTTCAAATGCAATGGCAGTTGAGGAAGCAAACTACGAAATAATAAAAACTAATGAAATTTATGAGATAAGAAAATATTCTGATCTTATTGTTGTAGAAACAATAACTTCAAATGAAAACAGCGGATTTAGAAAATTATTTAATTATATATCTGGAGCAAATGAAAAAAATCAAGAAATTAAGATGACAGCACCTGTCACTCAACTAACCAAAAATGGCAATACGTTTATGCAGTTTTATTTGCCATCAAAATTTAACTCTGAGACTGTACCAAATCCTTCAAATGCAAATGTAAAAATATCAAAAATGGATGCTGGTTTTTATGCAGTTATAAAATATTCTGGAAGAAATTCAGAAAGAAATTTCATTAAACACAGAGACATTTTGGAAAAAGAATTAAAAAAAAATAATATATCAATTTTAAGCTCAGCAATAAAAGCTGGTTATAATTCACCATTTACACTTCCAATGCTAAGAAGAAATGAAGCAATGTATAAAATTGATTTTAAAACTTAAAAAAAGGAAAATTAAATGAGAAAATTGACATGCCATTGTGGAGGAGTACAAGCAGAGGTAAATGTTCCTGAAAAAGGATTTGAAAAATTCATGCGTTGTAATTGTTCTATTTGTAAAAGAAAAGGATATATTATTGGTGTGGTAGGTCCAGAGGATTTTAAATTGACTAAGGGAGAGGATCTATTAACATTATATCAATTCAAAACTAAAACTGCGCAACATTATTTTTGTAAAGTTTGTGGTATACACACACATAATAGACCAAGAATTAATCCAAAAATATATGGAATAAATATTGCCTGCGTTGAAGGTATTAAACCTTTTGAAATAAAGGAAGTACCAGTCAATGATGGTGAAAACCATCCTTTAGATCAGAAAAAATAATTTAGAATGCAAATAAACAACTGTTACGAAAAAGTAAAAAAAAATTGTTTTAAGTTCATTAAATCTCAGGAAACTAGAACCAATAAATTTAAAAATAAAAATAAAATGTTAAAATCTTACTTAATACCTTTGTGTTTTTGGATTAATAAAAAAGTCAAAAAAAAATCATCTTTAATTATTGGACTAGCTGGTGGCCAGGGAACTGGAAAAACAACTGTTACGTCGATTATATCCATAATATTAAAAAGTTATTTTAAACTTAATGTTTTTAAAATTTCTATAGACGATTTTTATAAAACAAGAAAAGAAAGAAAAAAATTATCAAAATCTAGACATCAATTATTAATGACCAGAGGTGTTCCAGGCACTCATGATTATAATTTAATTAATGATTTTTTTAGGAAAGTTAAAAATAAAAAATTCAAACCTTTTAGTTTGCCAAAATTTGATAAATCTATTGATGATAGATGCAAAAGAGACCAATGGTATAAAATAAAATCTAAACCCGACGTAGTAATACTTGAGGGTTGGTGTGTAGGTGCAAAAGCCCAAAAAAACTCTGAATTATTGAAATCTATTAATACTTTAGAGAGACATAAAGACAAAATTCATGTTTGGAGAAAGTATGTTAATAATCAACTAAAGACAAATTACAAGAAAATGTTTAAAAAACTTGATGAATTTGTTTATTTAAAAGCAAGCAATTTTAAGTTGCTTCAAAAATGGAGAATAGTTCAAGAAAAAAGATTAAGTTTAAGTACAAAAAATAAAAGAAATTTAAAAATTATGAACAAAGAAGATATAATTATTTTTATGCAAACTTATCAAAGAATAACACAGAACATGTTCAAACAAGCTCCAAAATATGCTTCAGTTGTTATGCAATTAAATAACAACCATCAAATTAGATCTATAAAATTAAAAAGATGATCAAAAAAATTTTATTAATTATTGTATTTTCAATCATTTCTGCAAATGCTTTTGCTATTTCCTTGAAAGAGGCTTTAAAAATTGCCTATAAAAATAATCCAGAAATTAATGCTGAAAGAGAAAATTTAAAAGTATCAGAAGAAGAGTTAAAAATATCAAAAAGTGACTACATGCCCTCATTAACAATCTCAGGTAGCAAGAGTAAAGAGAATACAAAGGAATTGACAAATCAAAGTGGCGGTGACGCTGCTGTTACTGATGTTGATCCTTTAACTACATCAATAACAATAGAACAAAAAATAATAGACTTTGGCAGAGGCGCGGATTATCAAAAAAATATTATTGGAATTGATTTAGCAAAAGCAAAATTTAAAAAAAAAGAACAAGATATATTTTTTAAAGCTGTAGAGGCCTATACGGGTTTAGTACTTGCAAATGAAAAATACAGAATAAATTCTGAAAATGTAAATTTATTAGAAAGGCAGGTCGAGACAGATAGAATAAGACTTGATAGGGGAGAGGTTACAGTTTCAGATGTTGCCCAATCAGAATCCTCTTTGGCTGGGGCAAGGGCAAAATTAATTGCAGCTGAGAATGAGGTTGTCACAAATAAATTAAATTTTGAAAACGTAATTGGACCACTATTAGATTTAAATACTCTAAGCAGTGATCTAGCCATGACTATAAATCTGCCTAATAGTTTAAATAACGCTTTAGAAGTTTCAAGAAAAAATAATCCAGACTTGATAATTTCAAAATTAGAATATGAACAATCTGAAAAAGATGTTAAAATTGCTAGATCAGATCTTTCCCCAAGTGCTTCTATTTCTTTTGAAAAATCTTATTCAGAAGACTTAAGTGCAACATATGATGAAAGAGAAAAAGATATTTTAAAAGCTACAGTTACCTGGCCTTTTTATTCGGGTGGAAAAAATAGAGCAAATTTAAATAAAAATAAAAATTTAAAAACTCGAAAGAGACTTCTTCTTGATAGTGCTGTTAAAACTAATGAAGCAATTGTAGCCAGCGCGTGGTCAAATTTTTTATCTAATCAAAGTTTATTATCTTCTGTAGAGGCTCAAGTAAGAGCAGCTGAAATAGCTAATGAAGGTATTACCGCAGAATATGAGAGTGGAGTAGGAAGAACAACTTTAGATGTTATACAATCTAATTCTTTATTGCTTAATGCATTAATTACGAGAGCTGACTCTGAGAGAAACTTAATTCTCTCACAATTTAACTTACTAAAATCGATTGGCCTTTTAGATAGCAACCATTTAAAAATCAATTAATTCAAGGCTTTTTGGAACAGATTAATATTTTTATTGCCAATGAGAACAAAATGTGTACATTTATAAGCATGATTCGAGTGTTAAAAAATGTAAAAAAAGAGGCAAAAAATGACTAAAAATAACTTAAAAGTGGTTAAACCCACTAAAGATAAAGAATTGGAAAATAAAGAAAAGAATAAAGCATTAGACGCAGCAATAAGCCAAATCACAGATAACTTTGGAAAAGGTTCTGTAATGAAGCTAGGTGAACAAAAAGCTATGGATGTTGAATCTGTTTCAACAGGTTCTTTAAGTTTAGACTTAGCGCTTGGAATTGGTGGATTGCCAAAAGGAAGAATTGTTGAAATTTATGGACCAGAGTCTTCTGGAAAAACAACTTTAGCATTACATGTAATTGCTGAAGCACAAAAAGCTGGTGGAATTTGTGGATTTGTGGATGCTGAACATGCTTTAGACCCAATTTATGCAAAAAAATTAGGAGTAAATACTGAAGAACTTTTAATTTCACAACCAGATACTGGAGAGCAAGCTTTAGAAATTACAGATACGTTAATAAAATCAGGCTCTATGTCAGTACTAGTAATTGACTCTGTAGCAGCGTTAACGCCAAGAGCAGAAATTGAAGGGGATATGGGAGACCATCACGTTGGTTTACAGGCTAGACTGATGTCTCAAGCTTTAAGAAAATTAACTGGTTCAGTTTCAAGAACTAATACAATGGTTATTTTCATTAACCAAATTAGAATGAAAATTGGTGTAATGTTTGGTAGTCCTGAAACTACATCAGGTGGAAATTCGCTTAAATTTTATTCATCAGTAAGAATGGATATTAGAAGAATAGGTGCAATAAAAGATAAAGAGCAAATAATTGGTAATACAACAAGAGTTAAAGTGGTTAAAAATAAAGTTGCACCACCATTTAAGGTCGTTGAATTTGATTTGATGTATGGAAAAGGAATTAGTAAAACAGGAGAATTAATTGATCTAGGCGCTAAAGCAGAAATAGTTGAAAAATCAGGCGCTTGGTACGCTTATAAGGGTGAAAAAATAGGTCAAGGTAAAGAAAATGCTAAACTTTTCTTAGAACAAAATCCAAAAGCTGCTGCTGAAATTGAAATGGCGATTAGGGAAAAAGCTGGATTAATTTCAAAAAAAATTGAGGGAAATCCTTTAGATAAGGAAAAAGCAGAGGCAGTTACAGAAGAAACACCTTCAAAAAAGAATTAGCAAAAAACTTTTAGCTTTAAAGGCGCCTAATTAGGCGCCTTTTTTATATTTAGACATATAGACATCATAAAAAAATGCTGTATTTTAAAAATATGGCAGACAAAACACTTAATGAAATAAGAAATACATTTCTCAAATATTTTGAGAAAAATGATCATACTATCGTTGAGTCTAGTAATTTAGTTCCAAACAATGATCCAACACTTATGTTTGCTAACTCTGGGATGGTTCAATTTAAGAATGTTTTCACTGGTTTGGAAAAAAGAGACTATCAGAGGGCTACAACATCTCAGAAATGTGTTAGGGCAGGTGGAAAACATAATGATCTTGAAAATGTTGGCTATACTCCAAGACACCACACTTTTTTCGAAATGTTAGGAAACTTTTCATTTGGAGATTACTTCAAAGAGAGAGCTGTTGAACTTGCATGGAATTTAATAACAAAAGATTTTGGCTTAAATAAAAATAAGCTTTATTTTACAGTGTTTCATGAGGATGAGGAGGCTTTAAAATTATGGAAAAAAATCACTGGTTTTGGTGATGACAGAATAATAAAAATTCCGACTTCAGATAATTTTTGGTCTATGGGAGAAACTGGTCCATGTGGCCCTTGTTCAGAGATATTTTATGACCATGGGGAACACCTTGAAGGAGGCTTGCCTGGTACAAAAAATCAAGATGGAGATAGATATATTGAAATTTGGAATTTAGTATTTATGCAGTTTGAGCAACTATCAAAAGATAAAAGGATAGACTTACCTAAACCATCAGTTGATACCGGTATGGGATTAGAAAGAATTACAGCTCTTATGCAAGGTACTCATGATAATTACAAAACAGATCATTTTCAAAAATTAATACAATCGATTTCGAATGAAGTTAACGTAAAGTCTGATCAAAAAAACATTTCAAGCTTCAGAGTTATAGCTGACCACTTAAGAGCAAGTTCATTTTTAATTGCAGAAGGTGTTTTACCATCTAATGAGGGTAGAGGCTATGTGCTTAGACGAATTATGAGAAGAGGAATGAGACATTCTCATTTGCTAGGATCTAAAAAACCAATTTTCTACAATATATTTAAAACATTAATGGAAGAAATGTCTGGCAACTATCCAGAGCTTAAAAGAGCTGAGGCATTAATCAAAGAAACTTTAAAAATGGAAGAAGAAAAGTTTTTAATTCTTTTAGATAGAGGAATGAAAATATTAAATGATGAGATAAATAAAATTGATAAAGTTTTATCTGGTGATGTAGCTTTTAAACTTTATGATACATATGGTTTCCCATTAGATCTAACACAAGATATCTTAAAAAATAAATCATTAGGAGTTGATAATTTGAAATTTGATCAACTTATGAAGCAAAGTAAAGATCTTGCAAAAAAAAATTGGAAAGGTTCAGGAGATAGTGCTGTAGATGATATTTGGTTTGGAATTAAAGACAAATTAGGACCTACTGAATTTCTTGGATATGAAACTAATCAAGCAGAAGCAGTTGTGCAATCTATACTAAAAGATAATAAAGAAACTGATACTTTAAAAACAGGGGAAGAAGGAATTATAATAGTAAACCAAACACCTTTTTATGGTGAGTCAGGAGGACAGGTAGGGGATACTGGAGAAATTGTTTCAGGTGATTTTAAATTTAAAGTTTCGGATGTTCAAAAAAAACTTGGTGATTTATTTGCTCATTACGGAAAAGTTATTTCAGGTGAAATTAAAATAAATCAGAATGTTGAATTAAAAATTGATACTAGTAGAAGAGAAAATATCAGAGCATACCATTCAGCAACTCACTTATTACACGAGTCTCTTAGAAGAGTTTTGGGTACTCATGTAACCCAGAAAGGTTCATTAGTTGAAGCAGATAGACTTAGATTTGACTTTAGTCATATGAAGCCAATATCAAATGATGAAATAAATAAAATTGAGCAATATGTTAATTCAATGGTGGAAACAAAATCTGATGTAAAAACTAGACTAATGACACCAAAAGAGGCTGTAGAAAATGGTGCTTTAGCATTATTTGGTGAGAAATATGGAGATGAAGTTAGAGTGTTATCTATGGGAGATGAAAAGAGTAAATATTTTTCAACAGAGCTTTGCGGAGGTACACATGTTAAAAATACTGCAGATATTGGAAAATTTAAGATAGTTAGCCAAAGTTCCATTGCAGCAGGAGTTAGAAGAGTTGAAGCATTAAGAGATAAACAGCTTCAGGAATATCTAAACAATAAAGAAAAACTATCAGATCTTTCAGCTCAAAAAGAGGAAAAGACTATAAATGATCTTTCTTCTCAAATCATAAAGTTAGGTGGAAAACCAAATTTAGAAAACAGGGATCAAAAAGGTTTAATTAAAGACTTATCGAAACAACTAGAGAAATTAAATGTTGATCTTATACTGAAAGATAAGTCCAAAAATAAAATAAAAGACGAAAAAATAAATGGTATTAATGTAAGATTACAAGTAGTAGAGAACTTGCCACCAAAAGATTTAAGGAAATTAGTTGATCAAGGTAAAAAAGATTTAGTAGAAGGAATAGTAATTGTATTTGCAAGTAAAGATGAAAAAGTTGGTTTAGCAATTGGTATAACAGAAAAATTAATTTCAAAATACGATGCTGTAAAATTTGCAAAACTTGGATCTGAAATTACTGGTGGACAAGGCGGTGGTGGAAGAAAAGATTTTGCTCAAGCTGGCGGTCAAGATATTTCTAAAATAGAAGAAGCTTTAAAAAAACTTAAAGATTTAATTTAGTTTTTTTTTTAAATTACCATCTATTTCATCTAAAAATTGATTTGTTGTTTGGTATTTTGTTGAAGGCCCAATCAATATTGCTAGATCTTTAGTCATAAAACCATTTTCTACACATTCCACACATACTTTTTCTAAAACTTCAGAAAATTTTATTAATTCACTATTACCATCTAGTTTGCCCCTATGAGACAAACCTCTAGTCCAAGCAAATATTGAAGCAATTGGATTTGTTGAAGTTTCTTTACCCTGTTGGTGCATTCTAAAATGTCTAGTAACAGTTCCATGCGCAGCCTCAGCTTCCATTGTTTTTCCGTCAGGTGCTAACAATACACTTGTCATCAATCCCAAGGAACCATATCCTTGAGCTACTGTGTCTGACTGAACATCTCCATCGTAGTTTTTACATGCCCAAATGTAATTACCATGCCATTTCATAGCACAGGCAACCATGTCATCAATCAATCTATGTTCATAAATTATTTTATTTTTTATAAATTCTGACTTAAACTCTTTTTCATATATTTCCTGAAATATATCTTTAAACCTTCCATCATAATTTTTGAGAATAGTATTTTTTGTTGATAAATATACTGGCCACTTTTTTATTAGACCATAGTTAAAACAAGATCGAGCGAAATCACCAATTGATTTATCTAAATTATACATAGATAATGCAATTCCTGGTCCTGGAAATTTAAAAACCTCATATTTTTTTTCTTCTTTACCATCCTCAGATGTCCATTTAATTTCAAGGTTGCCCTTGCCGGGAACTAAAAAATCCGTAGCTCTGTATTGATCTCCGAATGCATGTCTTCCAATTATTAATGGATCAGTCCATGAAGGAACAAGTTTTGGAACATTTTTACATATTATCGGTTCTCTAAATACTGTACCTCCAATAATATTTCTAATAGTGCCGTTAGGTGATCTCCACATTTTTTTTAAATTAAATTCCTTTACTCTTTCTTCATCAGGAGTAATAGTTGCACATTTAATTCCTACACCCACTTTTTTTATAGCATTTGCACAATCAATTGTTATTTGATCATTAGTATCATCTCTACTTTTCATACCTAAATCATAGTATTTGATACCAAGATCAATATAAGGAAGTACCAACTTTTTTTTTATAAATTCCCAAATGACTCTAGTCATTTCATCACCATCTAACTCTACAATTGGGTTTTTTACCTTTATTTTGCTCATATTTAGATATATCTAAGTAATTGAAATTCGAGCTTTTATATACATATTAACTTAAAAATTATCAAAAGAAATAATTATGCTAGATAAAATTTTTCCTAAAATACACTCTGAAGGGTACAAATTCTTAGTAATTTTTTCAGTCTTAACAATTATCCTTTATTTAATTCATGGGTTTTTAGGATTTATAGGATTTGTTTTAACTATATGGGTTTATTATTTTTTTAGAGATCCAGATAGGATTTCTATAGAAGATGATAACTATCTTACTAGTCCTGCAGATGGTTTGGTTCTTCAGGTAATTGAGACAGAAGGTCCAAAAGAACTTGGTTTAGAAAATAAAAAATTTACAAAAGTAAGTATTTTTATGAATGTATTCGATTGTCATGTTAACAGAACACCATGCTCTGGTAAGATTAGCCAAATACTATACAAACCAGGAAAATTTATTAATGCATCCTTTGACAAAGCCAGTGAAGAGAATGAAAGAAACTATTATAAAATCCAAAATTCTTTTGGGGAAGACATAGTTGTTGTTCAAATAGCAGGATTAATTGCAAGAAGAATAGTAAATGAATCTCACGAAGGTAAAGAATTAGAACAGGGTGAAAGAATAGGAATGATAAGATTTGGTAGTAGAGCTGATCTTTATTTTGATAATTATAAACCCTTAGTAAAAGTGAACCAAAAAACTATTGCTGGAGAAACTTTAATAGCAAAAAAATAAATTATGGAGCAAAATAAAAAAAACTTTAAGCTAGTAAGCAATAAAAAAACAAGAATTTTATTGCCAAACATGTTTACTCTAGTAGGAGTATGTATTGGATTAAGTTCTATTAAATTTGCTTTTGATGAAAATTTTATTTTATCTATATTGGCAATAATTGTTGCTGCTATTATAGATGGATTAGACGGACGTATAGCCAGGTTAGTTCAAGGAACCTCAAAAGTAGGAAAGGAGCTTGACTCATTAACTGATGTAATTAGTTTTGGTGTTGCGCCAGCTTTTATAATGTATTTTTGGAAATTAAATGAAATTGGTAGAGTTGGATGGTTAATTTGTTTAGTTTATGTTATTTGCGTTGCGTTAAGATTGGCAAGATTTAATGTTAATTCTGATCAAGCACCATCCTGGAAAGATAATTTTTTTCAAGGAGTACCCTCACCAGCTGGTGGAGTAATTGTTTTAATGCCTCTTGTTTATAGTTTAAGTGATATACAAATTATCAATATCAATTATGAAGTAGTTGTACCAATTTTATTCGTTATAGTATCCATTCTTTTAATTAGCAAGCTTCCGACTTATTCTTTTAAAAAAATTTCTGTTCCAAGAAATATGACTATTTTTTTATTATTTGGAATGGTGCTATATTTTGGACTAATATTAATTTATACTTTTAATACAATAGTAATTTCAGGATTAATATATTTTTTGATGATACCGATAAGTCTGTTTCATTATGCAAACCTGAATAAAAACAGCAAAGTACAAGATATTACCCCAGAGGAACACGAAGATATCTTATAAATGAAAAATTACACTATAGTCTCATTAGCCGACGCAAATTATTTTGATTTGTTAAATGAGTTAGTAAATTCAATTTTGCAATTTAAAGAAAGCGATGATGTAGATATTTGTATACTAGATGCAGGTTTAACTGATGAACAAAAAACTACTTTATCCAAAAAAGTTAAACAAATTAAAAAAGCAGAGTGGGATATTGAAGTACCTGGTTATAAAATTGGTAAAAAAGAGTGGTTAAAAAGTCAAGTATCTAGAGCCTTCTTACCAAAGTACTTTCCAGGATATAAAAAATATCTTTGGATCGATTGCGATGCCTGGGTGAATGATTGGAACTCAGTAGAGCTATATTTTAAAGCATGTGAAAATGGAAAACTTGGTATTACCCAAACCTTGGGTCCAGGATATAAAATTATGTCTAAAGTAAAATGGTTATTTGGAAAAATTGCAGTAATCAAATCTCAAAATTTTAAGCATGCAATAAGTTCAAAAATAGGAATTGATAATGCGAGAAAATTAGCTTTTGCTCCACATATAAATATTGGAGTATTTTCTCTACAGGAAAATTCAAATTGCTGGAAAAGTTGGCAAGAAAATTTAAAAAAAACGTTAAGCTCAGGAAAAATATTTGGTTCAGAAGGTTTGGCGATCAATATGAGTGTTTATATAGATAATATTAATACAGAATTTTTACCATTAAATTGTAATTGGATAGCAAGTAATTTGCTGCCAAAATATAATGAGCAAGAAAAAACATTTGTTGAGCCTTATTTACCAAATTATAAAATAGGAATTATGCATTTAGCAGCAGGCATATGGAAAGATCAAAAAGATATGCGTATAGATAAAAGTATAAAAATTGAATTAAAAACTTTAAATAATTCTACTGTAACAAAAAGCTTAAGATATCTGGATTAATTGAAAAAAAATAAAATTTCTAAAAACTGGATTAATAAACAAAGACGAGATGTGTATGTGAGACAATCTATAGTTGAAGGTTATAATTCTAGGGCAGTATACAAACTTAAAGAAATAGATGAAAAATTTAAAATATTTAAAAATGGTAATTCGATAATTGACCTTGGGGCTGCACCTGGTAGTTGGTCACAATATGTTTCAAAAAAAGTAAAACACGCAAAAATTTTGTCAATAGATCTTTTAGATTTCGAAAAAATTGAAAATATTTGCCAAATTAAAGGTGACTTTACAGATGATGTAAGTAAAAAAAAAATTAAAGATTATTTTTACTCCAAAGTTGATGTAGTAATATCGGATATGGCAGTAAATACTACGGGTAATAAAAATTTAGACTCAATTAATACCAGTGAATTGTGCATAGAAGCTATGAATTTTTCAAAAGAGGTATTAAAAGAAGATGGAAAATTTATCTCAAAAATCTTTATGGGATCTACTTTTAATGAAATTATTCATGAGTCTAAAAAAATATTCAAAGAAAATAAAGTTTTTAAGCCTGCTGCAAGTAGAAAAGACTCTAAGGAAAGCTTTATAATTTGTAAATTTTTACGATAGGTCCTCTTTTCTTTTTTAAAGAATCATATATACAATGACATGGGTCCTATCAAAGAAGCTCTTACATTTGATGATGTATTGTTAACACCAAATTATTCCAATATTCTCCCTTCTGAAGTTTCTACAAGTACTTCTCTTTCGTCTAATATAAATTTAAAAATACCTGTACTGTCATCTGCAATGGATACCGTAACAGAGTCAAAAATGGCTATTTCGATTGCTAAGGCAGGAGGATTGGGAATAATTCATAGAAATTTAGAAATTAAAAAACAAATTATTGAAATAAAAAAAGTTAAATCAAAAAAACTACTTGTAGGAGCAGCGGTAGGGGCTGGTCCAATAGAAATTAAAAGAGCTGAAGCTTTACTAAAAGAAAATATAGATATGATTGTAGTGGATACTGCTCATGGGCACACACAAAAAGTAGCAGAAATTATTAAGAAAATAAGAAAGATAAAGTCAAAGAAAACATTATTATGTGCTGGAAATATAGCAACAGCAGAAGCTGCTAAATTTTTAGCTAGTTTAGGAGTAGATGTAATTAAGGTTGGAATTGGACCAGGATCGATATGCACAACAAGACTTGTAGCAGGAATAGGTATGCCTCAATTAAGCGCAATATTGACTGTTAGAAAAGGTTTGGGTAATAAAAAAATTAAAATTATAGCTGATGGTGGTATAAAATTTTCTGGAGATATTCCAAAGGCACTCGCTGCAGGAGCAGATGCAGTAATGATTGGATCTTTGTTTGCAGGAACTAGTGAGGCACCAGGCAAAATTTTAAAAAAAAATGGAAAATACTTTAAAAGTTTTAGAGGAATGGGTTCTATCGGTGCAATGAACAAAGGTTCTGCAGATAGATATTTTCAGGTCAAGCAAAGCGATAATTCAAAATATGTTCCTGAGGGAGTAGAAGGACTAGTAAAATACAAAGGTTCAGTAAACAAAATAATTTTTCAACTAGTAGGTGGTCTGAAATCGTCTATGGGTTATCTGGGTAGAAAAAAAGTTAAAGATTTAAGAAAAAATGCTAAATTTGTAAAAATTACTAAAGCTGGCTTTTATGAAAGTATGGTACATAATATAGATCAAGTTTTAAAGTAAAATGAAAAAATTATTAAGAATTATAGTTATATACATTATCGTTTTTTGCACAAACGCACTAGCCAATGAAGATTTTTTTAAAGATGCTAAAAATCTTTTTGATCAAGGTAAATTTGAAGAGTCGAAATTCCTGTTTCAAAGAAACATAGTTTTTAATCCAAAAGATTCAAATTCTTATTTATATTTAGCAAAAATATATCAAACAGAAGAAAATGAAAAAGAATTTGAAAAGAATCTTAATACAACACTTTTGCTTACACCAGATAGTGAAGAAGCAATGTATATGCTTATTGATATGAGGTTAGAAAAATCAGATTTTGATCAAGTAAAAGAGCTAAAAGATAAATTTGTTAAAATTTGTAATACATTGTGCTCTAAAATTGACTCCATAGAAGATAGATTAAAAGATATGGAAGCAAAAAATGAGTCTTGAAGATAATTTAAATAAAATTTTAATAATAGATTTTGGCTCACAATTCACACAGCTTATTGCAAGACGTATTAGAGAGCTTGGGGTTTATTCACAAATAATTAGTCATAAAAAAATAAATAATCACATTCTAAAAACAAAAAATATAATTGGTATTATTTTGTCAGGGGGACCACTTAATGTTTATGAGGTAAAAAAAGTAAAATTTAATAAAAAAATACTTAATTCAAAAGTTCCTATATTAGGTATATGTTTTGGTCACCAAATTATAGCCAAGGAGTTTGGAGGAAGTGTTAATAAATCTAAGGTAAGAGAATTTGGTCTAGCTAATATAAAAAGAATTAAAAAAAGTATACTAACAAGAAACTTTTTTAATAGAAATGGATTGAATAATGTTTGGATGAGCCATTCTGATGAGGTTACAAAAATTCCAAAAGGATTTAAGGTCATTGCATCAAGTAAAAACTCTAAATTTGCAGCTATAGAGAATAAATCAAAGAATTTTTATGGTATCCAATTTCATCCAGAGGTAACCCATACTCACAATGGAAAAAAATTGATTAAAAACTTCATTTTCTCAATTTGTAAAGCACGAAGAAACTGGTCATCTAAAATTCAAAAAAAAATAATAATAAATAATGTAAAAAATTCTGTTGGTACATCAAAAGTAATCTGTGCTCTATCAGGAGGAGTAGACAGTAGTGTAGTAGCTAAATTATTAAAAAATGCTATAGGAAATAATTTAATTTGTATTTTTGTAAATACTGGATTGTTGAGGAAAAATGAGGAGAAAGAAATTGTAAATACATTTAAAAAACGTTTTAAATTTAATCTTATTTATGTAGATGCAAAAAGTTTATTCCTCAATAAATTAAAAAATGTTTCTGATCCTGAAAGAAAGAGAAAAATAATAGGAAAACAATTTATAAAAGTTTTTGAAAAATATTCTAAAAAAGTCAAAAATGCAAAATTCTTAGCACAAGGTACTCTCTATCCAGATTTAATTGAAAGTAAATCTGCAACAGGCAGCCAATCCTCTAAAATCAAATCACATCACAATGTTGGTGGTTTGCCAAAAAAAATGAAACTTAAATTGGTTGAGCCTTTAAAATATTTATTTAAAGATGAAGTAAGAAAACTAGGATTAGAATTAAATTTGCCAAAAAAAGTAATTTTTAGACATCCATTTCCAGGGCCTGGCTTAGCTATAAGAATGCCTGGTATAATAACTAAAGATAAAATAAAGATTCTTAAGGATGCTGATGAAATATTTATCAAAAGTTTAATTACAAATGATTTATATGATAAAATCTGGCAAGCTTATGCTGCATTACTTCCTGTTAAAACAGTTGGTGTGATGGGTGACAACCGCACTTACGAATATATATGCTTGTTAAGAGCAATAACTTCTGAGGATGGTATGACTGCTGATTTTTTTACATTTAAAAAAGATTTTATTCAGTCTGTTTCAAATAAGATAATAAATAGTATCAAGGGTATTAATCGAGTTGTATATGATGTTACATCGAAACCACCAAGTACTATTGAGTTAGAATAATGTTATGAAAATTCCTATCTATCAGGTTGATGCATTTACCTCAGAAATTTTCAAAGGGAATCCTGCTGCCGTATGTCCTCTTAATCAATGGTTACCCGAAATAACTATGCAAAAAATTGCTATGGAAAATAATTTATCTGAGACAGCTTTTTTTATAGAGGATAAAGATATATTTCACATTAGATGGTTTACACCAAAAGCTGAGTTAGATCTCGCTGGACACCCAACTTTAGCTACGGCACATGTGATTATGAAAGAAAATAAAAAAAATTTAAGCAAAATAACCTTCAAAACAAAAATAAATGATATTTTAAATGTAAGTTTTAAAAATAATTTATATATTATGGATTTTCCATCAAGAACCCCTAACCCAATAAATGAAATTGATCTAATTGCTGCTGCTTTAGGAAAAAAACCAATAAAGGTTTTAGGACATAGAGATGTAGTAGCAATTTATAAAAATGAAGAAGATATAAAATCAATATATCCAGACATGGAAAAACTAAAAAAATTAAATTATCCAGCGGTTATAGTAACAGCTCCTGGTGATAATGTTGATTTTGTATCAAGAAATTTTGCTCCAAAATTAGGAATACCAGAAGATCCAGTAACTGGGTCAGCCCATTGCGAGCTAATCCCATATTGGTCAAAAATACTTAATAAAAAAGATATGATAGCGTATCAGCTTTCAGAAAGAGGAGGGAAAATTTATTGTATTGATAAAAATGAAAGAGTATCTATTGGTGGTGAGGCTATTACTTTTTTACGTGGTGAAATAGAACTATAAATGAATAAAAAAATTAACAAAATACTTAAATATAAAAACAAAAGAAAAATAATTTGTCTTACCTCCTATTCCAAAAATATATCTGAAATTATTGATCCCTTCACAGATATAGTTTTAGTCGGAGACTCCCTTGGATCAGTTTTATATAACTATAAGTCAACAAGAAGTGTTTCATTAAAAACTATGATTGAACATTCTAAGAGTGCAAGACAAGGAATAAAGAAAAGTTTGATGGTAGTTGACATGCCATACAACACATACCGAAATAAAAATGAAGCCTTAAAGAATGCTAAAAAAATAATCAAAGAAACAAAATGCGATGCTGTAAAATTAGAAGGTGGTCTAAAGATACTGAAAATAGTCAAACACCTAAAAAAAAATAAAATTTTAGTAATGGGACATTTAGGCATTTTACCTCAAAGTGTTATTGGAAAATTTAAATATAAAGGGAAAAAAACAAGAGAAAGAAAAAAAATACTGAACGAAGCGATATTACTACAAAAGGAAGGTGTATTTTCAATTGTATTAGAATGTATAGAAACTTCATTAGCTAAAGAAATATCAAAAAGTTTGTACATACCTACAATAGGAATTGGCTCTTCAAAAAATTGTGATGGACAAGTTCTAGTAACAGATGATTTGATTGGATTGAATCAAACAAAAATAAGATTTGTAAAAAGATTCGGAAATATAAAAGCAGATATAAGAAATTCCATCTCTAAATTTAGAAAAGAAGTTTTACACAAAAAATTTCCATCAAAGAAATATTCTTACTAAAAATACTTTTTAAATTGCTCATTAATTGATAAAATTTCTAAGTCTACAAGTCCCCCTATCACCAATTGAAGTGCTACTAACAAAATAAAACCCAAACCAACATATACAATCCATAAATGTTTTTGAATATAGTTTGCTAAATATGTTGCCATTGCTCCTGTAAGGATTACTGATAAAATAAGTCCGAACATCATAAACCCGAAATTACCTTTTGCGGCTCCCACAACTCCAATAACATTATCAAAACTTATTGTTATGTCTGCAAACAACACTTTATAAACACTTTGAATGTACGAAGGTTCTTTTGATTTTTTTGTTGGTGATTTAACTTTTTTAATTTCAAAAAGATCTTTTCTTAAATCGTTAACTATCCAAATTAAAAGTAAACCACCTAATATTTTAATAAAATAAAATTCAAATAAATAAGTAGCAAATAATGCAAAAACAACTTTAAATATCAAAGCACCAGCTACTCCCCACAAAATAATTTGTTTTCTATGTTTTGGAGCAAAGTTCGCAGCAATTAATCCAATAATTATTGCATTATCAGCTGCTAAGATAATATCGATAAAAATAATTTGTAATATAATTATTAATTCTTCAATCAAGGTATTTCAATAGTATTACAATTTTTAAAAAATTCAAATTAAAGGCAAATCTTATTTGAATTAATATTTTGACTTCTTACTTCCATCAATAACTGCTTTTAATTCATTAAACTCTTCACAGTTACATCCCTCTAAAACTTTTAGTCTATCTTTAGCTAAATCTAGCCTGTTAGTTACAACATATAGTTCACCCAAATATTCATTAATACCAATATGATTAGGGTTAATATCTAAACCTTGTAGATAATATTTTTCTCCTTGCTCAAAATTACCTAACTTTCTCGTGGTAAATCCTAAATAATTTAGTGTGTCTGCATTTTTAGGTTTTTTTTTATTTGCTTTCATTAAAAGTTTTTGAGCTTTTTGATATCTTTTTTCAGCCTTTTCAACTTTGCCTTTTTTTTCATATTTTTTTGCTGCTTTAATTAGTGAAACAGCTTTTTCATAATTTGTTTTCTGATTTGAATTTTCGTTACTACCTGAGCTAGCAGAAAAAGAAAAATTAATATTTATAATTAATAAAAAAAATACTAACAAAAAATTTCTCATTTTAATTAAATTTTTTCATTTTGTTTAAAGGTTTAAGTTCAAGACCATTTTCAATTAAATTTAATTTAATTGATTTTGCTGTATCAAGTGAACTTTGATTATCTCCATGTATACAAACAGAGTCTATTTTACAAGGAATTTGCTTTCCACTGTGACAATTAATCGACTGATTTCTCACCATTTTAAGCACATGTGTCTTAGCTTCCTTAGGATTAATTATTAGTGCATTAGGTTTTTTTCTTGATATTAAATTACCATCGTCTTCATAATTCCTATCTGCAAAAATTTCACAAGCTATTTTAAGATCAAGTTTTCTTGCCGCTTGTTCCATTTTGGACCCAGTTGGGACTAAATAAATTAAATCTTTATCTATCTCTTTAATTGATAATGCCAATGTGGAAGCTAATTCAAAATCTTCACACGCCATATTGTTTAAAGCTCCATGTGGCTTAATATGTGTAACATTTTCACCATGTTTGCTAGCTATTTTTTGAAGTATTTCATACTGATCAAAAATTAACTTTTTTATCTCATCATTTCTTAAATTCATTCTTTCTCTTCCAAAATTATCTGGGTCTTTAAATGATGGATGAGCTCCAATACTTACACCATTATTTTTTGAAATTTTAATTACATCATTCATGGTCTCTTTATCTCCCGCATGATAACCACAAGCTATATTTGCTGAATTAACTATTTTTAATAAATCTGGGTCTCTTTCATTAGAATGAAGCTTTGATTTTTCACCTAAATCACAATTGATATTAATTTCCATAATTTTATAGAAGGAGTATAACATGTCATGATAAAAAATATAACAAATCTTGGCGACGCAGCTTTATATTGTGATTTTGGAGAAGATGTAAACATTGAGAAAAATTTAGAAGTAATAAAATATTTTAATGAAATTAAAAACCTTAATATTGACGGTGTTTTAAATATTACGCCTTCTTACAATAAGCTTATTATTTCTTTAAATCAAAGTTTAATATCTTTTGAAAAGTTAAAAGAGATTATCCTTAAAATAAAAATAAATGAAACAACTAATCTTAGTAAAAAGTTAGTCAAAATTCCTATTTGTATAAACGATGAATTTAGTTTAGATTTAGACAGACTTGTTTCTAAACTTAAACTAGACAAAGAAGACATTATCAAAACATTTTTATCTAAAAAGTATTTTTGTTATATGACAGGATTTATTGCAGGTATGCCTTTTTTAGGGGATATATCTGATAACTTAAGACTTAAAAGGCTGAGTACGCCTAGGGTTAAGGTCCCCAAAGGATCCATTGGTATAACTGAACAATTTTGTAATATTTATTCTTTTGAGAGTCCAGGAGGGTGGAACATTATAGGAAGAACACCCTTGAAAATTTTTGACAAACAAAATCAATTTAAACCAACTTTAGTAAATCCAGGTGATGATGTGGAATTTTATGAGGTAGATTTAAAAGAATATAATAATCTAAATGAGTAAGTTATTTTTTAATATAATAAGACCTGGAATTAATACAACTATTCAAGATCTAGGAAGAAATAATTATCATCATATTGGATTACCATCAAGTGGAGCTATGGATAAAAGAAATTTTGTAATAGCCAACAAACTTGTTGGTAATAATTTAATTGAAGCCTGTATTGAATTTGCATATCAAGGGCCTTTATTAGAACTGGTAGGTGGCAATATAGTTTGTGCAGTTACCGGAAATATATCATTTAAAATTTTAAGAAAAAATTTATCTAAAGAACAAGGTATTTGTTATAAAAGTTTCTCTCTTCAAGAAGGAGATAAAATTGATATCTTATCAACTAATAAGTCTGTTTATGGCTATTTATCAATTAAAGATGGTTTAATTGAAGAAAAACATTTTGGTAGTTACTCAACAAACACAAAAGCAAAAATTGGTGCAAATAATGGTGAAAAATTTAATCAAAGTCAAAAAATTTTAATTAATAAAAATAATGAAAATTATGAAATAAAATCTCTTAAATATGTAAATTCAAAAATAGAATTCATAAGAATAATAAAAGGGACCAATTTTAATTATTTTTCAAAGTTATCTCAAAATAAATTTGTAAGTGATGAATATAAAGTTTCAAAACTTACGGACAGAATGGGTATGAGATTAGAAGGAGGAAAAATAGAAAATATAACTAATACTAACATTAAATCTGAAGGTTTAGTTAAAGGAGTGATTCAAGTTCCAGCAGATGGAAAACCAATAATTATGCTGTCAGATCATGGAACTATAGGTGGCTATCCTAAGATTGCAGTAGTAATTTCTGCTGATTACGATAGGTTAACTCAACTAATCCCTGGATCAAAAATAAAATTTAAATATATTTCTTTGAAAGAGGCTCAAAATTTACTTAGGTTATACGATATAGAAACTGAAAACATTTTAAATCAAATTAGATGAATTTTTTACTAAAATTTCCTGGGCCTTTCATCGTATTTTTGGGAGCATGTGCACTAAGTTTTGGTGGATTAATTGTAAAATCTTTTGAAGGATCTACTCTTTGGCAAATTCTGTTTTGGAGATCATTTTTTTTTTCAATTGTTGTTTTATTATTTTTAATATTTACATATAAAAATAAGACTTTAAGTAAAGTCATTACGATTGGAACTCCTGGGTTTGTTGGTGGTATAATTTTGGCAGGAGGTTATGCCGGTTATGTATTTGCAATGTACAGCACTACTGTTGCAAATGCTAATTTTATCATTCAAACACAAACAATATTTCTAGCTATTTTTGGGTATATTTTTTTAAAAGAAAAAATTTCTAAGTTAACTCTAACTTCAATATTTCTTGCAATATGTGGGATTACATTGATGCTGGGTGGTTCATTAACAACAGGCCAAATGATAGGTAATTTAGCTGCTTTTTTAATGCCCATTTCTTTTGCAGTGCTAATACTAATTGTAAGAAAGTTTCCAGAAGTAGATATGATACCTCTGCAACTTATTGCAGGTATAGGTGCAATGATATTGGGATATCTATTCTCATCAAAAATAATTGTTTCTAGTCATGATATAATTTTGGGATTTATTGCAGGTTTTTTCCAAGTTGGACTTGGTTTTATATTTATTACAATTGGAGCCAGAAAAACTCCATCTGCATTAGTAGGAATAATAATGTTAACCGAAGCTATACTTGGACCTTTATGGGCATGGATTTTTATAAATGAGAATCCACCCATAGTTGTTTTATTTGGTGGATCAATTGTTTTATTTGCAGTCGTAATTCAATTTTTTAACCTTAAAATTGAAAATTAATTTTAAATAAATTTTAATAATTTTTATTTTTATGATAAAATAACTTTATGTCTTTAATAAAAGACTTATCAAAAGAAAAAAAACAAATAGAAGTTCAAATTAAAAAAATATCTAAAACCAGGCTTAATGATAGAACCTCAGATTCTTGGTTGAACTTAAGAGAGTTAAAAAAAAGAAAATTAGCTCTTAAAGATAAAATAGCTAATCTTGTAAACATACATTAAGATAGCTAATAATTTATTCTATTTAATAAACTAAATACCAATTTAGTTGTAAGATTTTTGTTTTCTGTGCTAAAATAATTCTACGTATAAAATAAAAACTTTATAGGTCGAAGGAATAATCATCTAGGTATTTTTCAGTTAAAGGAAATAGTTATTTATAAATGAAAATTGCAGTAATTGGGTCAGGTATTTCAGGCTTAAGCGCAGCTTATTATCTGTCTAAATCACACAAAGTAGATTTATTTGAAAAACAGGATCATTTCGGAGGTCATGCATATACCCTTGAAGTTGATTTACAAAATAAAATTATTCCAGTTGATATTGGTTTTATAGTATTTAATTACAAAACTTATCCAAACTTAATAAGTTTTTTTCAACAAAATAAAATTAAAATAGAAAAAAGTGATATGTCTTTCTCTGTTTCAGTTAAAGATACCAATATAGAATATTGTGGAAGAGGTATTAACGGTATTTTCTCAAATCGTTCAAATTTATTTAATATCAAATTTATAAAAATGTTTTTTGAAATAATTTCATTTTACAAAAAAAGTAATAATTTAAATGATGTAAAGCTTGATTTGTCACTAGGTGAATTTTTAAATCAACAAAGATTATCGAAATATTTTATAAACTATCATTTAATACCTATGGTCTCAGCAATCTGGTCAATGCCACCGTATGAAGCTAATCAAATGCCTTTAAGTTTTTTTTTAAAATTTTTCCAGAATCACGGGTTATTTAAAATTAAAGATAGACCACAATGGTATACAGTTTCTAATAGAAGCAAAACTTATGTAGACAAAATACTCAAACAAATAAGTGGTGAATACTTCAAAAACTATAAAATAAATCGAATAAAAAGATACTTAAACGGTGCACAAGTTTATTATGGAAACGATAATGAATTCTTTTCTTATGATAAAGTAATAATAGCAACTCATGCGGATGAAGCCTTAAAATTAATAGAAAAACCTACAGAGGAGGAGAGGACAATTTTATCTAATTTTAAGTACAAAGAAAATATTGCATATATTCATTTTGATGAGAATATTATGCCAAAAAATAAAAAAAATTGGTGTTCTTGGAACTCATCAGTAGATGAATTAAATTTAAATAATAATAGTGTTACTTATTGGTTAAATCTGCTTCAAAATTTAAAAGAAGATAAGAATATATTTTTAACACTTAATCCTTATCAAAAAATCAATGAAGAAAAAATATTTAAAAAAGTGAAATTCACTCATCCATACTATGATCAAAATACACTCATTAACCAAAAAAATCTGTCAAAAATTCAAAATAAAGAAAGCATATTATTTTGTGGAAGTTATTTTGGTTATGGATTCCATGAAGATGGAATTAAATCATCTTTAAATATGTTAAAGTATTTAAATGATTAGAGATTCTTACATTTATAATGGTGAGGTGATACACAAAAGATTCAAACCTAAAGTTCATTATTTTAGGTATAAAGTTTTTTCATTATTAATAGATTTGGATGAACTAAACACATTAAATGATTTAATACCTTATTTTTCTTATAATAGATTTAATTTAATAAGTTTTTATGACAAAGATCATGGTTATAGAGATGGTTCATCTTTGAAACAATGGGTAATAAAAAATTTAAAAGATGCTGGAATAAAAGATCAAGAAATAAATATTAAATTGTTGTGTTATCCAAGAATCTTTGGATATGTATTTAATCCTCTTAGTGTCTTTTTTGTTTATGATAAAAGTAAATCCTTAATTGCAATACTTTATGAAGTTAAAAATACATTTGGTGAACAACATACTTATGTATTTCAGATAAATTCTTACCAAAATATAATTGAAAATAACTGTATAAAAAAATTTTTTGTTTCACCATTCATGGATTTGAAATCAGAATATTTTTTTAAAATTTTAATCCCCGGAAACAAGTTATCAATTGTAATTGATCAAAGAGATAGTGAAGGAAAACTGCTATTCGCGTCACAAGATGGAAAAAGATGCGAACTAACATCAAAAAACCTGCTTTTTTCTTACTTAAAGCACCCTCTTATGACATTTAAAATTATCTCGGCGATACATTTTGAGGCATTAAGATTATGGTTAAAAGGAATAAAATTAGTAAAAAAAAAAATTAAAATTAAAAATAATATTACAATTGAATAAATGAATTTTTATAGTTTTTCAGATCAATTAATGTTTAAGGCATTAAAAAATATTGAGCATGGTGTTATTTATTTGACAAACTTTGATGATAAAAAATATATTCTTGGTTCAGAAGATCAAAAATTAAAGGCAAATATTAAAATAAACAAACCTGGTTTCTCTTTTAATATAATAAACAAAGGTAGCATTGGATTAGCTGAATCTTATATGAGAGGAGATTTTGAAACAGATAATCTATCTGATTTGATAGAGATTACTGCAAGAAATATTAAAAAAGTTCACAAAATATCTGGAATTATTGATATTTCTTTTGTAAACCAAATAAAAAACTTTTTCATAAAAAATACAAAAAAAAGAAGTAAAGAAAATATTTCTAAACATTATGACCTAGGAAATGAGTTTTTTTCATTGTGGTTAGATAATACTTTAACATACTCAAGTGCAATATTTGAAACTGAAAAAGCTAACTTAGAAAGTGCACAAATAAATAAATATAAAAAATTATCAAACCTTCTCAATATAAAAGATGGTGACAAAGTTTTAGAAATTGGATGTGGTTGGGGAGGGTTTGCAGAGTTTATTGGTAAAAATTTTGATATTAAAATGGATTGTATCACTATTTCAAAAAAACAATTTAATTACGCTAAAGAAAGAATGCATAAAAATGGCTTAAATGAAAAAGTAAATATAAAAATGGAAGATTATAGAGATGTACAAAATAAATATAATTCTATTGCGTCTATTGAAATGATTGAGGCAGTTGGACAAAATTACCTTAAAAATTATTTTGAATCTATTAAAAAAAATCTCGATCTAAAAGGTAGAGCTGCAATTCAAGCTATTACAATTGATGACGCATTGTATGAGAGATACAAAAAAAAAGAGGATTTTATACAAAAATATATTTTTCCTGGAGGTTTTTTACCTTGTAAAAAAAGTTTACATCAATACGCAAAAGAGACAGGTTTAGAAATCAATGACTATAACTCATATGGCATACATTACTCGAACACACTTAAAATATGGCGAGATGAATTTTATAAAAAATGGTCTCAAATTTCCAAGCAAGGTTTTGATTTAACCTTTAAAAGAATGTGGAATTTTTATCTCTCTTATTGTGAAGCAGGATTTAAATCTAAAAATATTGATTTAATTCAATTCTCTTTATCTAATAAATAGACTTTTATGAAAAAAATAATTACAATAATTATCTTAATTTTTTTAACAGGATGTTCAGGCAATAATATGAAACCTACAGATTTCAAAGATCAGAAACCAAGACTTATAATTGAAGAATATCTATCCGGAAATGTTAAAGCCTGGGGTATACTTCAAAATAGATCAGGTAAGGTCACTAGGCAATTTTCAGCAGATCTTAATGGTAATTGGGATGGTAAACAATTAATATTAGATGAAAGATTTGTTTGGAATGATGGTGAAATTCAAAAAAGGCAGTGGAAAATTAATAAAATTGATAATCATAATTATGAGGGGACAGCAGGGGATGTTGTAGGCACTGCAAAAGGTTATTCATATGGCCCTGCTTTTAAATTTGAATATGTTTTATTAGTACCTGTTAAAGGTAGAGAAATGAAAATTACTTTTGACGATTGGATTTTCATGCAAGATGAAAGAGTGGCAATTAATAGAGCTACAATGACAAAATTTGGTATCAAAGTAGCAGAACTAACTGTAATGTTTGTAAAGGATTAACGATTTACAAACTTAGATATTAAATAATTATAAATTCTATTCGGAAGAATCTGGAAGATTTTATAAATTACGGCAATTTGTATAGGAAAAATAATCTCAAAAGTCTTCTTATTTATAAGACCATCATATATTTTATTTGCTGCATATTCAGGTGATTTGAGAAATGGCATTTTGAACTCATTTTTATCAGTAAGTGCTGTCTTAATAAAACCAGGACAAATCAAAGATACTCTCACATTATATTTAATAAAATCAAAATATATTCCTTGTGTGAAGTTATTTAGAGCCGCTTTAGAAGGCGTATACCCAGAAGATTTTGGTAATCCTCTATATCCAACTGGCGAAGATACTATTGCTATATGTCCACTATTCTTGTTTTTAAAATAACTTTCAACAGCTCCTACAGAATTAATTACGCCAAGAAAATTTACTTCTATTACATTTCTTATATTATTTACATCAATCTCTTTTTCGGATTTTCTTTCATAAGTTCCTGAACTTAAAATACACATATCTACTTTACCCAAATCATTTACTATTTTATTAAAAACTTCTTTTAACTTAATTGCATCAGTTACATCTAAAGGGTAAGAAAAAATGTTTTCATGTTTTGCGAGTTCATCTAATAATTCCACCCTTCTAGCAGAAACTGCAACTTTCCATCCCTTACTAGCAAATTTATTTGCCACAGCAGCACCAATACCACTACTTGCTCCGGTGACCCATAAGACTTTATCATTCATAATGAATTGATATATATATCATTATGTTTAAAAATAAATTTTTATCATTCGTAATTTTTGGAATTATTACATATTCAGCGTCTTTTATAGGAGCAGTTGCGACCTTTACGTCAAAAGAACCATGGTATTCTGAATTATCGAAACCTGCTTTTACGGCACCAGATTGGCTATTTGGCCCCGTATGGACAATACTCTATTTATTTATGACAATTGCGATTTGGTCTGTTTGGAATAAAAATTTTAGAAATCTTAATATTATATATATATATTTCTTGCATTTATTTTTTAATACAACTTGGAGTATTTCATTTTTTGGACTTCATAACCTTATACTAAGCTTGATAAATCTGATTGTTTTAGTTTTGTTTATAGTATTTTTAATAATCAAATTTAAAGAAATAAGTAAATTAAGTTTTTATTTAATGATTCCCTACCTAGTGTGGTGTTGTTATGCTTTAATACTTAATACGACTCTGGTATATTTAAATTAAATATGGATGATGTAGTAATTGTTGGTGGTGGAATAATTGGTGTTGCAACCGCATATTTTTTATCAAAAGAAGGAAGAAAAGTTAAAGTAATTGAAAGAGATCCGACTTATAAAAATGCCTCATTCCCTTTGTCGCTTGGAGGATTTAGAAGACAATTTTTTCAGAAAGAAAATATTTTACTTGGTAAATTTGCAAAAGATTTCATTTTTCAATTACCTGATATACTTAAAACAGAAAAAAATCCACATCCTACGGCAAGCATGGTACCCAATGGTTATTTGCTAATGTTTGGACCTGAGCATGCCGAAGAACAATATAAGGCTTTAAAAAATCATAAAGCTTGCGAAGCAGGAACCAAAAATATTAAAGGATCTGAAATTACTAATATATTTCCTTATATAAATAATGAAGGCATAGAAACAGCTACCTTTACAGATAATAAGACGGAAGGCTGGATAGATCCATTTTTATTTCATGCAGCTTTAAAAAGTAAAGCTGCGGAACTTGGAGCAACCTTCGTCCAAGGTGAAATTAAGAATTTGTCAGAAATTAAGGCCAAAACAATTATATCTGCTGCTGGATGCTGGACCAAAGAATTGTTAGATGATATTCCTGTGGTGCCTCAAAAACATACTGTATTTAGAGTAAAATGCCCAAAGCATATCCCTGAAATGCCACTCACTGGAGATCTGACTACAGGCGTATATTGGCGACCTGAGGGAAAAGAATATTTAGCAGGCTCTCCAATATCAGTATTTGATGCCGAAGATTTAGAACCAGCTTGGAATGATTTTGAAGAACTAGTTTGGCCAGCACTTGCAAAAAGAATCCCAGTTTTTGAAGAATTAAAACTTACTGGAGGTTGGGCAGGGTACTATGATTGTAATAAACTAGACAATAATGCAGTAGTAGGAAAACACCCAAAATATGAAAATGTATATATGGCCTCAGGATTTACCGGCAGAGGATTGATGCAAGCACCTGGTATAGGAAGAGCATTAACAGAACTAATTACAACTGGATCTTATCAGACAATAGATATTAGTGCATTTGCAGTTGAGAGAGTTTTGAATAATGAAGTAAAACATGAACCTTATGTTTTATAGTTTTTTTATGTAAAACCCCATCACGCCATTGAATATAGAAACACTCAAAATTAATAATTGTCCTTTGAAGGAATAAAAATCAAAACTAGGGTAAAAACTTATCGCCACACTAAAAAATATATATGTGGCGATAAATGGTTTATAAAATTTTCTTAAAGAAACTTTATTTTTTTTTATATTTTGCTGCCTCTTCTGATCCACTTGTAGCTGATCCCTTACTATAAGAGTGAGCTCCCATACCAGCTAATTGTCCATTTTGAACAATAAGGTACTGGTTTCTAATTTCTTTTCCTTCGAAGAAACACTCTAAAATTTCTCTTACACCATCAGCATATCTAGCTTGAGCTGATAATGATGTACCAGAGGTATGAGGTGTCATTCCATGGTTAGGCATACTTCTCCAAACATGGTCATTAGGAGCTGGTTGTGGGAACCATACATCTCCTGCATATCCACTTAATTGACCACTTTTTAAAGCTTTTGCAATTGCATCTTTATTACAAATTTTTCCTCTAGCAGTATTTACAATATATGCACCTTTCTTCATCTTACTTATCATTGCATCATCGAAAAGATTTTCAGTTTCAGGGTGAAGTGGGCAGTTAATTGTAACCACATCACATACTTTAACCATTGACTCCACAGATTCATGAAATGTAAGGTTCAATTCTTTCTCAACACTTTCTGGCAATTTATGTCTATCAAAATAGTGTAAATGAACATCAAAAGGTTTCATTTTTCTTAAAGCATCTAAACCTATACGACCTGCAGCAACTGTTCCAATATGCATGCCTTCAACATCATATGATCTTTGAACTGCATCAGCAATATTCCATCCACCTTCATTAACAATTCTATGTTGGTTATGGTAATCTCTGACCATAGAAACAATCATCATTACAATATGTTCAGCAACTGATCTTGAGTTACAAAAGGTTACTTCAACTACATCAATCTTGTTATCCATAGCTGCTTGTAAATCCACATGATCTGAACCAATACCTGCGGTAATTGCCATCTTAAGATTTTTTGCTTTAGCAATTCTCTCTTTAGTTAAATAGTATGGAAAAAATGGTTGCGATATAACTATATCAGCATCTACAATATGTTTATCAGCTTCACATCCATCACCATCTTTACTATTTGTAACAATTAATTCATGTCCGTTACTTTCTAAAAATTTTCTTAATCCCAGTTCTCCTGAAACACAACCCAGAAGTTCTCCAGGTGTAAAATCTCTACCTTTTGGACTTGGCAATGTCATCCCATCTGGATATTTTTCTAATTTTGGAAGATCTGATAGAGGATATGTCTTAGGCATACCTCCTTTAGGATCATCATACAACACACATAATACTTTCATTTTCTCTCCTAATTTTAGTAATATTTTAAGTACTTATTAGATTAATTTACTATAAAGCTTATCATAAAAACTAATTATCAAGCAATTAAATTATGTCTACTTTGGGTATTCCTTTTTTAAAATAAATTTATTAAGAATAATGCCAAACACTACTACTATTATTGATCCTACAACTACAGGCATAAGCAAATAATCAAACGAGACAGAACCCATTATAATTATAATTGGGTTTCCACCAGCGGGGGGATGAGTAATATTAAGAGCTATCATAAGCATTACTCCAAATCCTACTGCAAGAGGTAACATGAGGTAGATTGGAAGAGATATAAAGTTTAAAAAAATAACTCCTACGACAGATGTTATCAAATGACCTAAAATAATATTTTTAGGTTGAGCAAACGGGCTTTCTGGATAACCATATAATAAAACCATGGTAGATCCAAAAGATGCAATTAGAAATACACCATATTGACTTTTATAAGTGAGGATTGACAAAACACCAATTGTTAATATTGAAAATATTCCTGCTATTATAGACTTTTTAATATTTTGACTAAACATTTCTTTGTTTAATTATTTTTAATAAAGCTCTGATTGGTAAAAGTAAACATTCTTTTCTAGATAAATTTTTCTTATTAAAGATTTTTTTTAGAGTCTTCCAGTCCGAGTTTAATGATATCTTATCATTTTCAAACAATTTTTCAGCAATCATTAGAAACTTTTTTGTTGATATAATATCTTTTTTAATAGTTTTTTTTGACAACATGCTAGCTGATGCTTGGCAGAATACACATGATTTTGTTTGGTATGCAAAATCAATAATTTGATTTTCATAAATGTTTAATTTTATTTCTATATGATCACCGCAAAGTGGGTTTTTTTGTTTCGCAATATCTGTGTAATGTTTAATTACTTTGTTATTTGATGTATCAGAGGCAATTTTAATAATATTTAAATCCATAGAATCTCAATTTAAATTTATATCAATTTTAAAAATTTTGTTGTAGAAAATCAGAATTAAAAATAAAAATTTATCATGAATGAGCTAAAAAATGCTAGATATGCTATTCCTGTAGTATTATTTGCGGGAATATTGTGGTCATTTGGCCCATATGTGGTTAGAAACATAGACCAACCTGAAACAGTTCCATGGCAATATTTGTTTACTAGGGGTTTTGTCATATTTACACTTTTAAACGTTTATCTTTATTTTGATGAGGGTAAAAATTTTTTATCTAACTATAAAAAAATAGGTCTGTCAGGTTTAATTGGTGGTTCAGGTTTAGCAATTGCAATGATTACTTTTATTTGGTCAATCACAAATACCACAGCTGCGGTTACATTATTGTGTTTAGCGGCGATGCCTTTTATTACTGCATTGCTAGGTTTTTTATTTTTAAAAGAAAGCATTTCTTTTAGTGTTTGGGTTTCAATTATAATTGCTACTATTGGAATTGTAATAATGGCTTTTGGAAATCATGAAAAAAATACATTAGTTGGATTTATTTTAGGTCTTACTTCTGCAACTGGTTTCTCAATATTTTCTGTGAGTTTAAGATGGAGAAAAGAAACGCCTAAATTCACAACCGTTGCTCTTGCTGGTTTTATATGTTTGATAGTTTCGTTAGCTGTTTTAATTTCGAATAATTCAAATATTTTATCATCTGGAAAAAATGAGGCATTATTTGCCTTACATGGAACTTTAGTGTGCCTAGGTTTAATTTTATATTCAATTGCATCAAAAAATATTCCAGCCGCTGAATTAACTCTATTATCACTGACAGAAGTTATAGGTGGTATATTTTGGGTGTGGCTTCCATGGCTGGGAATTAATGAGATTCCATCCACCAATACAATAACTGGTGGATTTTTGATTTTTTTATCTATTTTTTATTATAGCTTTATAATTAAAAGCAATAGAAGATTTATTGCATTAAATTAAGTGAATGAAAGATAAAATAATTGTTAATAGCTGGAATGAATGGGATCCTTTAAAACATGTAATTGTTGGAAGAGCAGACGGAACATGTATACCTGCTCCTGAACCAGCTTTAGATGCAAAAGTTCCTGAGGACTCTGATATGAGAGGTCAATACGGACCAAGGACGAAAGACTCTGTCGATAAAGCAAACCAGTTGTTAGATGATTTCTCTAGCATTTTAGAAAAAAGAGGAATTAAGGTTGATAGACCAGTGCCAATGAATTTTAATCAACCTACATCTACACCAGATTGGAAATCTGAGACAATGTTTGGATGCATGCCACCAAGAGACGTATTACTTACTGTTGGAAATGAAATTTTAGAAGCAACGATGAGTTATAGATGTCGATGGTTTGAATATCTATGCTACAGACCATTGCTTAAAGAATACTATAATAAAGATCCAAATATGAGACACGAGTCTGCTCCCAAACCAAGACTTACTGATGCTGATTATAGAAAAGATTATTTGTCTGATAAAATTGGTGTTCAAAAAAGATTAGAATGGACAGAGCAAAAATATTTTGTAACTACTGAAGAAGAACCGTTATTCGATGCAGCAGACGTATTAAGATTTGGAAAAGATTTAGTAGTGCAGCATGGATTTACAACCAATTTAAAAGGAATTGATTGGATCAAAAGACATTATAAAGATCACAGAGTCCATGCAGTTAACTTTCCTGGAGATCCATATCCAATTCATATTGATGCAACTTTTACTCCAATTAAAGAAGGTTTAATAATAAATAATCCGCAAAGAAAACTACCTAAAGAGCAAAGAAAACTATTTGAAGATAATGGCTGGAAAATTATAGACGCAGCTCAACCAGCCCACAATGAACCCCCACCTCTATGTTATTCATCTGTATGGCTATCTATGAATGTTTTAATTTTAGATCCAAAAACTGTATGTGTAGAAAAAAGTGAAAAATATCAAGCTGAACAACTCGATAAATTAGGAATGGAAGTTATACCTGTAGAATTAAGAGATGCTTATGCTTTTGGAGGAGGTTTACATTGTTGTACTGCAGATGTTTATAGAGAAGGCGACTTAAAAGATTACTTTCCCAAACAATAAAAATTAACTTGGATTTTTTTTTAAAAACTCAATATAATTGATTACATCGTTTATCTGATCGTCAGGAATATCTTTGTAACTCACATTAAATTTACTTTTTATACAAATAGCTACATGAGCGTATGGGTTTCTACCCTTAGGATGGTTTGGGTGATCAGGCAGTTGTCCTACCAAATAATCGCCAGCCTCCTGTATCATTTTCCACAATCTACTTGCGTTCTGTTTATTCATTACAACCTTATAAAAATAAATTAACCAAATGTTGTTTTATTATTATCTAAATTAGCTGGTGTATCAGGATCTAATTCTAATCCTGCAGGAGTAATAGTTGCTGGCACAGGTGTAAAAGTTGAGTCAGGATTGTCTACACTATCTCTAACTTTCATTCTATAAATTCCAAATATTGCAATAATTAAATGAGCTACTATTAAAAAAATAAAAAAACCATTTATATTTAAAATATCCATAAACAATGAGCATAAAATTGGACCAATTATTGCACCGATACCAAAAATTAGCTGAATACCACCTCCTGCTGCAACAAATTTATCTTTAGTCACATAATCATTTGTATGTGCAAGATTTAGTGAAAACAAAGGAAGAGCTAATCCTGCATAAAGACCAACTGAAATGAAGAATATAATTTTACTTAACGACAATCTAACCGATAAATACATATTCTGAAGAGACTCACCACCAAATATAATTGCTATAAATGCAAACAAAGCACCAAATAATGTTGTAATTACAATAACTCTTCTTCTTTCATATTTATCTGAAAAATATCCAATAGGACCTTGAAAAAATTACTCCAGCTATTGTTGCCATAAATAATAAAATTGATGTTTCAAACAAAGTAAAATTTGAAGTAGTTGCATATACTGCAATTAAAGAAAAGAAAGCTGAATGAATTAAACCTGTACAAAAAGAACTAACTGTTCCCAACGGAGAAATTTTATATAATTCTTTTATATTTATTGTGCCTATCTTTTTAAATTTCGGTGCAGATCTTTTCGTTAAAAGTATAGGAACTAATGCTAAAGAAAGTAGAACTGAAACTAATATAAAAGGTTCGTAACTATTAGGGTTGCTTACATTTAATAAAAGCATTCCTAAAGCCAAACCTCCAAATAGTATAATCATGTAGGCAGATAACAATTGACCTCTATTTTTATTTGTTGCCCTATCATTTAACCAACTTTCAGCAACTATATAACAGCTAACAAGACTTATCCCTGTGATAAACCTGCTAAATGTCCACATTACTGGATTTACATATACTGCAGCTAACAATGCACTTAACGATGCCAAAGATGCGAAGGCTGCGAAAACTCTAATATGACCAACTTTTTGAACTAATTTTGGAGTTGTTTGAGAACCTAGAAAATAACCAATAAAATATCCAGACATAAATATACCTGTAGTTATTAAATTGAAATTTTCGTTTACAGATCTTATCCCCATTACCTGCATTTGTAATCCATGTGCAATCATTATTGTTCCTATACCTAAAAATAAAGCCCATGATCTTGTTACTTCTTTTTGCATATATCGCTTGATTATTACTTGTTATAAATTTTGCAAGTAATTAATTATCATTTATGTTTTTTTTAAGGC
>CACJZM010000006.1 GCA_902597895.1 uncultured Pelagibacteraceae bacterium
GTTAATTCAATATATTTTTTAATATTAGAAAAATTTGAATTGAATTTTTTAAGTAAAATTAAAAGATCTTTGTTTGCCTTTAAAAATATAGAGTTGAAGCCTATATCTACTACATTAAATAAAGATAATTTATAAATTTTTTTTGTATTATATTTATTTTTCTTTAGAAAATTTTTAATAGTTACGTATCTATCATAATCAATATCAAGTGGCCTATATTTGGGGTTAACAACTTTAATATCACCTCTTTTGTACTTTAAGTTTTTTTCAAGTTTTACTTTATTCATTGGTATATCCCACAAAGGTGAATTGTCATATCCACTTTCCCAAGGATGAAGAATTGAAACTAAACCTGTCTTATTTGGATCTCTAAATTTTATAAACCATTCATGATATCTTTTTAGATCTTGAATAATTTTAATTACTTTTGATTTTTGTTTTTTGTTAAATTTATTTTTGTCTACAATCTTTTTTAATATACTTGCCATTATTGGTGGTTGGGTTATTCCTGATGAGCTAATTTTGTTACCACAATTCCATACCGAATAATTAGGATAATAATTGGTATTTTTATCATGGAAAAGAATATGTGGAACCATGCCATCTTTCCATTGGCCCCTCAATAAAGTACTGATTTCATCTAAAGCAAAATTCAAATTAAAATAAGAATAACCTAATGCAATAAATGCAGAGTCCCAGTTCCATTGAGCAGGATATAATTTGTTATTTGTGGGCAAGGTATAACCATTCCGTCTGTTACCTAATAAAACTTTTTTTGCTTTTTTTATATATTTGGTCACTAACCCTTAACACTTCCTGCAGTTAATCCACTAACTAGATACTTTTCAAAATAAACAAATATAAATAAAACTGGCAATGTTACAATGACTGAGCCAGCCATTAAATATTGTCTTGGTGTTTCAGCATCTCCACTTAAATACTGTATTGCTCTAGACAATGTGAAAGAATTTGGATTATCTAAAAACATTAACGAGAATAAAAACTCATTCCAAGCTATCATAAATACGTAAAGTGCAACGGATGAAATTGCTGGGATACTTAATGGCAATATAATCTTAATAATAATTCCGAACCAGCTTAGTTTATCTAATATCGCTGCCTCTTCTAGCTCTTTGGGTATACTTTTAAAATATCCTTGTAGCATATAAATAGCAACTGGGAGAGTCGTTGCTGTATAAACAATGAGTAATCCGGATATTGAATTTCTTAAACCTAGCTGACTAAAAACAGTATAAAGTGGTATTACTAAAACAATCGCTGGAAACATATATATAATTAAAATTGAAGTAGACAAAAAAGTTTTACCAAAAAAATTTAATCTGGCAATTGCGTATGCAGCAGGAATAGCAAATAATAGGGTAATAAAGACTGTTCCTAAAGATACAATGGTACTAGTTAAAATATATTTTCCAAATTTATATGATTTAAAAATTACAAAATAAGATTTAAATAAATCTTTAAGATCTTGTCCAAAATTTATAGAGAAATCTAAAGGATTAACAAGTAAAGCTATTTGGGTTTTAAAACTTGTCACTAACATCATATAAAATGGAAATAAAATAACAAAGGAGAATAGAACTATTCCAAACAATGTGAGAAAATCAAATATTATTGTTTGTGTAGAATGCTCATTAACAAAAAAATTATTATTATATTTTTCAATTTTAACAAAATATAAATAAATTATTAAAAAATTTCCTATGTTATACCAAACCGGTAAAGACTGAATTAAAAATCCATCAATATATATAAAAATGGATGCAAATATTAAAAATCTAATTATTAAATTAACTTTATTAGAAATCATTGTATTTAATAAAGTTATAAAGAATCCTATAAAAAAAATAATTTGAATATTTAAACTATTTAATTTTATACCTTGCAAAGTCGAAAGGATTTTCCAAATAGCAATTAAACTTACTAGTAGTAAAGAAGAAATAATAGAAAATATAATTATATTTTTAACTTTCATTTACCCTCTTTCCTAAAAGTTTAAAATAGAAAAACATGAATAAAAGTAAAAGAATTACAATTACAATTGAAACAGCTGATCCCATTCCAATATCAGATATTGCAAACCCCTGTTGATATACATTTATTGGTAAAGTTCTTGTTCCTGATGCTCCCCCAGTAAGTAAAAATACATCTTCAAACTTATTGAAGTTCCAAATAAATCTAATCATGAAGAGTATAGAGATTACGGCTGTTATTTGAGGGAGAGTTATTTTAAAGAATTTTTGGAAAGGACTAGCTCCATCGACATCCGCAGCTTCGTATAATTCTTTTGGGATTGCTTGAAGTCTTGCAAGAATAAATAGAAAAGCTAAAGGAAAATATCTCCATATTTCAAATATTATTACAGTAGTTAGAGCAAGTCTTAATTTTAAATCAATACCCAAAATATTGATATCTATATACTTTTGACCTAACAAGTTAATTGGGGTTTCAATTATCTGATAATTTAACAATAAACTATTTAAAGTTCCACTATTTGGATCAAGAAGAAGTTCCCATGTATAAGCTAAAGCTACAACTGGAGCAACATACGGAAATAACAAAACACTTCTCATAAATGTTCTACCATAAAATTTTTGATTAACCATTTGTGCAGTCAATATCCCAAAAACAATAGAACCTACAGTTCCAAAAAATGTATAATAAAATGTAGTAAGTAATAAATCTAAAAATTCATTTTCAAAAATAACTTTTTTAAAATTTTTTAAAGTAAAATTAGTATTTAATAATATATTATCTGAATCCCCATCTAATTTAGGCTTTATAGATTTAAGTTCTTTTTTATTTATTGTTGAATTATCTGTTATCTCAAAAATGATCTCAAAATTTTCTTTATACTTTGCTGGCCAAGTACCAAAATCACATTTTATCTTGTTTTTTTTATATATACATCTTTGATCTAAATCTAATGGTTTTAAATTATTTGTGTATTTATCTTCGAATTTTACATTTCTTATTTCTTGTAATAATGAACTATTTCTTAATTTGTAAAGGAATTTTATTTTGTTATCTTCGCCAGAAATAGATTTAACAATTTTTTTTGCTCTAGGTTCTGGAATTCTTATATCTTTTAACTCAACCTCTTTAAAACTTATCCAAATATTTGCAAATATTGGAAATAATATTATTGCAAATACTAAACAAACTGCTGGAAGAGTTAATAGATAAGCAGTCCTCTTTTCAGTGGATGATAATTTATTTTTCATAAAAAAAAAGCGGATAAAATATATTATCCGCTTTTTTTAAAAATTTAAATTATTAGAATTTAGCTAATTCAGCATTAATTTTATCAACTGCTTCATCAACAGAAATTTGATCGTCTATATATTCTCTAGCGATTCTGTTTATAAACTGAGCGTTAATAATTTTTGATGCTCTTGATAGCTCTCCTTCTTTAACACCCCATCTACTTGCAGTATCTAATCCTGCTACTATGTTATTAATAACATCTGAAGAGTATAGATCTGTTAAAGGAGCTTTTCTATCAACTCCAACAGGTAATTTACTCCAAGCTTTTGTAAATGCATTTGCATCACTTGAATTTCCTCTTCTCACAGGAAATTTACCCTCAGGTGCTATAGATAAAGTGCTCGTGTAACCTTCGTCCATTGAATACATGATGAATTGTTTTGCTTCATCTGTATCTGCATCAGCAGTAATTCCAAAGTATCTAATATCTGCCCAAGCTGCTCCTTTTTTATTATTAGGACCACTAAAATTGGTAATAAAACCAGTTTTTTGAGCTAATTCATTTGATGTTGGATCAACGTTGAAAGTCGGTGGCGCTGAGTCTCTTAATCCTGCTAATTCATCCATGATAAATGGTGACCAAATTATCATTGGTGTACGTCCTGCAAAATATAGGGCTCTCGATTGTTTCCAGTAAAGTTCTCCTGGAGGACTTGCTTTTGCTAATACTTTATAAAATTCAAGTGAATTTTTTAAAGCTTTACCTTGTTTTTTTGTTCCACCTTTTTTTACTATATTTACACCATTTGCTAAAAGCACGTGCTCTAAAACCTGACTCATAAAATTTTCGTCAGTTTTTGTAGCTGCTACAAATCCATACATATTATCACTTGATAAAGTTTGTATTGCTTTAGTGATATTCGCATAATTTGTTGGTGGCTGTAAACCAGCTGCCTCGAAAAGATCTTTTCTATACACTACCATCTGTGTCCAACCATCAACTGGAACAGCTGCAATCTTTGATCCTTTTTTAGCCATGTTTAATGCACCAGGTGCAAATGTTTTTTTACCTAATTCTTTTACAACATCATTATTTGCATCGACATCTAGTATTCCAGCTTCTGCCCATGGTAATACGTATTGCAAAGTATGGTAAATTACATCCGGTAGATCTCCAGCAGCTGCGGCAGCAGTTGCTCTAGTTCCTAAATCTTTTTCCTCTATTGGAATTACTTCAACTTTAATTCCTGTTTTTGCTTCAAAAGATTTGGCCATCTCTTCTTGTTTAGCCATTCTGGCTGGCTGGACCTCTGTAGTCCAGAATTTAATATCTGCGTAAACAACACTTGAAAATAAAAATGCTATTACACTAAATATTGATATTATTTTTCTCATATATCCCCTCTTTTTTTAGTGTCTACTCTTTTAATTCTTAATTAAATAATAAATGAGAATGATTTTCAATAAAAGAAATCGATTAGTTCAAAGTAAATTTCTAAAGTTAGAAACATTATAAAATAACAAATAATTTTATAAATAGTCAATTTTTAGTTGTATTAAGATCTTATCCTTTTACCATTTTCATCAAAAATAAAGACATTTTTAAGAGAAAAACCGAACGATTTATTAATTTCAATTTCACTTGAAATTTTTGCACTTAATTGATGTTCATCCACTGTCATATATATAATCTTTTCGTTTCCAAGATTTTCAATTAATTCAATTTTAGGTGAAAATTTATATTCAGAATTATCACCTAGATCAAAATTTTCTGGTCTAATGCCAATAAAATATTTTTTTTTATCAAAATTTAATTCTTTATATGATATTTCATTTCCTAATACTTTTAAGATGTTATTAGATAAAACATTTTTAGGTTCAATTTCTAAAATATTCATTTTTGGAGTTCCAATAAATTGGGCAACAAAAATATTGTCTGGATCCCTATAAATTTCATCGGGAGTACCTACTTGCTCAATATTACCTTTGTTCAAAATAACTATTCTATCAGCCAAAGTCATAGCTTCTATTTGATCGTGGGTTACATAGATCATGTTTGTTTTTATTTGTTGATGTAGTTTTGATATCTCTACTCTCATTTCAGCTCTTAAAGCTGCATCTAAATTAGACAAAGGTTCGTCAAATAAAAAAATTTTAGGATTACGAGTAATAGCTCTTCCAATTGCAACCCTTTGTCTTTGTCCTCCTGATAATTCCTTTGGTCTCCTCTCAAGAAGTTCTTCTATTTTAAGGATCTTTGCGGCATTTAAAACCTTATTTTGTATTTCTTCTTTTGATTTTTTTTCTATTTTGAGTCCAAAAGACATATTCTCATATACATTCATATGAGGATATAATGCATAAGATTGAAAAACCATAGCGGTTTGTCTTTTAGATGGATGAAGATCGTTTATTATCTGATTATTTATTTTAATTTCTCCTTCATCTATCTTTTCTAATCCTGCTATCATTCTTAGTAAGGTTGATTTTCCACAACCAGAGGGACCTACCAATACTAAAAATTCATCTTCTTTTCCTTTTAGATTAAAATCAGTTATAATCTTATTTTTTCCAAAAGACTTATTAAGATTTGAAAACTCAATATTAGACATAAATATTTATCTTATTAATTTACCTATGTTGATGTCAAACTAAATCTATAATATCTAAAAATACATAGCTAGATAAAACAGTCATAAATATAACAATAAAAAAATTTATTGTTTTCCATGTTTTTGAATCAATCAAGTAATTAGAAAAAAACTTTGCTAAATATCCTAAAGAGAAAAAAAACAAGAAGGATGCTAATGAAGCACCTAAACCAAAAAGAACCTTATTATTTATTACAAAGTTTTTAGAGAAATTGCCTAAAAAAAATACAGTATCTGAATAAACATGTGGATTTAGATATGTAAATCCTAAGGTCTTAATTATTGTATGTTTTAAAGATAATATATCACTACCAAAGTTAAGATTAGATCTTTTGTAAAGTGATATTATTTTATTATAAATAAAATAAATTAAGAAAATAAATAATAATATATTAAAAATCAGCTCAACGTTTTTTGTAAAAAATACTTTAAAGTATTCAAATAAAAATATTCCAAAAAAAATTAAGATTAGATCTGATATAGAACAAATTAAACAGACTAAAAAAATATATTGTTTTTTTAAACCTTGCTCCATTACAAATATATTTTGAGCTCCAATAGCCAAAATTAGACTTAAACCCGTCAAAAAACCAAGTACTAAAAAGTTCATTTATTTTTTTTACTTAGAATATCTGCCCTTAATGATGTTAAAATAATTAAAATCATTAAAGGTATACATATAATGTTCATAGTCTTCCAATTTGAAAGTGCTATTAAAATTCCAGCTGACAAACTTCCTGTAGCATGGATAGAATATACAATAAAATCATTCAATCCTTGGGCTTTGAATTTTTCTTCCTCCCTATAAGTTAAAACAAGCAAACTCGTTCCTGATATAAATAAAAAATTCCATCCCAATCCTAAAAAAATTAACGCAAACATATAATTATTAAAAGTTTGCTCAAAGAAACTAGCTATTATTGTAATGCTATAAAGAAATACTCCTGCATACATTATTTTACTATGGCCAAATTTTTTAACTAGATGACCAGTTATTAAGGAGGGCAAAAACATTGAAGCAACATGAAATTGTATAACAATGCTTGTTTTGCTTAGACTCATATTATCCATTACATGCATACTTAAAGGGGTGGCCGTCATCAAAAACGTCATTATTGCATAACCAAATGCTGCTGCCACTATTGCTTGTAAAAATCTTGGTTGTGAAATTAATTCAAAATAACTTCTTCCTGAGTTTGTAACATTAGATACTACTTTTGAAGTATTCTCATAAAACATAAAGAAAATTACTGGAAAAATTGTTAAAATTGAAAGTGCAAGATAAGATCCAACATATAAATTTTCACTTACAATATCTTTGGCATAATTTGCAATTCCTGGTCCTAAAAACGCTGATACAATTCCACCTAATAATATTATAGAAATTGCTTTGGGTACTTTATCCTTTTCTACACTTTCAGCTGCAGCAAAACGATATTGGTGTGTAAATGCCATACCAACACCAATAAAAAAATTTGCAAAGCAAAATAAATAAAAACTCTGTTGTAGTATCGCAAAGGCAGCTATTAATGAAGTTACAGAATTTCCTATAGACGCAGATATAAATCCAGCTTTTCTTCCAATCAAACTCATTACCTTAGTGGCAAATATAGCTCCTATTGCTATACCAACAACAGATATAGACATTGGTAAAGTTGATAATGATTGCAATGGACTGATTTGAGAACCAATGATTCCACTTAAAAAAACTGTTACTGGTGCAGCTGTAAAACTAAAAATTTGACTCAAAGTTAGTATAATTAGGTTTTTATTCATTCACTGATCTATACTCCTTTTTATAGCCTTTGATAACTTTAATTAGGTAGATAGATACATAATAGTAATTAATCGTTGATTTTAATGTTAATAAATTGGATATATATTTTTTAACTTATTTAAATAATTTATCGATTTATGATTGGAATTTTAGGAGGAATGGGAACACAAGCAGGTTTAGATTTTTGTAATAAGCTTGCAAAATTGAATAGAGGAAAAATGGATCAAAAGTATCCTATGTTTATACTTTATAACAAATCTAACACACCTAAAAGACCAGAAAACTTAAAAAAATATACAAATGTTTTAAAAGAACTAGTAGCTGGTTGTAAAATGTTGCAAAAAAATAAATGTAAATTTATTGTCATGCCATGTAACACAGCTCACTACTGGCACGCTGATATACAAAGAAAAATAAATGTTCCACTGATCAGTATGCCAAAAGAGGTTTATAATTACACAAGCAAAACATGTAAAAAAAATTCAAAAATTGGAATTTTATGTACAGAAGCTACTTTGAAAACGAAAATTTATAACAACTATTTTGATAAAAATTTTCAATTGATAAGTCCTAGTAAAAATATTCAAAAAAAATCAGTAAATAAAGCAATTAAATTGGTTAAAATGGGAAAAGTTAAAGATGCTGAAAAAGCTATCAAATCTTCTGTAAACTTTTTAATAAGAAAAAAATGTAAAAAAATAATCCTTGGATGTACAGAGCTACCTATAGCGATATTTGCATACAAATCTTTTAAGAAAGCGAAGGAGTCAAAGACTTTTATTGATCCAAACTTACTTTTAGCTGAAATTTGTATGAAAAAATATAAATCTACTTAATTATTTTTTTTATTTACTACAAAGTAAAGTTTTCTTGGAAAATTACCTTCGTCAAATTGCTCTAATATTAAATTATCAAAGTCACTTAACAGGCTATTTATTTTATCTTTTGTAAAAAAATGAACAATAAATCCATTTGCTTCATACATATCTTCTCCTCTATGTATACCATTTTTATAATCTCCATCGATGTCATTTCTCACAGTATAAATATTCAATCCTCCTGTCTTTAAAACTCTATTAATTTCAGCATTTATTTTAATTAAATCAGAAGTTGATAAAGCCATGCAATAAAGCATATGAGAATAGCAAGCATCAAAAAATTTATTATTTATTTTAAATGTGTCTCTAATGTCAAAAATTTCTGCTGTAATTAAATGATCTAAATTATATTTTTTAGCCTTTTCTTTTATTACTTTTATACCTGAAGGACTATAGTCAAGAGCATGAACTTGAATAGAGTTTTGAGCAAAAAAAATTGTATCTCTTCCAAGACCTGCTCCAAGCTCTAATATATTTTTAATTTTATTTTTTTTAAAAATTTCTAACGATTTTTTGGCAGATAGACTTGGCTCTAAACCAAACATCTCAGGCTTATTTGAGAAATTTTTTTCCCAATGCTGAGATTGTTGGTTTAAAACTTTTGTATCCAAATTATTTTTGTGGATCTGGAACTTTTCGTAAATAAGGTTTTACTGTTTCCCAACCATCTGGATAAATTTTCTTTGCTTCCTCATTGGTAACTTTGGGTATAATAATAACCTTTTCCCCTGGTTGCCAATCTGCAGGAGTAGCAATTTTATGCTTAGCAGTTCTCTGCATTGAGTCTATTGCTCTCAAAATTTCCGCAAAATTTCTTCCAGTTGTCATTGGATAGGTCAAAAATAGTCCAATTCTTTTATCTGGTCTAATAACATAGACTGTTCTAACAGTTTCGTTATCTACAGCAGTTCTACCCATTGATGTAACACCTGCATCTCCTTCTAGCATATTATAAAGTTTTGCAACTTCTAATTTCTCATCTGCTATTATTGGATACTCAGGTTTCATTCCACAAACATCAGTAATATCGTTTAACCATTTTACATGGTCATCTACTGGGTCTACGCTTAAACCAATTACTTTAACATTTCTTATGTCAAATTCTGGTTTCATTTTTGCTAATGCTCCAAGTTCAGTAGTACAAACTGGTGTGAAATCTTTTGGATGTGAAAATAAAACACCCCAGCTATCGCCCAACCATTCATGAAAAGAAATATCGCCTAGTTGAGTTTTGGCTTTAAAGTCAGGTGCCATAGTATTAATTTTTAAAGTCATTTAATTCTCCTTTTTTTTAGAATGATTATAAATAATTAGCTAAATTTATCAACGATATTTGAAAATCAAAGACAACTATTAGGATGTATATCTATTATTTATAAAGATGGTAGAATTTTATTATTATGGAACACTCAAACGTTCTTATTGTTGGTGGTGGTTGTGCAGGGATATCAGTTGCTTCAAGAATTAATAGTTTAAAATCGGATTTAAGTATTTCAATAATAGAACCTTCAGAAAAATCATTATATCAAGCAGCCTGGACCTTGGTTGGAGCAGGAGCTTATGATGTAGGTAATACAATAAAACCAATGTCTGAAGTAATGCCTAGTTATGTTAAATGGATTAAAGAACATGCAGAAGAGTTTATGCCTGATTCAAACTCAGTTAAAACAAACAGCAATACTTATACGTATGATTATTTAGTTGTTTGTCCTGGTTTAAAATTGAATTTTGATGGTGTTGCAGGGTTAAAAGAAAGTCTTGGTAAAAATAATGTATGTACAAATTATTCTGCTGAAATGGCAACATATACTTGGGAATGTTTAAAAAATTTAGATGGTGGTACGTTATTGTTTACTGAGCCACCAATGCCAATTAAATGTGCTGGAGCTCCACAAAAAATTGCATATTTAGCTGCTGATCATTTAAAGAAAAAAGGTAAACTTAATGATAGCCATTTAGAATTTCTTTGTGCTAAACCAGTTATATTTGGAGTACCACACTTTCAAGGTCCACTTAATGAAATATGTGACTCTTATGGAATTCAAAGAAGTTTCCAACATAATTTAATTTCTATAGATGGACAAGCGAAGGAAGCTGTATTTAAGCAATCTGATAAAGATGGCAACTCTAAAGAAGTAACTAAAAAATTTGATTTTATACATGTTACACCTCCACAAACTTCTCCAGATTTTATTAAAAACAGTCCTTTAGCTGATGCTGGAGGTTGGGTTGATGTAGATCATAAAGTTGGAACTTTAAGACATACAAAATACGAAAATGTTTATAGCTTAGGTGATGTTATGAATGCACCAAATGCAAAAACAGGCGCAGCTGTAAGAAAACAAGCTCCTATAGTTGCTCACAATATTGTCAAAGATATTAATAAATCTTCTGAAGATTATAGAAATTATGATGGTTATGGGGCATGTCCTTTGACTGTAGCTTATGGAAAAGTAATGTTAGCTGAATTTTGTTATGGTGGTAAAGTCACACCTAGTTTTCCATTTGATCCTACAAAACCTAGCTCTTTATATTGGCAGATGAAATCTAAACTTTTTCCGTGGTTACAATGGAATGTAATGTTTAAAGGAAAAGAGTGGGCAAAACCAAATCATAAATCTCTTGAAAAATAATCTTAGGTAAATAATATTACCTTATGATATTCGAACAACTTTTTGATAACAAATCATCAACTTACACTTATGTAATTTCAAGTGGCAAAGGAAGAGAAGCATTAATTATTGATCCGGTTATTGATAACGTAGAAGATTATACAAATTTACTTAACAAATTGGATCTTAAGTTAGTTAAAGTTATTGATACTCATATACATGCTGATCATATTACTGCAATGAACGAATTAAATAAAAGAACTAATTGTTCAAGAATAATGGGTGAAAAATCTAAATCTGAGGTCATTGATATTAAAATTAAAGAGGATGATGAGATTGAAGTAGAAAATATAAAACTTAGAGCTTTGTATACTCCAGGTCATACCGACTGTTCATATAGTTATTTAATGAATGATAGAGTGTTTACTGGTGACACACTCCTAATAAATGGGACAGGAAGAACAGACTTTCAAAATGGAAATGCATATGATGCTTATAATTCATTATTTAATAAGTTGTTAAAACTGCCAGAAAAAACCTTAGTTTATCCAGCTCATGATTATAATGGTAAAAAATTTTCAAGTATCGAGAATGAGAAAAAAAATAACCCAAGATTACAAGTATCCTCGCCAGATCAGTATGCAGAAATAATGGATAATCTTAATTTAGCAAATCCTAAAATGATGGATGTCGCAGTACCAGCTAACGTAAAAGGTCTCACTTTAGATCAAATAAATTAGGTTTAATTTTTTAAATAAATCACTATATAAACCGTCATGAACAGCTACTTACAATCTATTATTGATAGAGATCCTGCAGCAAGGTCAAAGCTAAGTGTAATTCTCACTTACCCAGGGGTTAAGGCAATTTTTTTATATAAGATTGCTAATTTTTTTTCTGTAGCAAAATTTTATCTAGTGGCAAGAATGATTTCTCAGTTAGCAAGGTTTATTACTGGGATAGAAATACATCCTGCTGCAAAAATTGGGAAAAATTTATTTATAGATCATGGAATGGGAGTTGTGATTGGAGAAACTTCAGATATTGGAGATAATGTAACTATTTATCATAATGCTACACTAGGTGGAATTTCACCAAGTATAAATTCAAATGAACAAAGGCATGTAAAAAGACACCCAACTTTAAAAGATAATGTTGTAGTTGGTTCTGGTGCACAAGTTTTGGGTCCAATTGAAGTTGGAAAGAATGCAAAAATAGGATCAAATGCTGTTGTAACTAAAGATGTTCCTGAAAATGCAGTTATGATTGGTATACCTGCAAGAAATGTTGGAACCACAACTGAAGAATTTAAACCTTACGCTGTAACTGAAGAAAGTAAGGAAAGTGATTAATGAAAAAATATCATAACGATTTTTTACAATCGATAGGTAATACACCACTAATAAAACTTAAAGCAGCCTCTGAGATAACAGGTTGTAATATTTTTGGTAAAGCAGAATATTTAAATCCTGGTGGATCAGTGAAAGATAGAGCGGCACTTGCGCTTATAAAGGATGCAGAAAATAAAAAATTAATATCTAAGGGTGGAACTATTGTTGAAGGAACAGCTGGTAATACGGGTATAGGTTTATGCTTACTTGGCAACTCACTTGGTTATAAAACAATTATTGTAATGAATGATAATCAAACACAAGAAAAAAAAGATACTCTAAAAAATATTGGAGCAGATTTAAGATTAGTGCCTGCAAAGCCTTATAAAGATGATGGTAATTATGTAAAAGTTGCAGGAAGACTAGCTGAAGAATTAAAAAGTTCTAATAACCATGGTGTCGTTTGGGCAAATCAATTTGACAATACTGCTAATGCTAAAGGTCACTATGAAACAACTGGGCCTGAAATATGGGAACAAACTGATGGTAAAATTGATGGTTTTGTATGTGCATCAGGAACAGGAGGAACAATTGGAGGAATAAGTTCTTACCTAAAAGAAAAAAATAAAAACATTAAAATATATTTATCTGATCCAACTGGTTCTGCACTTTATAATTACATTCAAAACGGTGAATTAAAATCTGAAGGAGGTTCTATTACTGAAGGAATAGGATCAAGCAGAATAACAAAAAATTTTGCTGAAGCAAAAATAGATGGCGCTTTCTCTATTAGTGATCATGAATCATTACCAATATTATATGATCTAATTCAAAATGAAGGTTTAAGTCTTGGTACAAGTTGTGGTGTTAATATTGCAGGTGCTATTAAATTGGGTAAAGAGCTAGGTCCTGGAAAAACTATTGTAACAATTCTTTGCGATAAGTCAGATAAATACAACTCTAAGATGTTCAATAAATCCTTTTTAAAAGAAAAAGGCCTTCCTTATCCTGATTGGATATAATTACGCATACCTGACTTGTAACAAATACGTTACAAATTTATGATACATTTAAATAGATTAAATTTTCGATAAAGGAGAAAAAAATGGAAAAAGAAATGTTGGTATATGTTGATTTAAAAGAAGGTAAGTTAGAAAAATTCATGGGATGGATGCAATCTGATGAAGGAATGAGCGTAAGAAAATCCGCTGCCTATCCAGAAAAAACTATTGGAGCAGTAACACCTGATAAAGGTGGAATAATGTTTAAAGTGCATGTTCATAATGTCGATGTAATGAAACAGTTGATATCTGGATCACATCCAGTTGGAAAATCAGTTTATGACGAGTGTGTAAACAGTATGACTGCTTGGGAATTATCAAAGGTGGAGATGTAATGAAAAAATTATTATTTATTATTTTATCAAGTTTATTTTTATCAAACATCGCATTAGCGGGTATGTCAGATGCTGACAAAACTAAAGCATGGGATTGCGTGGGTATTTATATGGCTAACTACTTTCTACCTCCTGGTGAAGAGTTTGAATATGGCATGAAAGAGAAATCTATCTCATCAGCAAAGGTTCTTAAAGAATATGCTCTAGAAATAGGTATCCTAGAAAAAGATTGGGATCCTGGAGCTAACAAGGCGGTTGACAAGCATTATGGCTCTAAGTTTGATGAAGCAAAAACAGAGGATTGTCATAAATTTGTAAACTCTACAGTCCCTAATGGTGAGGAAAGAGTAAAAAAAGTAATACAAACTTTATATTAAATATTAAATTTAAAGGAGAAAATATGTCTATGTTGGAAAAGTACAGTGCTGCTTTAGCGAATAAAGATGAGGCAGCGATGAATGATCTTTTGCATGATGATTTTAAATTCACGATGCACAAATCAGGAAATGTTTTAACCAAAGGTGATGTTATTAAATGGGCGATGAGTGGTGATATTAAACAAGATAAAACAAGAATTGTTTACGAAAACGATGAAATCGGAATACATCATGCATTTGTAACATTCGATGATGGAAACGTTGAGGCAGTAATGGCAGTTTATAAATATAAAGATGGAAAAATTGCAAGTTTGGAGACAGGCGCTACTCCAATGCCTAAGTAAATACTTTTGAGAATTAGAATTCAACAATTAATTTTTTTTTTATTAATTATATCTTTTGGAATGACTGGTATCTCTCAGTCAGACCAAAAGAGAGAGTTAGATATTTTATTTAAAAATCTAAAATCCATTGGAAGTAGAGCTGCTGCAATGGAAATAGAACAAAAAATCTGGGATATTTGGATCACTCATCCTTCTGATAGGAAACTCACTGAAATGTTATCAAAAGGATCAAGCTATATGTCTCAAAATAGATTGGGTGATGCTTATATTATTTTTACAGAAATAATTTCATTAGATAAAAATTGGGCTGAAGCATGGAATAAGAGAGCTACTGTTCTATATTTAATGGGTGAATTTGAAAAATCTCAAAAAGATATAGATAAAGTTTTAAGTCTAGAAAAAAGACATTTTGGGGCTTTGTCAGGACAAGGTCTTGTTCAAACAGCCCTTGAAAATTATCAAAAGGCTATTGATAGTTATATAGAAACGCATAAGATATATCCTGCAATGGAAACACCTTTGATGATGATAGAAAGATTGAAAATAAAAATTAAAAAAGAAAGTATATGAGCAAAGTTATAAGCTTTGTGATGGTTGGAACAAATGATCTTGAAAAATCTACTTCGTTTTATGATAAAATTTTAGCAGTTCTCGGACTTAAAAAAGTAACTACAACAGAAAGATATGTTGGATATTCTAATTCTGATGATCCAGAAGAAGTAAAATTTTATATAACTAAACCTCACGATAAAAAACCTGCTTCTGTTGGAAACGGAACTATGGTTGCTTTATTGGCTGATACAAATGAAATTGTGGACAAATTTCATAAAACCGCTTTAGATTTAGGAGCAACCGATGAGGGAACGCCAGGTATTAGATCTGATGGAAATTACTATGGTTATGTTAGAGACCTTGACGGTAATAAGATAACTGCTAAATGCATAGTTTCAAAATGAGCAATATAGATTTTTATTTTTCAATTGGAAGTACTTACACTTATTTAACTGTAACTAGAATTTTAGACGTAGAAAAAAAACATGGAATTAAGTTTAATTGGAAGCCATTTAGTGTAAGAGCAATTATGAAGGAAATGAACAATATTCCATTTCCAAAAGATAAAAAAAATAAAGTTGATTACATGTGGAGAGATATTGAAAGACGTGCTGAAGGATATGGTTTTTTTGCAAAAACACCAGTGGCCTACCCACTGACAGAATTCGATTTAGCAAATAGACTTGCAATTCTTGGAATGAAAGATGGCTGGGGTATTGACTATGTTAGATTAACTTACAAAAGATGGTTTCAAGAAGGTAAAGAACCAGCGACAGAACCTAATATTTCAGAAATATGTACAGAGCTAAAAATTGACAAAGACTCCGTCATATCAAAAGCAAATGAAGATGATATTGGAAAAGAATACGAGTCTAATACAAATAGTGCTAGAGATCACAAGATATTTGGAAGCCCATCGTTCATAGTTGGTAGTGAAATCTTCTGGGGGGATGATAGAATGGAAGATGCTATAACTTGGTCGAAAAAAAATGGGTAATTATTCAGCTTATTTAATTTTAATCTTAGCTGTCATATTAGGAACAGCTTCAAACGGTTTCGCAAAGAGTGCTCAAGGTTTTACTATTCTAGTTCCTAGCATTCTAACCGCGATCACTATCGTCGGATGTATGTACACTCTTTCATTAGTAATGAAAACACTGCCAGTAGGAATTACTTATGCATCATTTGCAGGACTGTGTATAGTTGCCACATCATTAGTTGGAGTTTATAAATTTAAACAAATACCTGATTTATATACCATAATTGGTTTGGCTCTTATTATTGCAGGTGTGTTGATTGTTAACTTGATTGGCAATACATCTTAAGTATAAGTATAGAGTAGACATAATGTTTAAAATAATAATATTTTACGAATTGGTTTTTGTAATTTTCTGGAATGTTTTATATTTCGCAAATGGTGATTTTAATTCTTGGGTTGGAAATCAATTCTTAACAGCAGCATACACATTTTTAGCAACAATGGCCCTAGGTCTAACAATTGTTTATGTAATGTATATAACTGCAAAATTGTCTGGTTTCTTAGATAAAATTAAAAATGTAAAAGATCCTAGAAAAGACGTTGGAAATCAGTAATTTCTTTTTCATCCACTACATTATCAATACTTAAAGTTGAATATAAATGGGGAAACTTTTCTCCGTTACCTATATCTTCCCAAATAAGTTTTTCTAATTTATTAGTTTTAATTTTTAGAAGGACTAAATTTTTTTGATCTGAATAATATTTTTTTAAAGTTTCCTCAACCTGATCTTTATTTGAAAAATGTATAAACCCGTCCTCAATATCTTTTTTTGTTCCTTGCCAAAGTTTTATTTCTTTTAAATTGTACCATTCACTTTTAGTGCAAATTTTATATACAAAATCCATCACTTATAGATTTCATCAATCTCTACACCATAAGCTTCTACTAATTTATTATTTTGATTAGCTACACCCATAACATCAATCATTTCTTTAATCATTTCATCTGTTGCTCCTTTTTTCTTTGCAGCAGCAGAATGGGACTTTGTGCAATACTCACAGCTATTTGTCATTGAAACTGCAACATAAATTAATTCTTTAGTTACAGCGTCTAATGCACCTGGTTTCATAACTTGTGATGTTGAATTCCAAGTTCTTTCTAAAGTTTCTGGGCTATTAGCAATATACTTCCAAAAATTTGGAACTTTTGTTATTTTTCTTACATTTTTTATCTCATCAAAAATTTCTTTAACTTTTCCTATAGCTTCATTTTCTGAGATTGGTTTAAACATTGGCATTTTTCCTCCTTAGTTATAAATAGTTTCAATTTTTGGCATTAGTGTTAATAATTCTTTTGTATAATTGTGAGATGGATTTTTAAACAATTCTTCAGTTTTTGATATCTCACAAAGTTTTCCATTTTTTAAAACAGCAATTCTATCACACATTTGTCTTACAACAGGTAAATCATGGCTAATAAATAAGATTGTCAAATTTAATTGCTCCTGTAAATCTTTTAATAAATTTAATATTTGAGCCTGGATACTGACATCTAATGCAGAAGTTGGTTCGTCACAAACAAGCAATCTTGGCTGAGTAGCAAGAGCTCTAGCAATTGATATTCTTTGTCTTTGACCTCCAGAAAATTCATGAGGATATCTCTCAGCTGATTGTTGGGTTAATTCGACAGACTCTAATAAATCATAAATATAATTATCTATATCTTTTGAACTAATAGAAGGATTGTGAAGTTTAATAGGCTCTGAAACTATATCTTTAACTTTTAATCTTCCATTTAATGAAGAATAAGGATCTTGAAAAATCATCTGAATTTGTTTTCTGAATTTCATCATTTCTTTATTATTTTTAATTTTTGTTATACAGACATTATCAAAATCAATATCCCCAGCACTTGGGCTATACAAATTTACTATCATTTTTGCTATTGTTGATTTACCACTTCCACTTTCACCTACTAAACCAAAAGACTCACCTTCTTTTATATTAAATGACACATCGTTTACTGCCATTACAGAGTTTTTAGAACTTTCTGTAAAAAAATTATCATCAAACGTTTTACTTAAATTTTTTACTTTAACTAAGTCCTGATCAATAATTTCTTTTTTTGTCCATCTATTTAAAATTTTAATATTGGTTTCACTTTGAGTTTTGTTTTCCTTTTCAATAATTTTAAACCTATTGATTTTTTTATTTGTCGGAGGAACTGAGCTTACAAGTGCTTTCGTATAAATTTCTTTTGGATTGGTTAATATTTCTTTTGTTGGACCAATTTCTACTAGGTCCCCATTTTTCATTACAGCTACTCTGTTTGTTGTCTCAGATATTACACCCATGTCATGAGTAATTAAAATTACAGCTAAATTTCTTTCTTTAGTTAATCTTTTTATCAAATCTAAAATTTGCGACTGAATTGAAACGTCGAGAGCAGTCGTTGGTTCATCAGCTATAAGAAGTTCTGGCTCACAACAAAGAGCTAAAGAAATAACAACTCTTTGCCTCATTCCTCCAGAAAATTGATGAGGATAATTGTTAAATCTAATTTCAGCATCTTTTATTCCAACTTCTTTTAACAAATTAATTGCCTTATGTTTTGCATCCTCTTTAGTTAACTTTAAATGGGTTTGAATTGTTTCAATTAATTGTTCTCCTATTGTAAGTATTGGATTTAAAGATGTTTGTGGATCCTGAAAAATAAGACCTATTTTTTTTCCTCTTAGTTTTAAAATATTTTCAGGATTTTCATAAATATTCACCCCATCAACTATTATCGATCCACTCGATACTTTACCTGGTTCATCTATAAGATTGATAATAGCGTTACCGACTGTACTTTTTCCAGATCCAGACTCTCCAACTAAACCAAGAATTTCACCTTTCTCAACAGTAATATTTACTTCTTTTGCTGCGTGTACAGTTTCTCTACGCATTTCATAATTTACACTAAGGTTGTTTATTTTTAAAAAACTCATTAATTTAATTTTGGATTAAGAGTATCTCTCATCCAATCTCCTAATAGGTTAATTGAAAATGCTAATAAAACCAAAAACATTGCTGGAAAAAAAGTTATCCACCATTCTCCAGAAAATAAAAAATCGTTTCCAAGTCTAATTAGTGTCCCTAAAGAAGGAGTTGTTGGAGGAACTCCTACACCTAAAAAACTAAGTGTAGCTTCAGCTATTATTGCAAGCGCAAGTCCTATTGTCCCAATTACTAGAACTGGCCTCATTATATTTGGCAATATATGCTTAAACATAATAATTATATTTGAAACACCAATAATTGTTGATGCAGAAACATAATCTTTATTTTTTTCAACTAATGTAGCTGCTCTTGAGACTCTAGCAAACTGTGGCCACTCTGAAATACCAATTGCAAAAATTAAAACATATATTGCCATTTCATCATGCATTTCTCTAGAAATAATTCCACGAGCAATTCCATCTACTAAAAGAGCCATTAAGATACTTGGTACAGTTAATTGTACATCTGTTAATCTCATAATAATCATTTCATATTTTCCACCAAAATATCCAGCGCTTAATCCTAAGCCAACTCCTAATATTAAGGCAAATATAACCGCTGAAAAACCAACAATTAAGGAAATTCTTGATCCGTAAAGAATTGTGGATAGCATGTCTCTACCCTGACCGTCTGTTCCTAAAATAAATTTTGAAAGACCACCCTCTGTCCATGAAGGTGGTGTAAATGCTTCCATTAAAGATAAAGAAGATGGATCAAATGGATTATATGGTGTTACTAATTCTACAAAAAAAGAACAAAAGAATATTATTACTAGTATTACAGTAGAAATTATAGCTGTTGGTGATTTTATAAAACTAAAGTAAATATCACTTTCTTTTATTCTATTTAATAATGTGAGCTTATGGTTATCCACTAATAGCCTCCGCTTTAACTCTTATTCTTGGATCAATGAAGTAATACAAAATATCCACAATGAAATTTATCATTACAAATACAAATGCTATAAAAACTAAGTAGGCTGACATAATTGGTATATCAACAAACTGAACTGCTTGAATAAATAAAAATCCCATACCTGGCCATTGAAAAACAGTTTCTGTAATTATTGAGAAAGCAATTAAGGTACCAATATTTATTCCTGCGATTGTAATTACAGGTATTAATCCATTTTTTAAAGCATGCTTATAATGTATACTTTTTTCATTAATTCCTCTTGCTCTTGCAAACTTAATATAATCTGTTTGCAAAATTTCCATCATTTCTGCGCGAACTAGCCTTATTATATAAGTCATTTGAAAAAGACTTAAAGTTACAGAAGGAAGAATTATAGCCTTAAGACCAGATAAAGTTAAAAAACCTGTAGTCCAATAACCTAAGCTAACAACTTCTCCTCTACCAAATGAAGGTAATATTCCTAATATTACAGCAAAAAGATAAATAAATAATATACCAATTACAAATGTGGGGAGAGATACACCTAACAACGAAATGGCTAATATTATATCGCTTAAAAAACCTTTACGATTTATACCAGTATAAACCCCTAATAAAGTACCAGATACTAGTGCAATTAATGCAGAAATAAGAACAAGCTCAATTGTTGCTGGCAACCTTTCAGAAATTAATTCAGAAACAGGTCTTTTTAATTGGTAAGAAATTCCAAAATTTCCTTTTGAAGCATTTCCTACAAATCTTGAAAATTGAATATATATAGGATCTGTTAAACCTAGAGTCTCTCTAAGTTCAACCCTTTCCTCATCTGATGTTTCTTCTCCAACCATATTATTTATTGGGTCACCTACAAAATTGAATAATGAAAAAGAAACAAAGGCAACAACAAGCATCACCATTGCTGATTGAAACAGACGCTTGAAAAAATATTTTATCAATTTTCGAAAATTTTAGTTACAAGCCCTTTAATTAAAAAGGGCTTGTAATAAGTTAAATTATCTTACGTTAGAAAAACGGAATAATGGTTCATTATTCGGTCTTATAGGAACATCAACACTTCTTTTTGATGCCCAAGAAATTACTTGGTGGTGTAAAGGTAGATAAGCAATGTTATCTTTTACTATTTTCCAAGCGTCTGCTATCGCAGCATTTCTTTTGTCTAAGTTGACTTCACCTTCCATTACTCTAATTGCAGCATCGACATCAGCATCACTAAAGTTAACTTTATTCCAGCTTGCGCCTGTCTCATATAAATAATGAAATACATAATGACTGTCTAAAGTAGGAACACCCCAACCTAGCATGTAAAAGTCTCCTTGGTTGTCTTTAAGTTCCTTAAAGTGTTTACTTTTAGTTTGAGCAAATAAACTTACATTAACACCAATTTTACCTAACATTCCAACTACAGCAGTACAAATTGCTTCATCATTGACGTATCTGTCGTTAGGGCATCTAAGTTCTACTTCAAAACCATCTGGATAACCTGCGTCAGCTAATAACTGTTTTGCAGCATCAACATCATAAGGTAATCTTTCATCAAGTTCTTTAGTATATCCTGTAACACCAGGAAAAGTAATTATTCCTGCAGGCTCACTCAAACCTCTCATAACTTTTGCTTTAATAGCTTCAATATCAATAGCTTGATATAGTGCTTGTCTTACTTCTTTTTTCTTAAATGGATTGTCTCCTGTGTTACCAGTTCTAAGTTGGTCAGCAGCTTGATCCATTCCTAAAAAGATTGTACGCATTTGTGGTGTACTTTGAACTTTGTGTGCACCAGATGCTTTTATACGACCTAGGTCCTGCACTGGAGCATCTGTCACTACATCTATTTCTCCAGATAAAAGAGCAGCGACTCTTGTAGCAGCATTTTTTATTGGAAGTAAATGTATTTCAGTTAAGTTATGTTCAACATTACCCCACCATTTATTATTTTTTTTAAAAACAGTTTTTGTATTTGGCTCTCTTAAAGTAATTTTAAATGGACCAGTTCCCATTGAGTTAGTCGCAGAAAAAGTTTCTTGTCCTGCATCCCAATTTTGTGGAGCCATTGCAAAATTCTTCTCACACCACTTCTTAGACATTACAAAAATATTTGATAATTGGTTCAAAAGAATTGGATTTGGTTCTCTAGTTTGAATCTCAATTGTATAATCATCAAGTGCTTTAACAGAAGTAATAGTACTGATATATTCTTTAAAGTCAGACGTTCGTTGTTGAGCTCTTAAGATACTAAAAACAACATCTTCTGATGTCATAGGTGTTCCATTACTAAACTTTACATCTTTTCTTAGATTAAAAACCCATGTAGTCGGATTTGTTGTTTTCCAGTCAGTAGCTAACTGAGGACCTATAGACATATCTAAACCTCTAGTAACAAGTGCTTCATATATTTGTCTTGATACCATTGTAGTTGGTCCTTCATTTTGAGCATGCGGATCAAGTGTTAAACTATCACCCTGCATAGACCATTTAATTGTTTTTGCAAATGATTGAGTTGATGCAAAAACAAAAAAAATTGCTATCAAAAATTTAAATAAATTTTTAGATTTCATTTCCCCTCCTATAATTTATAAGTAAAAATGTAACCCAATCCTTATTGAAACAAAAGAAGAATTAAATATTGAAATTGATCAATTTGAAACAGGTTTTAATAGTTTTAACATTCTTTTATGGTTTTTAATGTTATTCGAGACCAATATATTTCCAGCAAGCTCGGCTTCCCTATTATTCCAAGTAGTTATAACTGCACCTGCTGATCTGAGTATAGGTATTATAGGATGAATATCCCAAATTTTATTTGAACATTGAATAACTATATCTAATTTTCCCTCTGAAAGATGAGTGTAGCTCAATGCATCAAAACATGGAAACTGCATTAATTTTAAAACTTTTGGAATTTTTTTTTGTTTTTGTATGGAAAGCCAACCGTGGAAAGCTCCTGCTACCTTAGCATTAGAAAAATTAATTTTTTTAGCCACACTTAATAATCTTTTTTTTCCATTTTCATATACATATGATTTTTTATCATTAACATTCAAATAATATTTTTTGAGTTTGGGAAAATTTGCAAGACCTAAAACTGGCTTACCTTTGTAATTTAAGGCTACAAGATTACTCCATGTTGGGTTTCCAATGACGTAAGATCTTGTTCCGTCTATTGGATCTATTACCCAGGAAAAATCACTTTTCCTTTTTTTGTATCCAAATTCTTCACCTATTATTTGATGTGAAGGAAATTTTTTTTTTATTTTTAATCTTATAAATTTTTCAAAAGCTTTGTCTGAACTAGTTACTGGATCATACCCTCTTCCCTTTAACTTGTTTGAAACTTTAAAAGGTTTGTCTAATTTCTTATAATAAAATCTCGTCAAATCTTTAGCGAGAGTGTTTAAAAAAGTATGGTAAATCTTATAATTTTTGAATTGCGTCATTGGATATCTCTTACTATTTAATTTCTCTTGATTAAAGCTAAATTTTAAATAATGCTCAGTATAATGAAGATTGAATTAAACGAAAATAAAATACTATTCAATAACGGAACTTCTTCTAAAGAAATTCACCCCTTTTGGTTAAGAGAAAGAGTGAATAATGAAGAATATTTAGACAAAAAAACTCAGCAAAGAAAATTTGACCCAACATCTCTTGAAACGAATATAGAAGTTAAAAGTGCAAAAATTACTAAGGATATTTTAGAAATTAATTTTAATGATGGTGTAAATTCAAAACTAAAAATTGAAAAAATTATTGAAGAATTTTCCAAAAATGATTTTTTGATTCAATCTATTAAAAGAGAAAAGTGGGACTCAAAGTTAAAAAATGTTCATAAATTTGAATATTTAGATGATATTTTTGAGAGTAGAGAAATGTATGATTTGCTGATTAAATTTTATAAATATGGTTTTATTATATTTAAAAACGTCCCTACAGAAGAGAATTTTATTGTTAAATTTGCAAATCAAATTGGAAGTGTAAGAAGAACAAACTTTGGCGAATACTTTAATGTAAAATCTGTTCCAAACCCAAATGATTTAGCTTATACATCTTTAGCTCTTGCTCCACATACAGATAATCCATACAGAAATCCCGTCCCTTGTATCCAACTTTTGCATTGTATTACTAACGATGTAGATGGTGGTCTATCAACTTTAGTTGATGGTTATAAAGTGACAGAAGATCTTAAAAAAAAATTTAAAAAATATTATGATGTTCTAACAAGAGTAAAAGTTAAATTTAAATTTATTGATAAGGATGTAGTGCTAGAGAATTGGTCAGAACTTATCAAATTAGATGAAAATAAAGAACTAAAACAAGTTAAATTTAGCCCAAGGCTAGATTTTGTTCCAATTTTAGAGAAAAAAGAATTAGATTTATATTACCGAGCTAGAAACAAAATTTCTGAAATGTATAATTCTGATAATTACAAAATTGAATTTAAACTAGTTCCAGGTGATTTAATGATGATGGATAATTATAGATTATTACACGGAAGAACAGCTTTCGACTTAAATGAAGGAAGTAGATATTTACAAGGTTGTTATATTGATTATGATAGTACTGAAGGAAAACTCAGACATTTAAAAAGAAAATTTGATATCTAAGATATGTTTTCAATTTGTTTTTCTGCATCTTTAATAGACTTTTCATAATCTAAGGACATCTGATCAGCACTAATTATATCTATTTTCTCAATTCCAAAAAAATTTAATATAAACTTTAACCAAGGTGTTAAAAAATCTTCTTTACTGTTTAGTTTAGTGCCACCTGAAGTAATTACCAAGTAGGCTCTTTTGTTTTTTAACAAACCTTCCCTTCTCCCATTTTCTTTAAAGCGAAAAGTTTCTCCTACTCTTGCAGCAAGATCTGACCATGCTTTTAATGTTGCTGGTGGTCCATAATTATAAATTGGGGCGGATATAATAATTATATCGCTTTCTTTTAATTCTTTTACAAGTTTATCTGATAATTCAAACATTTTTTTATGATGTTCAGTTTGATCTTTTTTATCAATTTTCATTCCAGACTCTGTTAAGCCGGTAACAAAAACCATTTCATCATCTAAATCTCTATAAATAATTTCATCATCTGGTTTTTTAATTTTTTCTAAAAGTTTTTTTGCTAACGCTCTTGAAGAAGAGCCTTGTTTTCTTGCACTAGAGTCTATCTGATAAATTTTCATTAACTATTCTTATCCGAAATTTTGAAGAAATGGAAAGGTATTTAAAATGTAATATCCTAAAGTTTGAAGTTGATTTGTTAAAATTAAAACCCCAGTTATCAACAATACACATCCACCTATTTTGGAGACTAAATTAATATTTTTTCTAAAATTCTTAGAAAAAATTAAAAATTTTTGAATTAAATATCCTGAAATTATAAATGGAATTGCTAATCCCATTGAATAAACTGATAAGAGTAAAATTCCTTTATTAATACTCTCTTCTGTTGAAGCTAGAACCAAGATAGAGCCTAATATAGGTCCAATACAGGGTGTCCAACCAAATGCGAATGCCATACCTATAATTATTGGGCTATAAAAGTTTTTATTATTATTAGTTTGTATTCTCTTTTCGTAATTCAAGAAATTTAAATTAATCAAACCTATTATTTGCAATGAAAAAATTATTATTACTATTCCAGCAAATACTCTTAATTCAAAAGAATTTTGAAGCAATGTTTGACCTAAAAAAGTTGATGCAGCTCCAAAAATTATAAAAATAATCGAAAATCCAAAAGTAAAAAGAATTAATGGTAATATATTTATATTTTTTTTTTCAACTAATTCATTTAGTGAGCTATTAGAAATATAAGATATATAACCAGGTATAAGAGGTAAAACGCAGGGTGATAAAAAACTAATTAGTCCTGCACCAAAAGCTAAAAAAAGTTCCATAACTTAGCCTGTATTTTTCATAGCAGCAGCAATTCCTGCTATCGAGGTCATCATTGCATCTTCTAAATTTTTTTTATGATTTTTGCTTATATTTTTTTTTAATAATTTTTTCATAACTGCTGCTTGTAAAATATTTAAAACCTCTGAATAAATATTTCTGACAAATGTATTTGTTCTAAATTTATTTCTTTGATATGTAATTTCATTCGGAGTTATAAGATTGTTGAACTTTTTTACAATATTAAATTCATTTCTTAATTTATTACCAACATTCTTAAGATTATTATCTGCAAGACCATTTTCGTAGACTTTAGATATTTCGGGGTCAACTTTTGAAATAACCATATCTAAAATATCCATTGTAGAATTAAAGAAAGGCCAGTTCTTTTCCATATCTATCAAAATTGATTTATTATTTTTTTTTGAAGAATACTTAAGCGCATCCCCTGTTCCTAGCCATGCTGGAAGCATAAGTCTTATTTGTGTCCATGCAAAGACCCATGGAATAGCTCTAAGACTTTTAATGTTATCTACATTTTTCCTTTTAGATGGTCTAGAACCTATTGATAACTTTCCTAATGCTAGATGGGGCGTAACTGTTTTAAAATATCTGATGAAGTCTGAATTTTCTTTAATATTTTTTCTATATGACAATGTCGATATATTTGTCATATTTTCAATTAGTTGCCTCCATTTATCTTTTGGTTGAGGAGGTGGATTAAGCGTAGCTTGCATTACTGCACCTATATAACTACAAAGATTATAATTTGCGATTGGCTCATAACCATATTTTTGTTGTATCATTTCTCCTTGATCTGTAATTCTTATTTTGCCATTTACTGATCCTGGTGGTTGTGATCTAAGAGTTGATTGTATAGGTCCCCCTCCTCGTCCTGCTGATCCACCTCTTCCATGAAAAAATGTGACATCTATTTTAAATCTTTTTGCTAATTTAATTATTTCCTCTTGAAGTTTGTATTGATGCCAACTTGCAGACAATTTACCCGCATCTTTGCTAGAGTCTGAATAACCTATCATTATTTCTTGTTTATTTTTAATCATCTTTCTGTACCAGTTGAGTGAGAATAAATTTTCCATAATAGATTTTGCGTTTTTTAAATCCTGTAAAGTTTCGAATAATGGAATTACTCTTAATTTTCTCTTTATTTTGGCTTCTTTTTGCAAGAAAGAAACCGTCAATATGTCCGAAGCTGTCGCGGTCATGGATATAATATAGCCTCCTAAACATTCTTCAGGTTCATCAGCCAAAACTTTAAATGTTGACCAAACTTCTGAGTTTTCTTTAATTTTAAAAATAAAATTTTTTATTAAATTTTTCTTAGACCTAATAGACTTGGATAAAAATTGAATTTTCTCATTTTCAGTAAATTTTAAATAATTTTTATTTAATTTTGTTTTTAATAATTCATTAATTAGCTGTGTATGCCTAGAAGACTCTTGTCTTATATCTAATTTAGCTAAATTTATTCCAAAACATTTTGCTCTTCTCATTAAGTCTAATAGATCGCCACTAGCAATATTTTCACTTTGATTGTTTTCTAAAGATTCTCGAACTATACGTAAAGGTTTTAAAATTTCTTCTTTTGAGGATAAAATTTTTTTTCGATTTAGAGGTTTGTTTCGTACGAGATGGTTTTCGATAGCTCTGTGTGTATATCTCATTTTATTTCTCAAGGGTCTTAGATAAGCCCTATATGGTTCATACGATTTCCCAATAACTCTAGTTATTTTATTTGAACATTTTTCCATAGAATATGATCTAATTAATTTGGTCAATGCTTTTTCATAAAGCTTTGCTGCTTCCCACCTTGACAATAATATAACTTCCTTAGTTACTTTATGTGTAACGTTCGGGTTACCATCCCTATCTCCCCCCATCCACGATCCAAATTCAATTGGGTTAAAATTTTTAGGTAAATTTTTTCCCATATTTTTTAAAAAAATTCCATTTAATCTTCTATAAACTTTAGGAATAGTTTCCCATAAACTGTCTTCGATAACAGCTAATCCCCAACGTGTTTCCTCTGAAGGAGTAGGTCTAAATCTTTTAAGATCATCTGTATTCCAAATAATTGTAAATTCATCATATAATTTTTTTTCTAAAGTTTTAATTTTTGAACTATGATTTTTCATTAATTCTCGTTGCTCCATAATTTCAGTAATTGTATGATACTTTTGAATTAATGTTCTTCTTTTCACTTCAGTTGGATGAGCTGTTAAAACGATGCCGATATTTAAATTTTTAGCAAAATTGTAAATCTTATTTGATGAAATCTTTTTATTTTTAAAAAGATTTTCAAATATTTCATCAATAAAAATATTTTTATTGTTATTCTTGATTTTAGAATTTTCAAATTCGTCCAGTTTTCTAGATGTATCAAGTGCTTCTGATAAATTTAAAAAATTCATAAAATGAGTAAAAGCTCTTGATAACTTAAATATTTTTTCGGGACTTAACTTATAAATTTGTTTTTCTATTTTTTTAAATCTATTTTTGTTATCTTTATTTTTGATATTTGCCTTAGATAATAAACGAATTTTCTCGACTAAATTAAAAAACCTATCACCTTCTTGTGTTTTAATTACTTTTCCTAAAATATTTCCTAAGAGTCTAACATCATTTCTTAGAGATTTAGTCGGAATTCTTTCGTAATATAAGTCTCTTTTTATCATTCAAATCCACGCATATATTACAATAATTTGAGTTAAATAAATTATTAAATTATCGCAGTTAACTTATATCTCTTTAGAAACTTTGGTCTTTTGTTCACCTAAATAGTCTACTTTAAGTTTCATTTCATCTCCCTCTTTTAAATAGTCTGGTGGGTTCATTCCCATACCCACTCCAGCGGGGGTGCCTGTAGTAATTAAATCACCTGGCATTAAGGTTATAAATTGTGTTATGTGAGATAAGAGAAAATTAAAATTAAATATCATTAAACTAGTATTACCATCCTGTCTTCTTTTGCCATTAAGATCTAATTTTAAATTTAAGTTAAAAGGATCATTAATTTCATCTTTTGTAACTAAATATGGTCCGAGTGGGCCAAATGTATCTCCTGATTTTCCTTTAACCCATTGACCTCCTCTATCTTTTTGCCACTCCCTTTCGCTAATATCATTACATATACAATAACCTAGTATATAATTTTGAGCATCTTCTTCGTTTACATATTTAGCTTTTTTTCCAACTATTAATGCAATCTCAATTTCATGATCTAGACACTTAGAATTTTTTGGTATTATTACATCGTCATAAGGACCTATTATACAATGTGGTGATTTATTAAACACAATCGGTTCTTTTGGTGATGCTGAATTTGTCTCCTCTGCATGTGCTTTATAATTTAATCCAATAGCTAGAAAGTTAGAAGGATTTTTTATACAAGACCCTATCCTCTCGTTTTTATTTAATATAGGAAGAGAGTTTAAGTCTAGATCTTTTAATTTTTCTAAAGTATTAAAATTTAAATTTTGAGGATTTAAATCATCTATTATTCTCGATAAATCCCTAAAATTGTTATCTTTATCTAATAATGCTGGAACTTCTTTTTCTTTTTTTCCAACTCTAAGCAATTTCATTAATATTTTACTAGACTACCCAGTCTTGCGGCTCCTCTCACACCACTTGCATCTCCATATTTTGCTTTAACAAACTTAGTATTCAAATTTTTTAACTCCATATTTTTCATTACTAAGTTCTTTATTTCTTTAAGTGATTTAATTTCATTTGATAATCCACCTCCAAAAACAAAAATATCCGGGTCTATGGTATATATCAAATTTACTAAAGCTCTTGCTAGCCGTATTTTAAAATGTTTTAAAAATACCGATTTTGTAAATTTATCTGATCTGTCAAATATTTCTCTAGCTGTAATTTTTTTGTGATATAGTTTTTCAAGACCTTTACCAGAAGTAAATTTTTGAACTTGCATCATCGATATTTTTTTTTTGATAAATTTTTTATCATTTAATTTTCCAAAAATAGGTAATGGAAGGTGTCCCCATTCCCCTGTTAGGTAATTTGAACCTTTTAAAATCTGTTTATTTATAACAACTCCTCCACCAGTTCCAGATCCAATAATTATCCCAAAAACAATGCTGTGTTTTTTAGCTGCACCATCTATAGCTTCTGATAAAGCAAAGCAATTTGCATCATTTTCACAAATTACTTTTCTCTTTAAAGCTTTTGATAAATCAACATTTAGTCTTTTATTATTTAATTGTTTTGCATTGATAGAATTTTTTAACAATCCTGTTTTGTAATCTATTGATCCCGGATGGCATACTCCAACTTTAAATTTTTTACTATATTTTTTATCTAAATAAAAAACAATTTCAGAAATATCATCGATTATTTTATTATAATTTTTTGAGCAAGGAATCCTATATCTTCCTAATTCTTGTCCATTTTTTTTTAAAATAACACTTTCAATTTTTGTTGCTCCAATGTCAATTCCTACTTGCATATTAATATGAACTAGATTGTTTCCAAATATTTATATTTCCATCTTTTGCATTTTTATTTATATTCTTTATCTCGTCTTTTGAAAAATATAAATTATCTAAACTTTTTAAATTTTCCTTTAATTGACTTAAATTTTTAACTCCAACCAATGAAGAGGTAATTGTTTCATTATACAATGTCCATGCTATTGCCATTTGAGATAAAGTTTGACCCCTTCTGAGGGCTAATTTATTTAATTCAGATATAATTTTAATATTTCTTTTTGTAATTAAAGACTTGTCTAAATAAGAAGTTTTATCATTTGCCCTTGAATTAACTGGTATGTTTTTTAAATATTTGTCAGAAAGCATCCCTTGGGCTAAGGGTGAAAAAACAATACATCCTATCTTCAGTTTTTTGATTGTTTTGATCAAATCTTTTTCTATCCAACGATTTATAAGCGAGTAAGAAGGCTGATGAATAAATAGATTTATTTTTTTTGATTTTAAGATTCTATAAATTTGCAATGTTTTCTTTGACGAATAAGATGATATTCCTATATATAAAGCTTTCCCAGATCTATATATTGATTCAAGTGCATCAACAGTTTCTTCTAAAGGTGTATTGGGATCAAATCTATGCGAATAAAAAATATCTAAGTAATCAAGTTTCATCCTTTTTAAACTTTGGTCGCAACTTGCTATTATGTGTTTTTTAGATCCCCATTCTCCATATGGTCCTTCCCACATGTCATAACCAGCTTTTGAAGAAATAATTAATTCATCTCTATATTTTTTTAAATCTTTACTTATAATTTTTCCAAAATTTGTTTCTGTACTTCCATAAGGCGGTCCGTAATTATTAGCCAGATCAAAATGGGTGATGCCTTTGTCAAAAGCGTAAAATAGAATTTTTTTAATCTTTGATAAACTAATATTGTTTCCAAAATTATGCCATAAACCCAAACTAATCAAAGGCAATGAAATACCACTACTTCCACATTTCCTATAAACCATTTGACTATATCTTTTAGATGAAGCGAAATACATATTAGTATTTTTCTATTTCATTTAATCTTGGCATTGAATTAGCTGCACCAAGTTTAGTGGTAGAAATCGCAGCAACTTTGTTAGCGAATTCTAATGCATATTTAAATTTATAGTCATTTGCAAGTGCGAATGCAAATGCACCATTAAAAGCATCTCCAGCACCAGTTGTATCAACTACTTTATTATTAAGTTTAAACGTATCTACAAAATACTTTTCTTGAGCGTTTGCAAAATATAATCCTTTTTCACCAAGCGTAATTATAATATTTTTAATACCTTTATCTAAAAAATCTTTAGCTGCACTTTCTATATCGCTTTTACTTTTTAAATCTTTTTTTAAATAATAACCAGCTTCAATTTCATTTGGTGTAAAAAAATCAATACTAGAAAATAATTTTTGATCTATATCTGTTGCAGGTGCTGGATTTAAAATTGTGATACAGCCATTATCTTTTGCTTTTTTAAGAGCATATAATGTTGTTTTTATAGGAGTTTCTAATTGAGTTAAAAAAATATTTGATTTAACAAATATGTCTTTAAAATTATCAATATCTTCATTTTTAATTGTACCTGCAGCTCCAGGAACAATAGTAATTGCATTTTCACCTGAGGTCTCACTTACAAATATTCCAGCAACGCCTGTATTTAAAGTTTTATCTTGAATAATATATTTAGTTTTTACTCCACTATCTTGAAATGTGGCTAAAGCCATATCTGAGTAGTTATCTTTTCCAATTTTAGTAATAAATTGTACATCTCCACCAAGTCTTGCAGCAGAAATAGCTTGATTTGATCCTTTGCCTCCAGGTCCAATTATATGATTGTTTCCTTTTATAGTTTGGCCAGAAAGTGGTATTTGTTTACTAAAAAAGCACAAATCAGCTACAAAAACTCCGAACACAATTATAGTTTTCATTGATTAACTACTTCCAAACTTTTCCATTTGGTAAAATAACCCCTTTGGTCAATATAAAACAACCATATGGTCTAGCATCACTTGTTGAAACAATACAGTAAGCTTTTTTTGCAATAGTGTAAAATTCTTCTCTGTCAATTGATCCAACTTTCCAGTTTTTTCCTGAAACCTTCTTAACAATTTTAATAAATTCTTTATGTGTTTGTGTTAACTTTTTTGGTTGATTATCAACTTCCATCCTATAGGCAGAAAAATTTCCATTCTTTACAGAAAAACTATCTAGAGGAAAAACTGAGAGTATAGCCTCTGCAGCTTCTGGGATATTTACACCATCTAAACGTATGATGTTTTTATTATATTTGTTAGATGGAAAATTAGCATCAGCTAAAATTAATTGTTCTCCATGACCCATTGATCTTAGATGAAATAATAGGTCAGGACTTAAAGTGGGACTTATATTAATTAACATTTCAAATTTATATTAAATAAAAAAGGGTGGAATATAAAATTCCACCCTTAATTTTAATTACTAACTTTTATTTAAAGTCGTTAGCATTCTTTTTAGTAACTAACTGAGTTCCAGTATCAATGTTTGGATCAATACTTCCCCCATTAGCTAGTTCCAAAGCATATTTAACTCCATATGCTCCCATGTTATATGAGAATTGAGCAATAGTTGCTGTCATCTCTCCTGCTAAAATACTTTTAGCAGCATCAGGAGTCGCATCAAATCCAACAACAATTACGTCATTCATATCTGCATCTTTAAGTGCTTGCATCGCACCTAAGCCCATGTTGTCGTTTGAAGCAAAAATTGCTTTGATATTTGGATTTTTTAAAATTATTGACTCAGTTACTGATCTTCCTTTTGCTGTATCCCACTCTGCTGTTTGAGTAGCAACAATTTTTAAACCACAGTTTTTAAACCCTTTAATTGCTCCATCTCTTCTAAGCAAGGCAGTAGATTGAGACTCAATTCCAGTAAGTATCGCTACATCAGATCCTTTTGGAGTTTTATCACATATAAAATTAGCAGCTAACTCTGCACCATTCATATTATTTGTTCCAATAAATGTTACACCTTCATTGATACCTTTTGTATCCACGAATACAACTGGTACTCCACTTTTGATTGCATCATCTACAATTGGAGCAAATGCATTAGGATCACCTGGTGCTAATGCAATTGCATCAACTCCTTTTGCAAGTTGGTCTTCAACTTGATTGATCTGCGCTTGTACATCGCCCTCTTGAGGTGGTGCAACTAAAACAAGATCTACTCCAAGTTTTGCAGCCTCCTCTTTAGCTCCTTTTTCTACAGACGCCCAAAACGGGTTTCCAGATCCAGGACCTTTAATGCTAAATAATATTCTTTTATCAGCATTAGAAGAAGTGGTTACACTTAATAGAAGAAAGATAGATGCAGTAAATACACCTAATAATTTTCTTAATTTATTCATATTTATTTCCCCTTTAACAATTAATTATTAAAAAATTAATTTAATAAAATTTTTTCTCAAAATTCAACAGTTTATAAAAATTGAGATAACTATATGCAACTATCAAGGGAATTTATTTTCTTGTTCCTAGGTCTCTTCGTAAAACATCAACATAAACAGCTAGTACAATAATTGATCCTATTAAAACTTGTTGCCAAAAAGAACTAACATCCATTAAATTAAGTCCATTCCTAAGAATACCCATAATCATAACACCTGCAAATACACCTAGAACTGTACCTCTTCCTCCAAAAAAACTGGCTCCCCCAATTATACATGCTGCTATAGCATCCAACTCAGATTGTAAACCAGCATTAGGATACCCTGAGTCCGCTCTTCCTGCTAGGATTAGTGCACCTATTCCAGATAAAAATCCACACAACGAATATACTATAACCAAAATTTTATTTACATTCACTCCTGATGCTCTTGCCGCATTAGGATTTCCACCTATCGCGTAAATCCATTTGCCAGTGCGGGTATGATTCATAAATATCCAAAAAATAATATAAACAATTGCTATCAAGACTAAACTCACTGGAAGGTATTGTGATTTTTCGAGACCTAACCATGTTAAATCAATACGACCATGACCAAGATATCTTACTTCATCGGTAAAACCACTTATTGGAGTTCCGCCAGAAATAAGATTACCTGCACCTCTAAAAATATAAAGTGTTCCAAGAGTCATAATAAATGGGTGTGGCATCCGTAATAGTGTAATACCCATTCCATTAAACAATCCACAAAGAAAACCAGCAACAAGAGGAGTTAATACAACAATAAACCAAGGGGCCCCTGCCTTTGCGACAATTGCTAAAATCATAAGTGACAGCATCATTATAGATCCAACAGATAGATCAATACCTGCAGTTACAATTACCATGAATACACCAAGAGCAAGCATAGATTGCCATGATATTTGTTTAAAAATATTTGTTACGTTTCTCCATGATAAGAATACATCTGGCTGAAGAAAGTGCATAACTACTATCATTATTAATAGTAATAATAAAATTCCATATCTATCGAAATAAGGAATCAATTTAAGATATAAAGAATTTTTTTCTTGGTCTTTATTTTCCATAATTATTTTTTTCCCATTATCCATCCGATTACTTCGTCTCTAGATGTGTTTGATAATTCAGATTCAGCAAAATTCGTTCCCTGAAATAATGCCATAACACGATCACATACTGCAAAAATATCATCCATCCTGTGACTAATTACTATTACTCCAACACCAGTTTTTTTTAAGCTATTGATTAAGTCCAAAACTTTTCCAACTTCTTTTATTGCTAAGGCTGCTGTAGGTTCGTCCATAATGACCACTTTAGCATTAAATGCTGTTGATCTAGCGATTGCTACAGCTTGTCTTTGACCTCCCGAAAGTTCTTCAACTTTTTGGTCTGCACTTTTAACATTAATTTTTAATTTTCCAAGATGCGCATCTGTAAGTTCTTTTATTTTTTTAAAATCTAAAAGTTTAAATAATCCAAGATTTCTTGTGGGCTCTCTTCCCAAAAAAATATTTTCTCCTATTGGAAGGTTTCCTGCTAGTGCTAAATCTTGATAAACCATTTCTAAACCTAGATTTTGTGAATCTTTTGGACTTTCAAGGACCTGCTGTTTGCCATCAAAAAATAAAGAGCCGCTACTTGGTTTATAAAGTCCTGACAAAACTTTCATTAATGTAGTTTTTCCAGCTCCATTATCGCCTACAACACCAAGACATTCTCCTGCATGAATTTTTAAATTTACATTTTCTAATGCAGTTATTGTTCCGAAATATTTGGTCACTTCTTTTGCCTCTAACAGAAGTTGATTTGATGTTGACATAAATTATGAAAATATAAAAAATTTAATTAATTGCAACAGGTTTTGATGCTAAAAGTCTTACTGTTTTTGCTCTAGCCTGTTTGCAGAATTTTGGTGGTAAGTTTTTAGATATGAGATTCATGTCTTTTAAAACTATTTCTCCCATATTATAAAACGCTGTTTTTAAAGCTCCAGCTCTGTGAGCTGAAAATAAAATATTTTTTAGTTTTCTAATAGGGTCTTTTTTTTGAACCGGTTCATTAGGAAATACATCTGTTGCAACATAAATATCGCCTCTTTTTAATCTTTTAACTAAATCTTTAAAATTAACGATTGCTGCTCTACTCATCAAAACTAAAATTGAATTTTGTCTCATTTTATTTATTAGTTTTTTATCAATTAAATTTTTGTTTTCTGTTGTAATTGCTGCAAGAACATAAATTATTTCACATTCCTTGAACATTTCATTTAAACCAACTGATTTAAAACCTAATCGACTTATTTGTTTTTTTGGAACCCATGGATCATATACATTTATTTTTTTAGAAAAAGGAAGTAGTAAAGGGTATAAAGCTTTTGCTAAGTCACCAAAACCTAATAACCCTATTTTCTTGTTAGTTAATAGCGATGATTTCATATTGCTTTTAAGACCATAAATTTCTTTACCCTTTATAAAATCAAAATGAGAATTATGAATATTCCTTAATAAAGATAATGTCATGCCTAAAGCAATTTCAGCAACTGGTATTGAAAAAACAGGTGATGTAGCAATTATATGAATATTTTTTTTGAAACAATACTCATAATCAACATTATTCATAAAATTACTTTCAACATTTATAATACACCTTAATTTTTTAGCTTTAGATAAAAGTTTTTTTTTAAGATCTGGTTGACCCATAATAAAAGTTGCATTATGAATATTTTTTTCATAAAATTTATCTTTATTTCTTTTTGGAGCGACAATTAACTTATATTTTCGTTTTAATTCTTTTAGTTTTTTTTTTGTAAAAATTAAATCTAACTCTCTTGGAAATGGATCTGAAATTACAATCGGTTTTACCATTTAATTCATCAACTTTTTAATTTCCTGCTCTGTAAATTTTTTTGGTTTATCACATGTTGTTTTAATTTTTTGTGGTGTACCAGTTATTGCAGCTTTCATTGTTGATTCTATAATATCTAAAACATGTAAAGATAGTTCGCCATTACACCTATGTTTCTTACCTTTTTCTATTGCATAAAGCATTTCAGACATTCCTACACTTCTATAATTTGCATTTGTTGGTGACTCGTTTGATCTGCCACTTAAGGACGTAATATTAATTTTACCTAATTGCATTTTATCTGTTTTATGTTCTCCCCATCTTCCACCTTCAGTAACCGATATATAAACAGAACCTCCAAACATATTTGGGTCAGGTACAATTATTGAACCCTTTGTACCATATAGTTCCATATGATTTCTTTGATGATTTATAACATCAAATGAAATTGTAATCTGGATTATTGCACCATTATGAAATTGAACTGTTGCTAAATATGTAGTTGGAACCTCAACTTTGAAAGTTTTTCCTTTTTTAGGTCCTGCACCATAAATTCTTCTTTTAAATGCAGTAAGTGTTCTTCCTTGAACCTGTTTAGCTGGACCAAGTAAATTTACTAATGTTGAAAAAAAATAAGGTCCCATATCAATTACTGGACCTCCTTGTTTTCTATACCATGACTCAGGTGTTGGGTGAAAAGATTCTACCCCTGGAAAAGCAAAAATTGCATTCCCCAATTTAATTTCTCCAATTAAATCAGAGTCGATAAGTTCTCTTGCCTTTTGACCCCCTCCTCCTAAAAAAGTATCAGGAGCATTACCTATGTAAAGTTTTTTTCTTTTAGCTAAATTAACTAATTCTTTTCCTTTTTGAAATTGAGTTGCTAGAGGTTTTTCTGAATAAACATGTTTTCCAGCATTCAGAACTTTTTTAGATACTGAGTAATGAGCTTGGGGTATGGTTAAATTCAAAATTACTTCAATTTCTTTGTCTTTTAGAAGTGATCTAACTGATGTAGATTTAATATTATAAAGTTTAGCACATCTATCGGCTGCTTTTTGGTTTATATCTGCGCAAGCAACTATTTTAAAATTGTTAAAATACTGATGCCCTCTAAAATATGTTTCTGCTATATGACCACATCCAATTAAACCTACTTTGAATACTTTATTCATTTACTAAGTTTAAACGCCTTGTCTTTGTTTAGATTTACCCTCTAAATGCAATTTTAATGCTTCTTTATTTTCTTTAGTCTTAGGTAATTCTAATGTCGGACTTTCCCAATAAGCTGAACCTTCAAGCCATTGATATGAGTGGGTTTTAATAGATATAACATAAGTTCCTTTCGCTTTTTTTGCCCTTTTAAAAGCTTCTTCAAGTTCCAAAATTGTTGTAACCTCCTCTGATTTGGCTCCCATGCTTTCAGCATGCTTAGCGAAATTTACCCCTACTAAATTATTAACTCTTGAACTTTCAAATAAACAATTGAATTCCTTGCCGCCTTTAAATAATTGCAATCTATTTATTACTGCATGACCACCATTATCACATACAATAATAATAAGTTTATTATTTGTTATTACTGAAGAATAAATATCAGAATTATTAAGTAAATATGATCCATCACCAACAAAAGTAATAACCTCTTTATTAGGGTTAGCCATTTTAATACCAAGCGCACCTGAAATTTCGTAACTCATACAACTAAATCCCCACTCTGTCTCATGTGTATTAAGTTCTTTAGGTCTCCATATCTGCACAACTTCTCCTACTAAACCTCCTGCAGCTGTTACTGCTATATCAGTTGGATCTGAGTTTCTATATATTGCCCCAACTGCGTGAGCATAACTCGGAAGTTTTTGATTTGTAGGACCACTTTCTTTATCAACATACTCATTCCAAGATTTAAGTTCTTTCCTGGATTTTTGATACCAATCATCTGATGCTTTCCAATTTCCTAGGGCCAATGAAAGTTCATTTAGTGAAACTTTTGCATCTCCAACGATAGACTGAGACATATGTTTATTTGCATCAAATCTCGCAACATTAATTGAAACCAATGAAAATTTTGGATTTTCAAAATTAGCCCACGATCCTGTTGTAAAATCTCCTAGTTTAGTTCCAACAGCAATAGCTAGATCTGTTTTTTTTGCAAAATTGTTCGCAGCTTTTCCTCCAAGTCCTCCTATAGGTCCTAAAAAATGAGAATGATCTCTTTTCATGGTTGAATAACCCATTACGGTTTGAGTTACAGGTATGTTGTGCTTAACTGCAAAATTTGAAAGATCCTCCATTGCATCTGAATAAAATACTCCTCCTCCTGAAATAATAATTGGATTTTTTGAGTTTTTTATTTTCTCTACTGCTTCCTTAACCTGGAAATCATCTGGTTTTGGTCTTCTTATATTATGGACCTTTTCTACAAAAAAATCCTCTGGGTAATCATATGTTTCACCCTGTATATCTTGACATAAAGAAATACACGCTGGTCCACAATCAGCAGGATCAATCATAGTTTGGATTGCCTGAGGCAGTGAATTTAAAATTTGTTCTGGTCGAGTTATTCTATCAAAATATCTTGTTACAGGTTTAAAAGCATCGTTTGCTGTGATACCAGGATTATTAAAATGTTCAACTTGTTGAAGCACTGGGTCAGGCATTCTGTTTGAGTATGTATCTCCAGGTAAAAAAAGAATTGGTAATCTATTACTCATTGCAACTGCTGATGCGGTGACCATATTTGTGGAACCAGGTCCTACTGAACTAGTTGCTATAAAAATTTGTTTTCTTCTTTTTGCTCTAGCATAAGCTATTCCTGTTAAGGCCATATTTTGTTCATGATGACCTCTATAAGTTGGAAGTTGATCTTTGTTTTCCTCTAATGCTTGACCTAAACATGCAACATTGCCATGACCAAATATACCAAATGCACCTGCAAATAATGGTTCTTTTTTACCATCGATAAGAATTTTTTGGGCTATTAGATATTTAATAATAGCATGAGCACATGTAAGCTTTATTTTTTTCATAATTGTAGATATATTCCCTTAAAATTTCACTTAATAAACCATAAAATAAAAATTATGTATAGTAAATTTGGACAGTTCATTGATGGTAAATGGCAACAAGCAGAAAAAAAGGAAACTTACGAAGTAATCAATCCTGCTACTGAGGAAATAATTGGGAAAGCTTCAAAAGCTTCGTCATTAGATGTGCAGAAAGCTTTAAAATCTGCAGAGAAAGGATTGCAAGTTTGGAAAAATACTTCTCCATGGAAAAGATCTTATATTCTCAGAAAAATAGCAGATTTAATGAGAGAAAAACAAGATGTGTTAGCAAAATGGTTAACAATAGAAGTAGGTAAACCTTTAGCTGAGGGAATTGGAGAAACAGGTGGTGCCGCAGATATATTTGAATGGAACGCAGAAGAAACAAAAAGAATTTATGGACAAACAGTTCAAAGTAGGTTTCCAGAAACTAGGGTTCATGTTTATTATCAACCAGTAGGAGTAGTCGCAGCATTAGTACCTTGGAATTTTCCATTAGTTTTAGCAGCTAGAAAAATATCTACTGCTTTAGCAGCTGGATGTTCTGTGATTTGTAAACCAGATGTAATAACCCCTGGAACAGTTATGGAATTAGTAAATATTTGCAAAGAGGCTGGCGTTCCGCCAGGTGTAGTAAATCTTTTGTCAGGAGACCCTGAGAGCATTTCAAACGAACTATTAGAATCTGATATCATTAAAAAAGTTTCAATAACTGGATCTACAAGAGTAGGTAAATTAATATTGAAAAAAGCAGCAGATAAAGTTCAAAGAGTTACTATGGAACTTAGTGGACACTCACCTTTTATAGTTTTTGATGATGTTGATATTAATAAGGTTGCTGACATGGCAATTACTGCAAAATTTAGAAATAATGGACAAGTGTGTATTTCACCAAACAGATTTTACATTCAGGAAAAAAGGAAAGAAGAATTTATAAAAGCATTCATAGATAAAACTAAAAAACTTAAAATTGGCAACGGATTAGATGAAGATGTTCAATTAGGTCCTTTAACTACTGCAAAAAGATTATCAGAGGTTGAAGCATTAGTAGAAATAACAAAAAAAGAAGGTGCCAAAGTGTTACTTGGTGGAAAAAGACCATCTGGATTTAATAAAGGATATTTTTATGAACCAACAATATTTGATGATGTTAAAGATAATTTTACAATTATGAAAGAGGAACCATTTGGACCATTAGTTCCGATGTTATCTTTTAAATCATTTGAAGAGGTAGTTGACAGAGCAAACAATAATGATCTTGGTTTATGTAGCTATATATATACAAATTCAATGGACCAAGCTAATAGAGCATCAGAGTTAATGGAAACTGGAACTGTTGCAGTAAATACAGCTGCTGTCGCAGTTGCAGAGGCACCTTTTGGTGGAATCAAACAAACTGGATATGGCCGAGAAGGTGGTTCATCTGCAATAAAAGATTACTTAAATGTAAAATATACACATCTAGGTTTAAAAATATAATGAAAATTAACAAGATTAAAAAATTGATGAATGAGGGAAAGCCAATAGTAAATGGTTGGTTGCAAATTCCTAGTTCTTTTTCAGCCGAGGTTATGTCTTATCAAGGTTGGGACTCTTTAACAATAGATATGCAGCATGGCGTGATAGACTATCCTAATGCATTGCAAATGCTTCAAGCAATTTCATCCACAGATGTTACACCATTAGCTAGGGTAAATTGGAATGAACCTGGTCAAATTATGAAAATTTTAGATGCGGGCTGTTATGGAGTTATATGCCCGATGGTAAGCAATAAATTTGAAGCTGAAAAATTTGTACAAGCATGTATGTATCCACCGAAAGGCTACAGGAGCTATGGTCCAATTAGAGGTTTAATTTATGGCGGTTCAGATTATGGGGACCATGCAAATGATGAAATTTTAAAAATAGCCATGATAGAGACTAAAGAGGCTTTAGATAAATTAGATGAAATAATGAGTACTACAGGTATTGATGGCATTTATATTGGTCCAGCTGACTTGAGTTTAGCTATTGGTGAAAAACCTGCTTTTGACAATCCAGAAGGTAGTCCAACATATGAACAGATTGTAAATATTTTAAATCATGCAAAAAAAAATAAAATTTTTTCTGGTATTCATAATGCTACACCTGAATATGCCCAAAAAATGATTGATCTGGGATTTAATTTAGTCACTATCGGTTCAGATCAAAGGTATATGAGTGCAGGTGCAAAAAATGCAGTTTCAAAATTAAAATCTGTAAAAAATAAAGAAGACTCAAAAGCATATTAAAATAAGTGTCTAATAAAAAAAAAATTTTAGTCATTCAACCTATTCATAAAGCTGGAATTGATTTATTAGAAAAGCATCCTAAATTTGACTTTGAGGTAATTGAGAATTTAGATGCATCAAATATTAATTCAAAAATATCAGAATGTGATGCACTTTCAATTAGAACTGCAAAATTATCAGCTGCACTAATAGAAGAAGCAAAAAATCTTAAAATAATATCAAGGCATGGTGTTGGGTATGATAATATTGATACAGAGGCTTCAAAAAGAAAAAATATAACTCTAACAATTACTGCCAATTCAAATGCCGTAGCAGTAGCAGAACATGTAATGTTCATGCTGTTAAATATTTCAAAAAGAAAAGAAATGTATGACTCAAGTGTAAAGTCTGGAAGATTTGATGAAAGAAATAAACTTCCAAAAACAATAGAACTTTGGAATAAAAGTATTTTAATTGCAGGGTTTGGAAGAATTGGTCAATGTTTAATTAAAAGATGTAAAGGTTTTGAAATGAATGTTTTTGTTTATGATCCTTATATATCAAATGAAATAATTGAAAATTTAGGTGGAAAAAAAGTTGACAATTTAGCTGAAACTATAAAAAGTATGGATGCAATTTCTTTACATATACCATTAAATAATGAAACAGAGAATTTGATTAATTATGATTTATTAAAAACAATGAAAAAAAATTGTATAATAATAAATGCTGCTAGAGGTGGAATTATTAATGAAGAAGATTTAAATAAAGCACTGAATGAGAATTTAATTTTTGGTGCTGGCTTAGATGTATTTACAATAGAACCTCCCAGTAAAGATAATCCATTATTAAATAATCCTAAGGTTATGTTAAGCCCTCATACCGCAGCATTTACAGAAGAATGTATGACGAGAATGGGAAAAGAAACTATACAAAATATTATTGATTTTTTTGATGAAAAATTAGACAAATCAAAAATAATTAAACTTTGATTAATGAAAATTAGTTTTAAAAATTTTGGTCTTTTACAAGCATTGGTTTTAATATCATTAATTTATGTAATAGGTATGCTAATATGGACCGCGAGTACAAGACCTGCTATAGAAGCAAAAGCAAACTTGGTTAAAGAAAATCATCAAAAGGTTGTTGATTTTTTAAATAACGAAGTAAACAAATGTGGTAATTCTGATGAAGGTTCAATTACCTTGTGGGGTGATCCTTGTAATGGTGAATGGATTGCAGAGAAAGTAGTAACTTATATCAATAATAATCTAGAAATAGAAAATCCATTTTCTGATGATTCTAAAGTTAAAACAGATCCCGATCCTAGAATAAAAGCTGAGGGTAAAGCAGGACAATCTGTAGAAATGGGTGTTATATTTCTTATGTCCTCAAATTTTTTGCCTGATCCAGGTTCTGAGTGGATTATTGGAACATGTTTTAAATCGCCTTGTGTAGCTGCTGGTAACAATGAATTAACATCAATCTACAGATAATTAATTTTGATATATCTGAATATTAGTTTTTCCTAAAGTACTACTTAAATACTTAAAACCTTTTATTGCATACTCTAAAGGATTAGCTTTTGCTGGATCTTGTTCAGCCTCAACAACCAACCAACCTGAATAATTATTTTTTTTTAAAACTTCAAATAAGGGTTTGTAATCAATACACCCATCTCCAGGCACTGTAAAAGCACCCTCTAAAAAAGCTTGTCTAAAACTCAAATCTTTGGACAATGACTTCTCTAAAATATTTTTTCTAATATCTTTACAATGAACATGTTTTAGTCGAGTTTTATAATCCTCTATAATTTTGATAGATTCACCTTTTGCAAATAGCATGTGTCCTGTATCTAATGTTAATTTTACACTTTCATGTGTATTATCTAAAAGTCTTTCAGTGTCCTTTTGCGTTTCAATTATTGTACCCATATGATGGTGGTAAGCCAAAGGCATTCCTTGGTCCTCTAAGTATTTTCCCATTTCAGAAATTTTATGACAGTATTTTTTCCATTCATCGCTTTCCATCTGAGGTCTTGTAGATAATCTTCTATTAGGATCGCTTTGAATTGAACCCGAAACTTCTGCAAAAACTATACATGGGGCTTGACAATCTTTAAAAAGTTGCAATTGCTCCTTAATCAACTTCTTTTCATCTTCAACTGAATTTTTTCTTAAATTTGCGCCATACCACCCTGAACAAAGCTTTAAATTATACTTCTCTAATTTTGGAATTAATTCTGAAGAACTTTTTGGAAATTTGCCACCACTCTCAATACCAATATAGCCAGCCTGGCTAGCTTCCTCTAGACATTGCTCTAAAGTAGTATCTCCTCCTAACTCAGGCATATCGTCATTACTCCAAGCAATTGGTGCTACTCCTAATTTTACTGGCATTATATTTTTTTATTTAATAAACTATATCTTGATGAATGCAATGCGATCAAATAAAATATTTTTTGGAATTGTTGGTGGTGGACCAAATTCTTGGATTGGGCATGTTCATAGAATAGCTGCAAGATTTGATAATAGATACACCTTGTGTGCAGGAGTATTTTCAAGAAATAAAAATATTTCTATGAAATTCGGAGCTAGTCTTGGTTTAGATCCAAACAGATGTTACTCAAATTACGTTGAAATGGCGTTAAAAGAGGCAAAAAGGAAAGATGGCATTAAAGTTGTAGCAATCATGACTCCCCCATCAAGTCATCAACGGATTGCAGAAAAATTTATTGAAAAAAATATTAACATTATTTCAGATAAACCTTTTGCTGGTGACATTTTGCAGGCTAAAAAATTATACAAAAAAATTAAATCAAATAAAAAAATTAAATATGCTCTAACTCATAATTACTCTGCTTATCCAATGGTTAGAGAAGCAAAAAAGATGGTTGAGTTAGGTAAAATTGGTAAAGTTGAATACTTAAATGTTGAATATATACAAGATTGGTCTGAAGGAGAACAAATCACATCAAAGAATGCAAAAAGAATTCTTAAATGGAAAATGGACAAATCAATTGTAGGATGTTCAGCAGTGCTTAATGAAATAGGATCTCATGCTTACCACTTAGCAATATATATATCAGGCCAAAAAGCAAAAAAAATTTACGCAGATATAGAGCAAATATCTAAAAAAATTAAATGTGATAAAAATGCTAGAGTTCTTATGAATTTTGATAATGGAGCAAAAGGCCAACTTTGGACAAATGTTTTAGCAAAAGGAGGAGTTTATGGTCTAAGAATTAGAGTTTATGGTAGCAAAGGAAGTTTGGAGTGGATACAAAATGATCCTAATTACCTAAAATTTAATCCTTCAAAGGGTGCAGTCATCTTAAAAGAAAGAGATTTTTATTTCTCAAAATTTTCTAAAAAATTTTCAAGAGTTAAATATGGTCATCCAGAGGGATACTTAGATGCTTTTGCAAATATTTACAAAGAATTCGCAGATTTTTTAAATAATAAATCAAAAAAGAAATTTTTCTTTCCAAATGAAGATGAAGGATTAGAAACAGCTAAATTTATAAATGCTTGTAAAATTTCCTCAAATAAAAAAAAATGGGTAGAAGTAAAATAAATATAGCACTTTTTGG
>CACJZM010000007.1 GCA_902597895.1 uncultured Pelagibacteraceae bacterium
ATTACATACTCAGGTGTTCCAAATAGCATATTGCGTTTATGTAGGAAGTCGTAGCTTAAAAGATCTAACTTTCCTTTAGTAACAGGTAATTCTTCACCCGGATCCATGTGGTTTCCAAGCCCTCTCCAATGACAAACCCATCTCATATAATTAACCATATGTTCGCCAGCTTTTTCTTTTGCCTCCTCCATTGTATCTGCAACAAACATATCTCTAACTAGCGAAATACCTTCCCCCATCGGAACATTTCTTTTTTCCGCTTCAGATTTTGCATTTTTAAAAGCTTCAAATTTAATTTTTAGAGCCTTAACAGTAGGGATCCACATAATAATATTTAATCCTTGTGCTGCTGCCCATTCAATAGATCTTATTCCATCAACTACCTGATGAATAGCTGGGTAAGGTTTTTGATAAGGCTTTGGAAGTACACTTATATTTTCCATAACATTTGTTTCAAGATTAACCAAATCTTTATTTGGTGGACTCATATCATGCTGCCAAACATAATTTGGTGCAGGATAAGTGTAAAATTCACCTTTATGATTGAAAAATTTTTCTTTCCAAGCTTTTTTTAAGATTGTAAGAGTTTCCTCAAATAACCTAAAGTTTTTTGCTTGGTCTTTCATATCAGCTTCTTTATTTAAATTAATTGCTTCTCTACCGTAAATTCCTCTTCCTATTCCGATTTCAACTCTACCTTTTGATAACTGATCAAGAAGAGCAATATCTTCAGCCATTCTAATTGGATTGTGAAAAGTAATTACATTACATGCTTGACCAATTCTAATTTTTTTAGTTCTAGCGGCAGCATCAACTCCCATCATCAATGGGTTCGTAAGTGACTCCATTCCTTCATGGTTAAAGTGATGTTCTGTATACCATATTGAATTCCAATTATTTTGGTCACAATATTCTGTAATTTCTCTAGTTTCGTCTAAAAGTTTATCGTAGGGCTTATGGGTCCAATTTGTGGTGTTACAAAAATATCCAAACTTCATAAAGTCTCCTTTAAATATTCATTTAAAGACGACCGATCCCGCTTTCGTAAAACATTGAAGTCTAAACGACGAGTTATGTATCGCTTTATGAATCTATATTATTATTCTTATCGTTGATATTCAATAAATTTTTTTAGGGAGTTATTGAGAAATTTTTCATAAATCTCAGCATTATCTTGTTTACTATTTTTATTAGTTAATAAGTCCTTATTCATTTTAAAGTCAAATGATGGTTCAAAAAAGAAAGGGACGGACATCCTTTCTTTTCTATTCCATAAAACTCTGTGATTTGTAGCTTTAAATTTACTTTTACTTAAAAACTCTAATGCTCTACCTGTATTTACAACTAGAGCATTTTTATTAAATGGAACATTATACCATTTCTTATTTTTTCTATTTTGGACTTGCAGTCCTCCTCTTTTATCTTGATATAAAACTGTGAAAATTCCACTATCAACATGGGTTTCGCAACCAAGGGCCACACCATCCTGTTTGGATATTTCAATAGGTTTGCTTTGATTTGAATAATAATTAAATCTCAAAGTGCTTAAAGTTTTAAGTCTTGAAAAAACCACTCTAGATAAAGATGGATCTTTTTTATAAATTTTTATTATACATTTAAACAAAATCTCACTCAAATTATAAACTCTATCAAAATAATCAGATAAAATTACTATATCCTTTTTATTGAAAGACTTTTTTAGATCAATGTACTCTATGTACTGATTTTTTATCTTATTAGAAAAATTTTTTGTTACTCTTAAGTCCCCAATATCAAGCCCCTCTTTGCCATTAATATCATTTGGAAAATAACCTCTGTAAACATTTTTATTATTTTTGTTCCATTTTTTTGGAGCTAATTTAGTTTTATTTTTATATGTTGATTTAAAAAAATTATTTCCAACTTTACATAAATTTTTAATTTTTTTTAAACTTATTCCGTGCCCTGTTATTTGAAAAAAACCTATATTTATACAAGCTACTTCTATTTGTTTGATAATATTATTTACTTTTTTAGAGTTTAAATTTTTTTTAGTTAAAGGTGAAACATTTATTGTAGGAATAAATCTACTTTTTATCATCTTCTCACCGGTGTTTCAGTTGCAATATATTGGTCTTTAATTTTTTCTCTAAGGTAAATATACAATCCTGCACTTATAATAAAACTTACTCCTAACAATGTCCTGGATGAGGGAATTTCATTAAATAAAAAATAACCGGGTATCATCGACATTATAATTAAAGAGTATTCAAAAAGTGATACCACAGATGGTGAAGCAATTATGTATGCTGAAAAAATACAAACAAAAGCAATTGATGCTGCAAAACCAAAAAATAATAAAAACTTCCAAGTATACTCAAATTCTGTAAACCATTCTCTATATATAAATTGTATCGAAGGATTTAAATTTGAGTTATAGAATTGGCCACTACCCATAAATATAAAAATAATTATACATAATAAAATTGCAATTAAATAAAAATAAAACATTTGAGTATAAATATTATCTTTATCAGATGTATATTTTGTAATTGTCATTGAAGCTGCATAAAAAAATGCAGAAATCACAGGTAATAAACTTTTATAATCAAAATCTGAAAAATTTGGATTTAAAACTATTAATACACCAGCAAAACCAAATGCAATAGCAGACCATCTCCGTATACCTACAAATTCTTTTAAAAAGAAAGTTGCAAACATAGAAACAAAAAACGGACAAGAAAAAAATAAAGCATTAGCAGTTGCTAATGGCATATATGTCAAAGAAACAAAAAATGCTGAAAACGCTATAAAATGAAAAAGAACTCTTAAAATTGTTAGGTAAGGATAGTTTGTTCTTAAATTAACTTTAATTTTTCTAATTTTTAAATATCCAAATAGTAAAAATGCAGCAACCACATATCTACTTAAAAAAATTTCATATAATGATGATTTCTCAAATATAAATTTAATAAGAGAATCTTGCATTGCAAACATAGTCATTGCAATAATTGTGAGAATAATACCTTTTGATGTCTTATGAAGAACCATTGAGCACCTATATCAAATAAAATTTAAATTTAATATTTAAATTATTTCTTTAATTTTGATGTAAATTTAAGATCAGAGGTAAATTGAGATTTATTTGTGCTGATAAAATTATCCATTAGTTTCAATTTATCTTTTTCAAATTCAGCAACACGTCTTTCTTTTAGATCAACGTATAGAGATATCATTTCAATAGTTGCTGATAGTTTTTGGGTACTTTTTTCAATCATTTCAAGCTTATAATGAAGTCTTTTCTTATCATGATCCAAATAAGTTAAGAAAACATCTACGTCTTCGTTTTCCTTAACTTCATTATTGTAAGTAGTATGGGTTTCAACAACCATAGTACTTTTATTAGTTTCTTTTGCTGAAGTTTCACCCATCTGAAATTTTTCAAGCATCACTTCCCAAGCTTTATCAAAAATTAGAACATAATATGCCATGTTTAGGTGATTATTGTAGTCTACCCAATCTTTAGTAATTTTATATGTCTTAAGAAACTCTGGCATTTTTGTATAATTTTTACATTATAATTTTCTACTAAGAAATCAATGAAGATGAGTTTGAAAATTAGTTTTTATGTGGCAACTTGTACCATTTTTGATTGTTGTAAATAAAAAAAAAAATACTAAATAAACTTTATGAAATCATTAAAACTGTTTCTCTCTATAATATTCACAATTGTTGCTACAAATGTATCAGCAGCAGATGTAACACTAGAAATGTTAAATAAGCTGGGTAAAGAAACAATGGTTTTTTCTGAAAAAGTGGTAAAAATAAATGTCGGTGACACAGTGTTTTGGAAAGCTACTGACAAAGGTCACAATGTCGAATTTATTAAGGGTGGAACTCCAGAAGGGGTTGGGAAGTTCAAATCAAAATATAATGTTGATACAGAATACAAATTCACAATTCCAGGTATATATGCTTATTGGTGCACACCCCATAAAGGTATGGGAATGATTGGTTTTGTTGTTGTTGGTGATGACAAATCTAACTTAGATGCAATAAAAGCTATAAGATTTATGGGCAAATCTAAAAAAATTGCTCCAGAACTAATTAATTCACTATAAAGATTTTTGTAGTTCTTTGTCAGTAATATAGCCTTTTATATTTCCTTTTTTATCGACTACCTCAACTATAACATTTCTACCTACTACATTAGGTAAAAACTCCTCTAAAAAATCATCCTCATTAACTTTAATTTTATTGGACCCATTCGGCTTAAATTCATTTGCTGGTATCATTATAATTTTTGCTTTAAGAACTTTTGCTCGATTAACATCTTTTACAAATGCTTTAACGTATTCATCGGCAGGATTCATTACTATATCTTCTGGAGTCCCCACTTGAACAAGTTTGCCAGCATTTAATATTCCAATATGATCACCCAATCTTAGGGATTCATCTAAATCATGTGTAATAAAAACTATTGTTTTTTTTAACTCAGCTTGAAGATCAAGTAATTGTTTTTGCATATCGCTTCTTATTAATGGGTCCAGAGCACTGAATGCTTCGTCCATTAACATGATATCAGTGTTTGTTGCTAAAGCCCTTGCTAATCCAACTCTTTGTTGCATACCTCCAGATAATTGACTTGGGTATTGATGTTCAAATCCACTTAAACCAACAGATTCTATCTTTTCCATTGATACTTTTACTCTATCCTCATCTTTTATACCTTGCATTTCAAGACCATAACCAACATTTTGCAGAACAGTTTTGTGTGGAAATAATCCAAATCTTTGAAATACCATACTCATTTTATGTCGTCTAAATTCAATTAATTTTTCTTGGTTAAGAGATAAAACATTAGTTCCCTCAACTAGTATCTCACCTTCTGTTGGGTCGATTAATCTATTTAAATGTCTAATTAATGTTGATTTACCTGAACCTGAAAGACCCATACAGACGAATGTTTCACCTTCTTCAATCTTTAAAGAAACATTATCTAAACCAACTGTATGACCTGTCTTTTCAAGAATATCCTCTTTGCTAGCTCCATCTTTTACCATTGGAACAATAGATTTTGGATTGTTACCAAAAATTTTGTAGACGTTATTTATTTCAATCTTTGACATTTTTTAATGTATTTCTAGCAGCAGAACTAAACTCATGCAAAACTTTTAACTTTTTAATTCAACTATAAATTGAATTGATATATAGTTTCTTTTATATAAGGATAAGTAAAAATTTTTTTTTATAATAAAGGCCTAAATGTCAAAAAATAATTTAGATGTAAGACAAGAACTTGCAGCACTTTATAGAATACTAGACATATACGGTATGACCGATTTGGCCAATCAATGTGCAGCTGCAAGATCTTCAGAAAATAAAAATACTTTTTTAGTTCATCAATATGGAATGTTCTATGATGAAATTACAGCTTCATCTTTAATAGAAGTAGATAATAACGGCAAACCGTTAGATCCTAAAAGTCCTTGGTTAAATGATGGATGTTTAAATTTATGCAAATGGATTTTTAATACTAGAGAGGATGTTAATTATTATATTCATGGTCATAGTGAGAATGTTATGGCTGTTGGAGGCACTGAAGAGGGGCTTCAATATTTTTCACAAGCCGCAGTTTATCTAAGTCATCTAATTGAATATATAGATTATGATTTTACAGAAGATGAGGATTATGGTGAAAAATTTAAAAATATTATAAAAAAAAAGGATATTCTTATCACACGCAATCATGGATATTATACGCTTGGAAAAACGGCAGCGGAAGCTTTTTTTAGAGCCTACTATTTGGAGCAAGCTTGTTCAGTCCAAATAAAAAATTTATCTATGAATCTTACTCCAAGACCTATTGATAAACAAAAAGCTGAATATTATTGGCAACATATGTCAAAATCTAATGATTATAATTATGATGGAAAAACGGAGTGGGCTGCTTTATTAAGAAGACTAGATAGAGAAAACGCAAATTATAAATTATAAATTTTATGCAGGAAAATTATTCAATTAAAAATATCAAAAAAAATACTTCCTATCTTGAGGTAGAGTGGAATGATGGTCAAAAAAGTAAATTTAATTATTTATGGTTAAGAGATAATTGTCCGTCAGCCCATGACAAAAATACAAGACATAGAATGTTTAATATTTTAAAGGTATCTACTGATATAAATGCAAAAAAATATAACATTAACGAACAAGGAAAGTTAGAGATAGAGTGGAGTGAGGGCGAACACATTAGTTATTATGATTTAAAATGGTTAAGAGAAAACTGTTATACAATAAAAAATAAAAAAAGATATTCTTCACCTTATAAATTATGGGACTCTTCGTTACAAAAAAATTTAGATTTGATAAAAATAGATCATGATGAAATTTTAAATTCTGAAAACGGATTAATAAAATGGCTTGAACTTCTTCATCATCAAGGAATAGCAATTGTAAAAAATGCACCATCAGGTGATAAATCTGCTCTTCCATTATTGAATAGAATAAGTCATACACGTGAGACTTTTTTTAAGACACCTTTTGAGGTTATTAATGTACCAAAGCCAAATAATTCCGCATATACAGCTCACGCTTTAAGAAACCATATGGATTTACCTTGGTTTGAAAATCCTCCAGGTTATCAATTCCTTCATTGTCTAATAAATGAAGCAGAAGGAGGAAACTCTTCAGCAGTAGATGCATTTGCCGTAGCTGATTATTTAAGAAATAATGAAAAAGAAATTTTTGAAATTTTAGTTAACACTCCTCTAAGGTTCAGAGATAAAGACTATACTCAAGTAGCCCACAGAAGTTTCTATGCTCCAGCGATAACATTGACAAAAGATGGAGATTATAACGACATAAGATTTAGTGTAGCTACTATGGATGCATTAGACTGTCATCCTGATATTATGGAAAAGGTTTATAAAGCACACCATAGATTTGGAAATTTGCTACATGATGACAAGTTTCAAATTAAATTTAAATTAGAAAAAGGAGATATATTTTCATTTAATAATAGAAGGCTTCTGCATGGCAGAACTGCATACAATCCAAATTCGGGTCACAGACATTTACAAGGATATTATATGGATAGAGATGAAATTATTGGAAGGTTAAATTTTTTAAAAAAATAATTACTTCCACCCTGTTACAGTTTTAACTTCAAGATATTCTTCTAAACCCCAAACACCACCCTCTCTTCCATTTCCTGACTGTCTATATCCACCAAAAGGTGTTCCAGGGTCAGCACTGTTTCCATTAATATAAACACAACCGGACCTTAATTTTTTTGAAACTCTTTTGGCTTTTTCTTTATCATTTGTTTGAAGATAATTACCAAGACCATATGATGTATCATTTACAATATTGATTGCTTCATCTTCTGCTTCAAAAGGTATTATAGAAAGAACAGGTCCAAAAATTTCCTCTGAAGCTATTTTCATGTCATTTGTTACATCGGTAAATATTGTTGGCTTAATAAAATATCCCTTTTTTAGATGCTCTGGCTTTTCAGGTCCACCTGCAGCCAATGTTGCCCCTTCTTCAATTCCTCTTTTAATTAAATTGATAATTTTATCGTATTGTACTTTTGAAACTACAGGACCAATATGTCCACCTTTTTTAGATGCTAAATCCACTTTTATTTTATTAGCCTCATCAATAGCCTCTTTAACTGACCTCTCATAAATCGATTTTTGTACCAGCATCCTGGTTGGAGCATCACATGATTGGCCAGAATTGCTCATTACATTTCTAATTCCATCCCTAACAGCTTCCGGGTAAGCATCTTCAAAAACTATATTTCCACCTTTACCACCAAGCTCTAAACACACTCTTTTAATTGTATCAGCAGCATTTTTTGAAATTAGCTTTCCTGCTCTTGTGGATCCTGTAAATGATATCATATCGATATTTTTATGAGATGAAAAATATGTTCCAACGCCTTTTCCATCCCCGTTTACTAAATTGAAAACTCCTTTTGGAAAACCCGCTTCATGAATCATATCTGCAAAAATCATTCCTGATAATGGAGCAATCTCTGAAGGTTTTAAAATCATTGTACACCCTGTTGCAAGAGCAGGAACAACTTTTAGAGCAATTTGATTTATTGGCCAATTCCATGGAGTAATTAATCCACACACACCAATCGGTTCATAGCAAATATAATTATTTGAATTTGAGTTAAATTGTTTTCCGAATTCGTATTCTTTTAATCTTAAAATAAAATCTTCCAAATGAGCTTGTCCAGAACTTGTTTGAACTTCAGAAGACCAGTCTATAGGAGCACCCATTTCATCAGAAATAGCTTTTGACATTTCATCAAATCTTCTTTTATAAATTTCTAAAAGTTTTTCTAATAAATTTATTCTTTGTTCCTTTGTTGTATTTTTCCATTTTTCAAAAGCAATTTTCGCAGCATCAACTGCTTTATCTACATCCTCTTTTGCTCCCAAAGAAATTGCAGCAAACGAATCTTCATTCGATGGATTTATTACATTAAAATCATTTGGTTTGTAAGGAGATATCCATTCTCCATTAATATAAAATTTTCTTTTATCTAGCATTAAATTTCATTTCCTTTTTCTTCAGGCTCGGTATCAATAAGTTCCTCTGGAAATCCTTTCTCTCTAAAGTTTATATTATATTTATCTTCTAATCTTTTGACTACCATTGAGGACCAAGCTCTAGATCCAAACTTTTCTTTAGCATCTTTGAAAATATTTAAAACGAAAGGAGCGATTTCAAGTTCAATATCTTCATCTTTTGAAAGTTTATTAAATAGAGACATATCTTTTTCTACAAGATCCATAGTAAAATTTATATTGTAAGAACCATTTAGTATCACTTGGCTCTCTGTTTCATGCACAAATGAATTTCCTGATGAAATTTTAATTCCATCATAAGTTTTTTTTAAATCTAAATTATTTTTTTTAGCAATAGTCCATGCCTCTCCTAAAGCTGCTAAATTAACAGATGCTAAATAATTTGTTATTACCTTAAGTATAGATGCAGAACCTAATTCTCCTACGTGAAGTATTTTTTTCCCCATACAGGTTAAAATTGGAAGAACCATATCAAACGCGGTTCTTTCTCCACCAACAAATATTGCTATATTTCCAGTCGCAGCTCTATGGCACCCTCCACTTACAGGAGCTTCTAGTGGGGTAGCACCTTTTTCTTTAACTAATTTACCAAATTTAATTATGTCTTTTTGATCAGTTGTACTCATTTCAATCCAAATTTTACCTTTAGAAATATTTTTTAATATTCCGTTTTCACTTAACATTACATCAGAACAGATTTTTGGAGAAGGCAAACAAGTAATAACTACATCAACTTCTTTTACAATCTCACTTATAGAATTTTTAATTTTTATACCTTTTAATTTAAATTTATCAGTTACATTTTTGTCTAAATCATAAACTGTTAAATCGAACTTATTTCTAAACAAACTTCCTGCAAGCTTTCCACCTACATTACCAAGTCCTATAAATCCAATTTTCATTAAGTCCTTCGTTAAATAATTAAATAAATATCATTAATATTAAATTAAATTTGATTGATAGGATAGGTAGATTTATTCTGCCTCAAGAATATCTAGGGCTTGAAACAGAGTTTCTAATGCTTCGTAGTGTTTTTTATCATCAGGCGCTTCCTCTACTTCCTGATGCATTGCCCAGCCTTTTTCAATTAATGCCTTGGCTTCATCAATTTTTTCTTGAGGTAATTTACTATTTTGAACCATTTCCAATAACTCAGGATATAAAACTGGACAACTGTTTGATTGAGCCTGCGATGAAGCAAAAAAAGTTAAAATAAACACTAAAACTATTTTTTTAAACATATTTGAAATCTAATTAAGTTTATAAAATTGTCAACAATTGTATTAAAAAATATATTCATTTATTATTCTTTGTTGTAAGATATTTAATGAATTCTATAAAAGTAGAACCTAAATACAATTCTAATATTAATCCAAGAATAGGTTTAATTGCATTAGCTAGTGATTTTATAATTGAAAAAGATTTTCTCAGGATTTTAAAAAACCAGAATATTGATTTTTTTGTTAATCGAATAGAAATATATAATCCATTAACTAGTGAAAATTTAATTAAAATGTCAAAAAAAATTACTGATGTCACCAAAGACATCCTCCCTAACCAAAAAATAGATTGTGTAGTTTATGGTTGCACATCAGGAACTATTGCTGCTGGTTATAAAGAAATTGAAAAGAAAATTCATCTAGCTAAACCGGAAGCAAAAGTTAGTACACCAAGCACTGCTGCAATTAAAGCTTTAAAAAAATTAAAAATTAAAAAAATTGCAGTTTTTACTCCTTATGCAAAAGATTTAAATAATGAAGTAATAGAATTTTTTAAAAAAGAAAATTTCAACATCACATCAAATTCATATTTTGATATAAAAAATGATACAGATATTGGAAAAGTTGATCCAGAACATTTGTATGAAGTATTGTCTCAAATGAATTTGGAAGAAGCAGATGCACTGTTTGTTTCTTGTACTGCTCTTCCTGTTTTGCAAATAATAGATAGACTTGAAAAAAAATTCAACAAACCCGTCTTATCAAGTAACCAAGCTTTAATTTGGGATACTCTAGAAAAGATTGGCAAAAATACTTCTATAAATGGTTTTGGTAAATTATTTTTAATAAATTAATTATGTTATTTTCTAAAGATGAATATAAGCAAAGATTAAAAAAAGTTCAGGCCTCGATGCAGGAGAAAGGCATTGAATTATTGATTTCTCAAGATACAAATAATATGAATTATCTAACAGGATATGATGCATGGTCATTTTATTATGCTCAATGTGTAATAGTTCATGTGAATTCAGACGAACCACTTTGTTTTGTTAGAGCACAAGATGCCGGAGGAGCATTTATTAAAACTTATTTAAAAAAAGAAAATATTATTATTTACGATGAAAAATATATCCATGTATGGCCAATTCATCCATATGACAGATTAGTAGACCTTATAAAGGAAAGAAAATGGGATAATCTTTCTATAGGTGTTGAAATGGATAGTCACTATTACACAGCATATTGTCACCAAAAACTTCTTAATGGATTGCCGAATGCTAAAATAAAAGACTCTGAGAGGCTTGTTAATTGGGTTAGGCTCGTTAAATCCGATGCAGAAATTAAACTAATGAATATTGCATCACAAATAACAGTGTTAGGTATGAAGACCGCATTTGAAGTTATAAATCCTGGAGTTAGACAATGTGATGCTGTAGCTAAAATTTATTCTACTTTAATTAGTGGAACCAAAAATCATGGTGGAGATTATTCATCTATTGTTCCTTTATTACCAACAGGAAAAGGAACTTCAGCATCACATTTAACTTGGTCAGATGATGAATTTGCTCAAGGTGAAGCATCCATTATAGAAATATCAGGTGTTTATAAAAAATATCATTGCCCTATGGCACGAACTGTACTTTTGGGTAAGCCGGATCAAAAAAAGATTGATACTATGAAAAAAACTAGGGAAGCTTTAGAAGCTGGTATTGATGCCACAAAACCTGGAAACACAGCTGATGATGTGGCTCAAGCATTTTGGAAAGTATTAGATAAATATGGAATTGAAAAAAAATCTCGAACTGGATATTCTATTGGCATAGGTTATCCTCCAGATTGGGGAGAACATACTTTAAATATCCAAAAGGGAGACAAAACCATTTTAGAAAAAAACGTGTGTTTTCATATGATTGCAGTTATGCAGTTTGGTGATTGGGGGGTAGAGAGTAGTGAGTCAATAAGAGTTACAGAAAACGGAGCTGAAAATTTTTATAAATTTCAATCTGAGCTTCATATTAAGGGTTAATTAGTCCTTGAATAAACCATTATCAAATGTTTTAAATGCTCAATGTCAGAAAAAGATAGTTTCGTTAAGTTTGAAAATGTAGACAAAAGTTATGATGGAGAATCTTTAGTAGTAAAAGGTTTAAACTTAGATATTCCCCAAGGTGAATTTTTAACTATGCTTGGACCTTCTGGTTCAGGAAAAACTACAACACTAATGATGTTAGCAGGATTTGAAACTCCAACTAGTGGAGAAATTTATTTAGAGGGAGAGCCAATCAGCTCAATTCCTCCTTACAAAAGAGGTATTGGAATGGTATTTCAAAACTATGCACTTTTTCCTCACATGACTGTTAATGAAAATTTAGCATTTCCTTTAGAAGTTAGAAAATTAGAGAAATCAGAAGTTGAAGAAAAAGTTCATAAAGCTTTATCGATGGTAGAACTTCAAGACTTTGGAACAAGAATGCCGTTGCAATTGTCAGGCGGACAACAACAACGAGTTGCTTTAGCTAGAGCACTAGTATTTGAACCAAGGTTAGTATTAATGGATGAGCCTCTTGGAGCATTAGATAAAAAGTTAAGAGAACAAATGCAATATGAAATCAAACATATTCACGAAAATATTGGTATCACGGTGGTATATGTAACTCATGACCAGAGTGAAGCTTTAACAATGTCAAATAGAATTGCAGTATTTAACGATGGAAAAATTCAACAAATATCAACACCTGATGTTCTTTACGAAAAACCTGACAACTCATTTGTTGCTCAGTTTATTGGTGAGAACAATCAAATAAAAGGAAAAGTTAAATCTATGAATGGAAAAAATTGTGTTGTTGAAACTGAAAATGGAGATGAAATAGTGTCTTTAAAAATCAATATTAATTCTGTTGGTGAAACTTCTTTACTATCACTTAGACCTGAAAGAGTTTGGGTTAATGTAAACGAAAAAAATTATGAAAATAATTTTGACGCGAAAGTAGAAGAATTAATTTATTTAGGAGATCATGTAAGAACTAGGGTTAAAGTTTGTGGTAATGACCAATTTATAGTAAAAATTCCAAATTCATCAGATCATTCTGATTTAAAAGAAGGAGCTACTGTAAAATTATCTTGGAAAGCAGATGACACAAGAGCTTTAGATTTTAAAGGCTAAACTCAATATAAATAGCTTACTTTTTTCAGAAAAAACTCTTTGATCTCTATATCTCAATATGCTTTAATTTAGCTTTAAAAACTTAAATTAAATTTAATTTAAAGGGGAAAAAATGATAAAAACAATCAAATTAGCTTTCCTTGGTTTAATCTCAATGGCGTTTGTTGGTTCTGCATATGCAGATATTACTTTCGTATCTTGGGGTGGAGCTTACACAGCCAGCCAACAGAAAGCTTATATAGATACTTGGAGCAAGGGTTCAGGAGTAACTGTTGAGAACTACAACGGTGGTCTTGGAGAAGTCAAAGCACAAGTAGAAGCAAACAATGTTACTTGGGATGTAGTAGACGTACTTCCTGACCAAGCTATCACTGGTTGCGATGAGGGATTATTCCTAAAAGTTGACCAAAGTCATTTTATTGATGACATGGTTGTAAAACCAGTATCTGAGTGTATTTCACCACAGATCTTTTGGTCTTACGTAGCTTTTTATGATCCAGCAGCATTTCCTGGAAAAAAACCTAAAACTATCAAAGATTTCTTTGATGTTAAAAAGTTTCCTGGAAAAAGAGGAATTCATACATGGGCAAATGCTTTAATAGAAATGGCATTGGTTGCTGACGGTGTTAAACCAAGCAAAGTTTATGATGTAATGAGTTCTGATGGAGGAATTGACAGAGCATTTAAAAAACTTGATACAATTAAAGATCATGTTGTGTTCTGGTCAGCTGGTTCTAAGCCACTTGAATTAGTATCATCAGGAGAAGTTGTAATGTCTTTAGCTTACAATGGAAGAATTGGTGCTGCTATACTTCAAGAAGGTAAAAACTTTAATTACATCTGGGACGGACAAGTTCTTGAGCAAGAATATTTAGTTGTTGTTAAAGGTACTAAAAATGAAGCTGAAGCAAGAGAGTTTGTTAAACATGCTTCAACTGCTGAATCTTTAGCGCTACAAGCAAAATACATTCCTTATGGTCCTATGAGATCATCTAGTATTGATATCATCAAAAAAGGTGAGCCATACTTCAATACAGGTGTAGATGTTTTACCTCATATGCCTAATACTCCTAAGAGATTGAGAAGATCTGTTATTGCTGACCCGTTCTGGTGGGCTGATAATGGAGCTGAAGTTTCTGAAAGATTTGGAGTTTGGAAAGGTAACTAAACTTTTAATTGATTCAAAAAAAGGCGAGATTCTTTCTCGCCTTTTTTTTTATATTAGAGTAAGTTTAAAATTTTATGAGCAGTGAAACAATATCAGGACCTATACTCACCAGTGATGGAATCCCACTAAAAGTTAGTTTAAGAAAGGCTGAAAAAAGAAACAAAATTAGAGCGTTTTTATTGGTTCTGCCACTTTTGGCTTTCATTTTAATTACTTTCATAATTCCAATTGGAGATATGTTAGCCAGGAGCGTAGATGACAGATATATAAATACTGTATTTCCAAAAACTTTCGAAGTTTTCAAAAAATGGGACAAGCAAGATCTTCCACCTGAGGAAGTTTATGAGACAATGTTTTTTGAAATAAATGCTGCAGAAGGATACAAAATAGGAAAATCAAGTACCAGGATGAATTATTCAAAATCTGGTTGGAAAAGTTTGATTAAAAAATCACAAAGAAAATTTAAAAGAATTAAAGAAGGACCATATAAAGAGCAAATGATTAAGATCGATAAGCGATGGGGCGACCCTTTCTATTGGAAAGCTCTTGGAGAGATGGTTGATCCTACTACCATGGGTTATTATTTAAATGCTGTAGATTTAAAGTATGATTCAAATAAAGAAATAATTGCTCAACCTGAAAATAGAAGAATTTACAATCATACATGGATTAAAACTTTCAAAGTAAGTTTATTAGTTACTCTATTTACATTGATGCTGGGTTACCCTATTGCATATTTATTAGCTACACTCCCTTTAAAATACAGTAACTTATTGATGATTTGTGTGCTTTTGCCTTTCTGGACTTCATTGTTAGTAAGGACAGTAGCATGGATGATTATTCTTCAACAAAATGGAGTTTTTAACAATTTAATGGTTATAGCTGGGTTGATCGCAGATGAGAATAGGTGGAAGTTAATGTACAACGAAACAGGAACCATTATAGTTATGACGCAAATTCTTTTGCCATTTATGGTGTTACCTTTATATAGTGTGATGAAAACAATTTCACCAAGTTATATGAAAGCTGCTCTAAACTTAGGCGCTTCACCTTTACATGCATTCTGGAAAGTTTATATGCCTAATTCACTACCTGGAATTAGTGCGGGTGGACTTTTAGTTTTTATCATAGCAATTGGATATTTTATAACTCCAGAATTGGTTGGAGGCAAGGATGGTCAAATGATTGGTAATTGGATTGCATACCACTTGAAAACAACTTTAAATTGGGGTCTATGTGCAGCCCTTGGTTCTATTTTGCTAGCTGTCATGTTAGTTTTTTATTGGGTTTATAACAAAATAATTGGAGTAGAAAATATAAAATTAGGATAATTATGGCTTTACCAGTTTATGCAACAACAGGACAGAGAATAGGTTACTATAGTTTTTTAACTTATTGCGGATTTGTTTTTTTCTTTTTGATAGCTCCTATATTTGTTGTTTTGCCGTTATCTTTTAGTTCTTCACCTTTCTTTGAATTCACTAGAGAGTTTATGTCTTTTGAGTCAGAGGCCTGGTCTGTAAGGTGGTATAAACAAATGCTAGGTATTTGTGATCCGAATGAAATTATTACTACAGTATGTACTGACAAATGGATGAAAGGAACTGTTAATAGTTTTTATATAGGTTTTGTATCAACTTTTTTAGCTACAGCACTTGGGACTATTGCTGCTTTAGGTTTAAGCCGACCTCATATGCCTTTTAAAGGATTAATAATGGCAATTTTAATTTCTCCGATGATAGTGCCTTTAATAATAACGGCAGCTGGTATGTTTTTCTTTTATTCGAAATTAGGTCTTACACATAGTTATACCGGACTAATACTTGCTCACACTGCTTTAGGCACTCCGTTTGTTGTTATAACTGTAACAGCAACTTTGACTGGATTTGATAATAATCTTATCAGAGCATCACAAAGCTTAGGAGCAGATACAATGCGTACATTTTTTAAAGTAATAATGCCTTTAATTTTACCAGGAGTGATTTCAGGAGCTTTATTTGCATTTATAACATCATTTGATGAAGTGGTAGTTGTTTTGTTTGTTGGTAGTGTTGAACAGGTTACAATTCCAAGACAAATGTGGGCTGGTTTAAGACAGGAAATTAGCCCTGTTATATTATGTATGGCAACTTGTCTCGTTGCTCTATCAATAGCATTACTTACAACAGTCGAGTTATTAAGAAGAAGATCTGAAAGATTAAGAGGAATTAAGCACAGATAAATTTGAATTTTTTCAAATGATACGTATAAAAATCATCTATGGATATTAAAAAAGTTGTAATTATTGGATCAGGCACTATGGGAAGTGGTATAGCGGCACATTTATGTAATGCAAATATTCCAGTTACATTATTAGACTTAAAAACAGAAATTTCTGAAAAAGCAAGAGAGAGAATTCATAAATCAAGACCACCTTTATTAATAGATAAATCAAAAATAAATAATATTAACGTGGGAAATATAAATGATAATTTTGACTCAGTTAAGGATGCAGATTGGATCGTTGAAGCTGTTGTCGAAAGAATTGATATTAAGCATAATATTTATGAAAAAATATTTAAATCAAGAAAACAAGGTGCAATTGTTTCGTCTAACACTTCATCAATACCTATTAAGATTTTGTCAGAAAAATTAACTGATGAAGAAAAAAGAGATTTTTGTATAACTCATTTCTTTAATCCCGTTCGTTATATGGGTTTATTAGAAATAGTAAAAAATGAAAATAATGACCTTAACAAAATAAATTCATTAAAAAAATTTTGTGAAAAAGAACTCGGCAAAGGAGCTATTGTTTGTAATGATACACCAGGTTTCCTAGGAAATAGAGTAGGAGTTTTTGCTATGCAGGTAGCAATGACAGAAGCTTTCAGGATGAAACTCACAATAGAAGAGGCAGATACAGTTTTTGGAAGACCAATGGGTATACCAAAGACAGGTGTATTTGGTCTTTATGATTTAATAGGAATAGATTTAATGTCAGATGTTTTAAAGAGTTTTATTAAAGAACTTCCAAAAAATGATCCCTTCCAAGCTGTCGCCATAGAGAACCCACTAATCACAAATTTAATCAAAAATGGATATACAGGGAGAAAGGGTAAAGGTGGTTTTTATAGAATGAATAAGGGAAACAATCAAAAAATCTTAGAAGCTATTGATCTTCAAACAGGAGAGTATGCTCCTTCAAAAAAAATTGATCTTGGCATAGAAACTTTAAATTTAAACTTATTAATCAATAGAAAAGATAAATATGGTGAATACGCTTGGTCTGTAATTTCAAAAATAATAAAATATGCCTCGTCACTAGTTCCAGGTATAACAGACAAGTTTAATGATATAGATGAGGCTATGCGTCTTGGTTTTAATTGGGCTTTAGGTCCATTTGAGATGTTAAAATCAATTGGGGTTAAAAATTTCTTTGATCGTATTGATAGTTTTGAAAATAATAAATTTTTAAAAAATTTATCTGTCACAAAAGATGAAAATTTTTATGGCGAGAGACAACTTTATACAGACATTGAAACATTAGGAAAAATAAAACCTAAAGCAATTAAAGTGGACAAAAATAAATCTGCAGAGATTTATAGATTCAAAGATTTTAATATTGTTGAGTTTACAACAAAAGCTTGTGCTTTAGATTATGATTCCATGGATGCTTTGAAAAATGCAACAGACAAACCTTTGATAATTATAAATGAAAGTATGCAATTTTCTGCGGGTGTTAATTTGTCATATACAATGAACTTTGCAGATAAAGGTGATTTTCAATCTATTGAAAAGTTTATTAAATATTTTCAAGAAACTTGTAAGCATTTAAAATATTCAGATTATCCAGTTATTTCAGCTCCATCTGGTTTAGTTTTAGGAGGAGGTGAAGAAGTGGCTATTCAATCAAATTTTGTTGTATCACACACAAATATCGTAATGGGACTTGTTGAAACAGGAGTAGGTTTGGTACCAGCTGGTGGTGGCTGTAAAGAAGTTTTATGGAGGTGGTTTCAAACAGATGAAGCTAAAACAGATCCTGATTTCGCACCTCTTAAAGTATTTAATATAATTGGATATGGAACCACAGCAACTTCAACTGTTGAAGCAGAGCCTTTAAAATTTTTAAGACCAGAAGATAAAAAAGTAATGAATAGAAATAGTCTATTTGAAGTTTCAAAGAAATTAATACAAGAAAATAGAAATTTTAAACCTCCAAAAGAGTGCTCATTTAATTTGTCAGGAAAAACTCTTAAAGCAAAAATGATAAAAATTTTAGAAAAACTTTATAATGAAAAGATTATATTAGATCATGGTATGGAAGTTGGATCTGAATTAGCAAATGTTTTAAGTGGAGGAGATACAAATATAAACAAATTGATATCAGAAGATGAAATGTACAATTTAGAATTAGAGTCATTTATGAAATTAATTGAGACAAAGAAGACCCAAGAAAGAATAAAACATACTCTGAATACAGGTAAACTTTTAGTAAACTAAAATGGCCAACTTGTCTGATCAACAGATGGATTTCTATAAACAAAATGGTTATGTTTCACCTATTAATATTCTATCACCCCAAGAAGCAACGGAAGTTAGGGAAGAAATAGAAATTATTGAAAACAAATATCCAGATATTCTTGAGGGTATTGGACGCAATTATGTACATATAATTTCTCCATTATTTAATAAAATATGTTTAAACAATAAAATGCTAGATGCTGTAGAAAGTATTATTGGCAAAAATATTCTTATTTGTGGAACAACACTTTTTATTAAAAATGCTAATGAAAAAGAATTTGTAAGCTTCCATCAAGATGCTAAATATATTGGATTAGAGCCACATAATTGGGTTACCGCTTGGATAGCTATAACAGATTCTAATGAAGATAATGGATGTATGAGAATGTGGCCAGGCAGCCATAAGAATAATTTAAGATATCATAATCAAAAATTTGATCAAAATAACCTACTTACAAGAGGACAAACTGTTGAAGATGTGCCTATAGAGGACACAGTGCCTATAATTTTAAAAGCAGGACAGATGTCATTACACCACCCAACTATAGTTCATGGCTCAGGTATTAATAAGAGTAAAGATAGAAGGATTGGTTTTGTTGTTCAAAGTTATATTGGTGATAATGTTGATCAAGTTTTGGGTAAAATATATGTACAGATAGCAAGAGGCGAGGATAGATATAAACTTCATGAGTATTCAAATATTCCAACTGAATTAATGAACAAAAAAGATATAGAATGTAGAAAAAGAGCTAACCATGAACTATCAAAAATATTTTACAGTGGTTCAAAAAAAATAGGAAAGTTCTAGGAGATATGCTAATATAACTTTATGAAAAATATTAAATATTTATCAATTACACTTGTCGTTACAATCATGTTTTTTGGTCTATCAAATAATAATGATTACTCCAAATGTATGAATGCCACTAAGCATAACTATATATCCCAAGCAGGGATTGATCATATCTCAGCTCAATGTGAAGCTTTTATCAAAAATAAAGTTATGATTAAATAACTTATAAAATAAATTACTAAAGTGTTAGAAAAAAAAAATTTTTATATTAATGGAAAATGGGTTGGACCAAAAAAACCTAACGATATTATGGTTGTTAATCCTGCTACAGAAAAAAGTTGTGCAGTAATTTCATTAGCTGGAAAAGAGGATGTAAATGATGCTGTTCTAGCAGCAAAAGAGGCTTTTAAAACTTGGGGATTTTCTAAAAAAGAAGAAAGAATTGAATTACTTGAAACGTTTTATACTTTATACAAGAAAAGATGGAATGATATAACTGATGCCATAATTCAAGAGATGGGTGCCCCTAAAGATTTTGCATCAAAACTTCAAACGGGCACTGGAGCTAGCCATACAAAATCATTTATTAGATATTTAAAAGAATTCGAATTTGAAAAACCCTTAGGAGATCATGCAAAAGATCAAAGAATACTTTATGAGCCAAAAGGTGTTTGTGCATTGATAACTCCTTGGAATTGGCCAATGAACCAAGTCTGCTTAAAAGTAATTCCTGCTTTAGCTGCTGGATGTTCAATGGTTTTAAAGCCTTCTGAGTTGGCACCTCTTTCTGCGATGATACTTGCGGAGTTAATTGATGAAGCAAAATTTCCAAATGGTGTATTCAATTTAATTAACGGTGATGGTTCTATTACAGGAGATGCATTAACAAGTCATCCTGATGTTAATATGATTTCATTTACAGGATCAACAAGGGCGGGTGCTCTAATATCCCAAAATGCTGCTAAGGATTTCAAACGTGTGAGCTTAGAATTAGGTGGAAAAGGAGCTAACATAATCTTTAAAGATGCAGATCCTGAAGCAATAGAAAGAGGAGCTTTGAGATGTTTTAGAAATTCAGGTCAATCATGCAATGCACCAACTAGAATGTTGGTGGAAAAATCCATGTACAACGAGGCCATTGAAAGATTAAAAAAATATGCAACAGAGTTTAAAGTTGATGATCCTAATAAGGAAGGTGATCATATAGGTCCCGTTATCTCAGAAGCACAATTTAAAAAAATTCAGGTTTTAATTCAAAAAGGAATTGATGAAGGGGCAAAATTAGTTGCTGGTGGCATAGGAAAACCAGAAGGCTTAAATGATGGTTATTATATAAAACCCACTGTATTTGCTGATGTTAATAATAAAATGGAGATCGCTAAGACAGAAATTTTTGGTCCAGTGCTTTCAGTTATGCCATTTGAAAATGAAGACGAAGCAATAGAAATTGCTAATGACACTCCGTATGGACTAACAAATTATATTCAAACACAAGACCCAGAAAAAGTTAAAAGGGTTGCTAGAAAATTAAGATCAGGTATGGTTGATGTAAATGGTGCAGGTATAGCTGTTGACGCTCCATTTGGTGGGTTTAAACACTCTGGCATTGGTAGAGAAGCTGGAAAAGAAGGGTTAATAGAATTTTTAGAAGTTAAATCTGTCGGTGGATGGAACTAATTTAATTTTTTTTAATTTATAGATTTATTTTTGATACCTTCTAAAAATTTTAAACATTTTTTTATTTCTTCAAGTTCTATAAATTCATCAATTTTATGAGCTTGTTCAATTGATCCCGGCCCACAAACTGCAGTACTAATACCAATTTCTTGAAACAAACCTGCTTCAGTTCCAAATGACACAACTTCTCTAGAATTATCTCCTGTTATACTTGATACAAATTCACAAGCTTCAGAATTATCATCACGATCAAACCCAATTATCTCACCAATAATTTCTTTTTTAATAATTGATTCTGGATATACTTTTTTCATCTCTGGTAATAATTTTTCATTTACATATTTATCCAACTCATTATTAAGAAAAATAGCATCTTCTTTTACTATTGGTCTTGTCTCCCATTTTACATGACATTTGTCTGCAATAACATTATGAGCAATACCACCAAATATACCCCCAATAGATAATGTTGAATAAGGAGGTGTAAAAATAGAACTTTTAGGTTTTCTATCTTTCAACTTTTCTCTCAAATCAATTAATTTGTTAACATATCTCGCTGCATATTCTACAGCACTGACTCCTTTATGCGGTTGAGAACTATGACCAGCCAATCCTTCAAAATAAGTTGTGTATTCATAAGCTCCTTTATGAGCGTCTATGATTTTCATGTTGGTAGGTTCTCCTACAATACATATACCTTTATTGAATCCTCTATTTTTCAATTCTTTTATTAACAATGGAGCACCTATACATGCGGTTTCTTCATCAAAGGTAAATGAAAAATTTATATCTCTATCTAAATTACTTTTTGCAAATATTGGAGCATAAGCTAAAGCGCATGCGATAAATCCTTTCATATCACACGAGCCTCTACCATAAAGTTTATCTCCTTTTATTGTAGCCTTAAAAGGGTCAGAAGACCAACCTTTTGAGACAGGAACTACATCGGTATGACCTGATAATATAATAGGCATCTTACCGTTAGGTTTTTTTGCTTTTAAAGTTGCAAATAAATTTACTCTTTTTTTGTCTTGATCAAAGGTTTTAAATGACGTGGCACCATTTCTTTTTAAAATTTCATCACAATAATTTATTAATGAATTATTATCTTCCCCTGATATAGTTTTAAAAGATATTAGATCTGTCAAAATTTCAACAGAATTTTTGTATAAATTATTATTTTCTGTACTCATATATAAAATCAATTATATATTAATTATATGAAAGAACAAATAACCTACGAAACTTTTGATAAGATAGATATTAGACTAGGAACAGTTATTTCTGTGAAAAAAAATGAAAAAGCAAGAAAGCCTTCATTAGTTATTAAAGTTGATTTTGGTGAAAAAATTGGAATAAAGCAGTCCTCTGCTCAAATTACCCATTTTTATAACGAAGAAAATTTAATAGGAAAACAAGTTGTTGGAATTTGTAATTTTCCTGAAAAAAATATAGCAGGTGTAGTTTCGCAAGTTTTAATCCTTGGCTCAATTGATAGTGATGGTAAAGTTACTTTATTGCATCCTTCTCAAAAAGCAGAAAACGGTTTGCCAATCGCTTAGTTTATGCATCCAGAATTATTTTTGTTAATAGGAATTTCTATTTCAATGGGATTTACACCTGGTCCAAATAATGCTGTAGCTTCTTATTCTGCGTTCAACTTTGGATTTAGAAAAACTTTACCAATTATTTTAGGTGTTGGATTTGGATATACTGCACTTGTAATTTTACTGATAGTCGTTTTAATTTCTATATTTCAAGAATACCCATTAATTCAAGAAATTATTAGAATATTAGGCTCAATATTTTTAATATATCTTGCTTATAAAATTTCATTTTCAAATGGAAAATCAGATGACAAAATAGAAAATCCAGTAAAATTTTATGAAACATTTTTTTTCCAGTTTATAAATCCAAAAGGAGTAATGGCTGCTATTACATTAATATCTAAATTTGTAATACAAGAAGACTATATAAGTTCGTCAATTACTGTAATCGTTGTTTGTTCGGTTACAGCATTTGTAAGTATCACTTTATGGGCAGGTTTGGGTAAATTTCTCAGAAAATTCGCGACAAATAATGAATTCATTAAAAGGTTTAATTATGCTATGTCCATCCTTCTTATAGGGTGTGTAGCAAGTTTTTACATATAATATAAAATTATGAAACCAGGAACAAAAGATTCATTTAAATCTTTGAAAGATATTCAAATAAATAATTCAAACTTTAAATATTTTTCATTAAATGAAGCTGAAAAAAATGGATTAAATGGCATATCAAAACTTCCAAAGTCTATAAAAGTACTTTTGGAAAATTTGTTGAGATATGAAGATGGTTCGTCAGTTAATAAAGATCAAATTCTAGCTATAAAAAATTGGCTTAAAAATAAAAAATCTGAAACCGAGATAGCCTACAGACCTGCAAGAGTTTTATTACAAGATTATACCGGTATTCCTGCAGTTGCTGATCTTGCAGCAATGAGAGAAGCTGTCAAAGAAAAAAATAAAGATCCAAATACTATAAATCCTATTTCTTCAGTTGATTTAGTTATCGATCACTCTGTCCAAGTAGATAAATTTGCAAGTAAAAATTCATTAAAAGAAAATGTTGATATCGAATTTGATAGAAATGCTGAAAGATACTCTTTTCTTAAATGGGGCCAACAAGCATTTAACAATTTTAGAATAGTTCCTCCAGGAACAGGAATTTGTCACCAAGTGAATTTAGAATATTTATCCAAAGTAGTATGGACTGAAAAATACAAAGATCAAAATTATATTTTTCCTGATACTTTAGTTGGAACAGATAGTCATACAACGATGGTGAATGGATTATCGGTATTAGGATGGGGAGTTGGAGGAATTGAAGCAGAAGCAGGGATGTTAGGACAACCTATTTCAATGTTAATTCCTGAAGTAATTGGTTTTGAGATGAAAAATAAATTACCAGAGGGAACTACTGCAACAGATCTAGTTTTAACAGTTGTGAAGATGTTAAGAGACAAAGGTGTAGTGGGTAAATTTGTAGAATTTTATGGAGAAGGTCTCAAAAATTTAACTTTAGCGGATCGTGCGACCATAGCCAATATGGCTCCTGAATATGGAGCTACATGTGGCTTCTTCCCAATTGACGATGAAACTTTAAAATATTTAAAGTTCTCTGGTAGAGATCAAAATGAAGTTAATTTAGTTAAAATTTATGCTAAAGAGCAAGGACTATGGGCAAACGATGAAATTGAATTCACAGATACACTTTCGTTAGATATGTCTAAAGTTGTTCCAACAATATCAGGTCCTAAAAGACCTCAAGATAAAGTTTTATTAACTGAAGCATCAATAAATTTTAAAAAAATTTATAAAGAAATAACAAATAGAGATCAACAATCAATATCTAAAATAGAAAATGAAAATTATGATATAAAAGATGGAGATATTGTTATTGCAGCAATAACATCTTGTACAAACACATCTAATCCAAGTGTTTTAATTGGAGCAGGACTTCTTGCAAAAAAAGCTATTGAAAAAGGTTTATCAACAAAACCTTGGGTCAAAACATCTCTAGCGCCAGGATCTCAAGTAGTTACTGACTATTTGGAAAAAGCTGGCTTGAATGTCCATTTAGATAAATTAGGGTTTAATTTGGTTGGATATGGATGCACAACCTGCATTGGTAACTCAGGACCGTTACCAGATAAAATTTCAGATGCTATAAAAAATAATAACATTTATGCAGCTTCAGTTCTGTCTGGAAATAGAAACTTTGAGGGTAGAATATCTCCTCTTGTTAAAGCAAATTACTTAGCATCTCCACCTTTAGTTGTTGCATATGCAATCGCAGGTTCAATGAATGTAGATCTTTATAAGGATCCTCTTGGAAAAAGTAAAAACGGTGAAAATATATATTTGAAAGACATTTGGCCAACAAATAAAGAAATAGAAGAAACATTAAAAAATTCTCTTAATGCAGAAATGTTTGTTAAAAGATATTCAGATGTAACTAAAGGACCAATTCAATGGCAAAATATTAAAACTAAAAAAAGTAGTGTTTATAATTGGGAAGATAATTCTACATATGTTAAGAAGCCACCTTTCTTTGATAATCTATCCGACGAACCAGAAGGCTTTAAGAAGATCAAAGACGCAAGACCATTATTAATTTTAGGTGATAGTGTTACCACTGATCATATTTCACCAGCGGGAACAATTCAGAAAGAGAGCCCTGCAGGTGAATATTTTATGAAGCACCAAATTTTACCAAAGGACTATAATTCTTATGGTTCTAGAAGAGGAAACCATGAAGTAATGATGAGAGGAACATTTGCAAATATTAGGATTAAAAATGAAATGGCACCTGGAACTGAAGGTGGATATACCAAACTATATCCTGAAGGAAAAGTTATGCCAGTATTTGAAGCAGTTGAGGAATATAAAAAAAGAGGAACTGATCTAGTAGTATTTGGGGGAAAAGAATATGGAACAGGTTCGTCAAGAGACTGGGCAGCTAAAGGAACAAAATTGCTTGGTATAAAAGTAGTTATAGCTGAAAGCTTCGAGAGAATTCATAGGTCTAATTTAATAGGTATGGGAATTTTACCATTACAGTTCAAAGATGGAACAGATAGATTAAATTTAAAACTTAAAGGATCTGAATTGATTAGCATTAACAATATAGAAAAAGGCTTCTTTCCTCAAGACGAAGTAGAGTTAGAAATTAAATACTTATCTGGAGAAATTAAAAAAATTAAGACTCTATGTAGAATAGATACCAATAATGAACTGGAATATTATAAAAATGGTGGAATATTGCAGTACGTTTTAAGAAAAATGATTTAAATGGACGAAGAAATATCAATAATAAATAACGAAACAAAAAAAGAAAAAGTTTTAAATTTTTTTAAAAATAATAAAAAAAAATTGTTTTTATTGTTAATTATTTTAATTTTAATTCCATTTAGTATTTTCTCTTACCAGATAATTAAGGATAAAAACAAAGATAAGTTATCATCAAAATTTAATTTAGCTGTATCAAGTTATGAAAATGGAAACAAATCGGAGATAAAAAGCATAATGAAGGAAATTATTTATAACAAAGATAAAACCTATTCTCCACTAGCGTTATATTTTTTAATAGATAATGACATTAAATTGACTAACGAAGAAGTTAATAATTATTTTGATATAATTATAAATGAAATAAATCTAGATAAAGAAATTAAAAATTTAAATATTTATAAAAAAGGTTTATTTAATTCATCATTTGTATCTGAAAATGAATTATTGTTAATTTTAAAACCAGTTATAAATTCTGATAGTCTTTGGAAACCCCATGCTTTAATTTTATTAGGTGAATATTTTCTCGATAAAAATCAAAATCAAAAGGCAAAAGAATTTTTTAACCAGATTTTAAATATTGAAAATACAAATGAACAATTGAAAATTGAGGCTAAGAAAAGGTTAGTAAATATAAGTGAATAAAATATTTTATAAATTATTTATAATATTATTGTTATCAAGTTGTTCAGCGCCAGATTGGTTAGATACATCAAGAGGAATATTTGGAACAGGTGAAAAAATAGTTAATCCAAATGATCCAAACAAAAAAAAAATATTTAGTGATGTAGATATTTTTGAAAAAGAACTTAATGTTAACTTGAAAATTAGTCTAAAAGAAAGCTTTAAAAAGAAAAGTTTTGTGAATAATTTAACGAATAATAATGGATTAGTAAATTTTAATGGTAAATTGAAAAAAGTTTCGAAATATAAATTTAAAAAAATAGAACAGTTTGAATATACACAGCCTGAGTTATATTTTACCGAGTCAAATAGTATAATTTTTTTTGACAATAAAGGATCAATTATAAATTTTAATCAAAAGTCACAAATAATATGGAAAAAAAATTATTATTCAAAACAAGATAAAAAAAATAATCCCATTTTATTTTTTGCAGGAAACAAAAAAACTTTGATTGTTGCTGATAACGTGGCAAGGTATTATGCAATTAATTTATCTGATGGAGAACTTTTATGGGAAAAAAATAATTCTTCACCATTTAATTCGCAAGTAAAAATATTTAAAGATAAATTTTTCGCAGTTGACTCGGAAAATATTTTGAGGTGTTTTTCTATAAAAAATGGAAAAGAACTTTGGAATTATAAAACTGATAAATCATTTATTAAATCTCCACAAAAATTATCCTTAGTTATAAATAATAATAGGGTGATATTCATGAATACTTTAGGTGACGTAAGTTCAGTAGATATTGAAACTGGAAAACTTTTGTGGCAAACACCAACCCAAAGTAATCAAATCTATGAAAGCTCTTTTTCATTAAAAAATTCAGATTTAATTTTGGATAAAAAGGGTATTTTCTTTTCCAACAATAAAAATGAATTTTATGCTTTAGATGAAACCACAGGAATAGTTTTGTGGAAGCAAAATTTAAATTCAAATTTAAGATCTACATTTATTGAAAATTTAATCTTTAGTGTAACTTTAGAGGGATATCTTGCCATTTTAGATGCTCGTAATGGAAATATTTTAAGAATGACTAATATTTTTGAAAGAATTAAAAAATACGAAAAAAAGGGATTACTAGCTGACAGAACTACTGTTATTCCAATAGGCTTTATAGTGTCTAATAAAAAGATTTATATAAGCCTAAGCAATGGTAACCTTGTCTCAGTAGATTTATTAACTGGCAAATCTTTAGACGTTGTTAAAATTGATGGTGAAAAAATTTCAAGACCCTATATTTTTAATAATGAAATGTTTGTTATTAGAGATAATGCAATACTTAAACTAAATTAAATGTTTCTAAAACTTTTAGAATTAATTGGAAGAAAAAAAACTGTTTTAGACAGAGGTCCATCTCATCCTAAGTTTAACAACGCAAAACCATGGATGAACAGATATTATATATTATTTAGAAACCGTCCAAGGTGGTTCCCGTTCAATATATTAATTCATGAAATGTTAGATAATGACCATGGAGAAGGAGTACACAATCATTTATGTCCTTATATTACAATCATATTAAGAGATGGATACTGGGAAACAACAAAAATGGGAAAATTTTGGAGACCCCCGGGTTATATTGGTTTTAGATCTGCAAATAACTTTCATAGGGTTGATTTAAAGCCTGATACCAAACCACTTACAATTTTTATTTCAGGTCCTTTTGGACTTAGAAAAGGACCGAGGTCGGAGTATGGTATAGATTTTAAAAAAAAAATTAAATGATTCAAAAATTTTTTGATTTGGAAATTATTACCAATGGCCAGAGATTATATAATTTTACAAATGAAACTGAAAAATGGATAAAAAAAAATAATTTTTCAAATGGAATTATTAATTTAAGCATACTTCACACTAGCGCTTCACTTATTGTTCAAGAAAATGCTGATCCTGATGTTCATGAAGATTTAATTAATTTTTTTGATAAATTAGTGCCTATGAATGATAAATTATACAAACATAATACAGAGGGCAAAGATGATATGCCAGCTCATATTAAATCTGCTTTGACTAACAATCAAATTTCCTTAAGTTTAAAAAATAAAAAATTAATTTTAGGAATATGGCAAGGTATATATTTATTTGAACATAGATTGGGTTCAGTAAAAAGGATAATAAACCATCATTTCATTGGAGAGAGTTAAAAATTATCTATAAGGATCGTACGCCCATTGTAAAATTGCTTGTCTTTGTCTTTTTCTACAAGTTAAATTTCCTTTCTCACAATTTTTTTCAATTGCAGTAACATGTCTTCTAAAATTTTTCCATCTCTTTATTTGAGTTATATCTACTTGTGGCAATCTTCTACCCATTGTATATCTACAATACCATTGAAACCATCCTAGAGGATCTTCTTTAAATATCCATCCTTTTTCTAACCAATGTTCTCTTGACAGACCTGCTTTTACTTTAAATCTATTTATACTCACATCAAAAGTTTTACTTAGTTTAGCATTTGTAAACCAGTTTTTTGGAAATTCTTTAATATTATTACCAAAGTATGAACCACCAAAAATACCTAATTCTAACATTTTTTTTGGTGTTAATTCTGGTTTAAATATTTTGTAGATTTCTGCATCACTTAATTTTTTCATAAATCTAAATTAACTGTTTTGCACCTTCATTTAATAATTTTTTGTAAAGGTCTTGATCTGCATCACCCTCACAACCCATTAAAAGAACATTTGAATTTTTATCTAATTCTAAATCTTTTTTAATGTATTCATCCTCACAGGCTGCTATCAGACTGATTACACCAGGTGTTGCACATTCTCCACCAATAATTTTTTCGTCACTTAAATGTTTTTTTTCAAGCATAGCAACAGTTTTGGCTATGTTTTCATCTGATATACTAATACAATTGTTTACTGAGTTTTTTAGTATTCTCCATGGCACAAGTGAAACTTCCCCACAAGACATTCCACCCATAATACTCTCTTTTTTAATATCGATTTTTTTCATTACTCCTGCTTCAACACTTTTTAAAACACAGTCAGCAGATTCAGGTTCAACAATAATAATTTTTGGAATTCTTTTAAAATATTTGGCTATACCTGCAATTGATCCTGATGCCATTCCTCCAACACCAGCTTGTAAAAATACATGAGTAATATATTGATCTGTTTGATCTGAAATCTCTTTTATCATAACAGAATAACCAGCCATTGTTAGTTTTGGGACCTCTTCATATCCTTCCCATGCAACATCCTGAATAATTTGCCAACCATACTTTTGTGATTGATTTATACATTCTTTTAAAGAGGCTTCATAATTTCCTTTTATCCTAATAACATCAGCTCCCAGATTTCTCATTACTTCAGCTCGAGCATCACTAACAAACTCACTAATAAATATTTTACAATTTAATCCAAGTCTCTGGGCTCCCCATGAAACTGAGCGGCCATGGTTTCCAGCTGTGGCTGTTGCAACCGTAACTGATTTATTTCCTTTAGTGACTTTTTCTACTGCATATGCTCCACCCAAAGCTTTAAATGATTTTAGATGAAATCTTTTTGACTCATCCTTATAAAAAATATTATTTAAATTTAATTTTTTTGAAAGTTTATTTAATTCTAAAAGAGGTGTTGAATTATAATTTTCCCAATTAGAAATTAAATTCAATGCATCATCTACGTTATCTTCTCCACAAACACTAAGAATTTGTTTTCTTACAAAATCATAGTTAGTATTTTTGATAAATTTTGTAATTTTCCATCCAAACACTTCAGTTTCATCCATTGTTTTTTAACAATCTAAAGTGTTTTGTTTTTCCCAATCCGTAATTGGTCCTTTTTTGTCAAAATTTTCGTTTTGATCAAAATCTTCAATTTCTTTTCTTTTAAGTTTTATATAACTATTAATTACATCGTCGCCAAAAGATGATCTTATGATTTTATTTTCATCTAGTTCATCTAAGGATTCTTCGATGTCATTTGGCAATCTTTCTAGATTAGGATAATTTTTATAATCTGTGTACATGTTACAAGATAGAGGCTCACCAGGATCAACTTTATTATCTAAACCATATAATCCAGCAGCCATTATACCTGCTTGCAACAAATAAGGGTTGGTTGATCCATCCATTAATCTTAATTCAAATCTACCTGGGTCTGGAATTCTAATCATATGAGTTCTGTTGTTACCAGTATATGAGATACTGCTTGGAGACCAAGTTGCACCTGATTTAGTAGCAGGTGCATTTATTCTTCTATAACTATTAATCGTTGGATTAAAAAAAGATGATAATGACTTTGCATTTTTTAATATTCCCCCAACAAAATGATATGCCATTTTACTTAATCCATATCTATCTCCTGTATCTAAAAATTTATTGCTTTTTTCATTCCACAAAGAGACATGAGCGTGACAACCGTTGCCAGTTAAATTTTCAAATGGCTTTGGCATAAATGTTGCTCTTAAACCATGTTTTTCAGCTAAAGATTTAACCATAAATTTAAAGAAAACATGTCTATCAGCCGTAACTAAAGAGTCGTCGTAATCCCAGTTCATTTCAAATTGTCCATTAGCATCTTCATGATCATTTTGATAGGGGTTCCAACCAAGTTCAATCATGCTATCACATATTTCTTTTATCAAGTCATATCTTCTCATTAATGCTGATTGATCATAACAAGGTTTAGACTGATTATCTCTAGAGTCCGCAATATTGGAACCATCCGGTGTTACTAAAAAATACTCACATTCCACTCCAGATTTCATATTTAAATTTTTCTTATTTAAATGGTGAATTTGATTCTTAAGTATTACTCTCGGAGAAGCTTTAACTTGTTTGCCATTCATCCACAAATCAGATGCTAACCAACCGACTTCCTTTTTCCAGGGTAATTGTATTAAACTTTCAGGGTCAGGAATCGCAAACATATCAGAGTCAGCTGGTGTCATATCTAACCAAGTAGCAAAACCAGCAAAACCCGCTCCATTTTTTTGCATATCATTTATAGCCTGGGATGGAACTAATTTTGATCTTAATACTCCAAAAAAATCTACAAAACTAATTAAAAAATATTTTATTTTTTTTTGCTTAGCAATTTTAGATAAATTTTTAGCCATAAATTATCTTAACACAATTTTATTTAAAAAGTGATAAAAAGAAATCTTTATAATAAATAGCATTAACAATTATTATTAATATAATTGCTAAAATAACACCATACTTAGCTTTAGGCCATGCAAGCCTAGCCATTTTTGATGGTGTTTTATTTTGATTGTTATCTGAATTTTGTTCTGTCATAATAAAAAGGGCGCAGATAAACTGCGCCCTTAATTTTTAATTACCCATCGGTAACATTATTCTTCCAGTCGTTAGCACCTGGTCTTCGTCTAGCAAGTTCTGAAAGTTTTTCACTTTCTTGTCTTGCAGCAAGAACATGCCAACCAATCCAAATGATAAATCCTAAAATAACCAGGATACCTTCAGATCCTACTCCGGGATATATAGCACCTTGCACTTCTTCAGCACTTAGATGTTCAATCCAATTTGTAACTGTTGCCATATTATCCTCCTTTACCTACTACTGGCAGCGACAGATTTTTCATCTTCTTTCGCAGCTTCCATTATTTCATAGTCTAGACCTGCCAACTCAGCTTCTCTAGGAATTCTAAGTTTACCCATTCCATGAAGAATCTTAGCAATTATATATCCAGGAATCATACCGAGTACAAAAAACATTATTATTGCACCAATAAACATTCCTAGTGGATTGATAGCAGCATAAGTGTTTCCATCCCACATAGCTCCAACACTGTATCCAGATGATGGATAACCATTTAAGACAAAACCACAAATTATTAAACCAACAAATCCTGCATAACCATGCACAGCAACTGCACCAACCGCATCATCTATTTTGAACTTACGTTCAACCCAGTAATGCATTTTATAAGCTATAACTACTCCAATCATTCCAATAATCATTGATTGAATTGGATGATATAAATCGTTACCTGCTGAAGCACAAATTATTCCTGCTAGTCCTGATGAATATGTCCAGAAAGGATCTCCTTTAGATACAATATATCCAGCTAACAAACCTCCTGATAATGACATCAAAAAGTTAAATGTAATTCCACTAAGTGTTGTAGGTGTTACATAAATGTTAGTAGCTGTGAAAAATACTTTTCCTAAAGCATAATCTCCTTCACCTCCGACATCATAAATTGGTATATTACATGCAGCATAAAAACCCCAGAAACCAGTATAAATTAGAAATAATCCAATTGTAACTAACCAAGGATTTCTTGGTCCTATGTTTCTCGGTTCACCGCTCGATGAAAATTTACCTATTCTTGGACCTAAAACTACTAAAATACCCAGTGCAAATCCTCCCGCAATTGCGTGTATTACACCAGATGCATATGCATCATGATATCCAAGTATTTTTAACATCCATCCGTCAAAGTGCCATCCCCATGCAGCATCAATTGTCCAAAAAACTGAGCCAATTGCTATTGCTAATATTCCAAATGCAAAAGTTGTTATTCTTTCAATTACTGCACCTGAAACAATAGAAGCTGCTGTCCATGAAAATAATAAAAATGCAGCCCAAAAAACTCCACTTATATGATCACCCAAGTTTACTGCCATTAGTTCACTTGTTGGAACATAGTAAGCGGCACTAAAAGCAGAGTCATCTGTTATAAGTGCTGCACTTCCATTCATTATTGAAGGTGCTAGACCAGGTCCTGTTGGAAATGCCCAATATATCCACCAACCAAATAAAAACCACGTTACTGTTACCAAAGGTATTAGCATTGTGTTTTTCATTAATGTATGTTGATGATGTTTGTATCGGGAAGCTCCAACTTCGTACATACAGAAACCCACGTGAATTAAAAACATGAGAACTACTGTTATCCAGTAGTAAAATTCTGTAAATATGGTCGTCAATGCACCAAGTTCGTCAGTCATTTAACCTCCATTTGTTTAAACAAAACAATCGAATATTATTTTACAGATAAGTTTCTACAATCATTAATAATCTTTTAAAATTGCAGATAATTTAAAACTGACAACCTATGGTAGATTATTTTTTTAGAGATTCTAAAATTTTCTATAAGCTTTTTTTAGATCAACTAACGGATGATTTGGAGACATTTGAAATTTAACCAATAATTCTCTAGCAATCATGTCCCTATCTTGTTGATTATTTGGTAGTTTTATTTTTTTTGGTATGGTCACCCATCCATTTGCGTTTCTGTCAAATACTGCTGGTCTATCTTCTTCATACCCCATATGAACATCTTCAAGCCAGTTAAGGTCGTCCCAGCCCATTGCTTCAATGTATTTTTTTAAAAAAGGAGTAAGTCTTGAGTAATCTGGTAATAGATTTACATCGTACCTATAACCGATTGTTTGGCCAATCATTTTTTCTCTAGCTGTTTCCTTTTTTTTTCCTAATTGACCCTTAACGTCTTTTTTTATTTTTTTATTTTTTTTATTCTTCTTTTTAACCATAAATTTATATTTTGTGGAAGTCGTCTACTCCAACTGTATGATTTGTACCAGAAAGAGGTACTTTTGCTAAAGCCGATGCCTCCATAGTTAACGCAGCCATATCTTCAGGTTCCAAAGAATGAATATTTGTTTTACCACATGCTCTTGCTAATAGTTGGGCTTCCAATGTCATAGCATGCAAATAGTTATATACTCTTAAAGCTGCATCGTCTGGATTTAATCTTTTTCTTAATTTCGGATCTTGAGTAGCAACACCAACTGGACATCTTCCAGTATGACAGTGATAACAATGCCCTGCCGGAACACCCATTTCTTTTTCAAAATTTGACTCAGGTATTTCTTTATTACAGTTTAAAGCCACCATTGCTCCTGTACCTATTGCAATTGCATCGGCACCTAAAGCAAGAGCTTTAGCCATGTCTGCACCATCTCTTACTCCACCAGCATAAATTAAAGTAACTTTTCCTGTTTTACCCACGTCATCAATTGCTCTTCTAGCTTCTCTTATTGCGGCTATTCCCGGAATACCTGTATTTGCAGCTGCTATATGAGGTCCTGCTCCAGTTGAACCTTCCATTCCATCAAGATAAATTGAGTCAGGGTCACATTTTGCAGCCATTCGCACATCATCATAAACTTTTGCTGCTCCAAGTTTTAACTGTATTGGTACTTTATTTTTAGTTAATTCTCTTAGTTCTGCTACTTTTAATGCTAAATCATCTGGCCCTAGCCAGTCGGGATGTCTTGCAGGAGACCTTTGATCAATACCTGCCGGTAAAGATCTCATTTCTGCAACTTGGTCGGTTACTTTTTGGCCCATCAAGTGTCCACCCATACCAACTTTTTGACCTTGACCAATAAAAACTTCTATTCCATCTGCCAGTTGAGCATGATGTGGGTTAAAACCATATCTAGATTGAATACATTGATAATACCATTTTTCAGAATATCTTCTTTCATCAGGAATCATTCCTCCTTCACCAGAACAAGTGGCACTGCCAGCCATAGTTGCTCCTCGTGCTAAGGCAGTTTTAGCTTCATATGAAAGCGCACCAAAACTCATACCAGTGATATAAACAGGAATATCTAATTCAATTGGATTTTCACATCTTGGACCTATTATAGTTTTTGTTTCACATTTTTCTCTATAACCTTCAATAACAAATCTTGTTAGCGTACCTGGTAAAAAAACTAAATCATCAAAAGTTGGAATTTTTTTCATTAATGCCATTCCACGCATTCTATATCTTCCTAATTGTGCTTTAATGTGAATATCATCTATTACTTCTGGAGTAAAAATTGAGTTGTAACCAAGTAAGCTTTTATTTCTTTTTGCAAATTCTGTTTTTCCATTACCATTTCCGTTTGAATGAACTTTTGATTTACCATTTTTCTTTTTTTTTGCCATTATATAGCTCCTTTTTTTTCAGTTGGTTCTAACGCATCATAGTTCCACAATTTTTTACCCGAAACTACTTTAGTCATTTTAGAGACATCATAGTTCTCTCCAATTTCAGCTACTTTAAGTTTTCTTTTAAGCCAATCTATATCACTTTTTGTCATAGGTGACTCCACCGCATCACTACCAAATGATCCAATTTTTCCTCCTATATATAAAGTTCCATCATACATCGAATCTCCAAGATTTATTCCAACGTCACCTAAAATTACTATTCTACCTCTTTGCATCATAAATCCAGTAAAGGCACCTGCGTCTCCACCAACAATTATAGTACCACCTTTTTGATCAATTCCAGTTCTAGCTCCAACACTTCCTTTACAAATTAAATCACCACCTCTAATTGCTGCTCCAAAACAAGATCCAGCATTTTTTTCTATTACTACTTTACCTGCCATCATATTTTCTGCACATGACCAGCCAACTCTTCCATTAATTCTAACTGTTGGTCCATCTATTGAACCAACTCCAAAATATCCTAAACTTCCCTCAAAAATTAAATTTAATTTATTTAGTATTCCAACTCCTAAACTATGTTTTCCTTGAGGGTTTTTAATAACAATAGTTCCATAACCTTGACTCATTAATTCATCTATTTTCCTGTTTGCTTCCTTGCAATCTAAATCCTTAACATCTAAGTCAATTCTTTTATTAAAATCAACATCATAAGTTCCCCAATAAAAAAAATTTTCTGCTTCATCAGGATTAAAGAATTTTTGTTGTGTTTTACCTGTAAGGACCTCAGTATGAAGACCCATTGATTGGGCTTTAGTTTTTTTTTCTGATGTTTTTAAATTTGCCATACTTTTACCTCTCCATCAAAAGGATCGTAAGTGTCTATTTCTTGTGGTAGCAAAGATCTTATAGCTATTTCTTCGGATCCCATTGCAACTAAATCATCTGACTCGTATAGTACCAAAGGTTTAGCTGCCATTGTATCTTTAGCCATTCCCAAAGAGTCTTTTGTTGCAACAAAATAAGTAAACACACCATCTAAACCACTTAAAGAGTCTTTCATTCCTTCCTCCAAACTAGCTCCGTTTCTCATTTTTTCTGCAAGGTAAACAGCTATTAATTCAGAGTCACACTCTGACATAAATCTCATACCTTTATTTTCTAGAATTCTTCTATTATTCCAGTAGTTGGTTAATTGACCGTTATGAACAACCGATACATCGCTAAAAGGATATCCCCAAAACGGATGAGCTGATTTGATATCTACTCCTGACTCTGTTGCCATTCTAGCGTGTCCAATTGCATGTGTTCCAACAACTTTATCTAAATTATATCTATCACAAACCATTTTTGCATTACCAAGATCTTTTATTACTTCTAAAGATTTACCCATAGAAAGAATTTCTACGCCTTCAATACTTTCTATTTTTTGAGAAAAATTCAATAAATCGTCTTTGTTATATTCAATTTCATATCTTAATGAGTATGGTAAAACTCGGTCTGCTTTAATAATTTTAGCACCCATTTCTGATAGACAGCTTTCAACAACTTTTTTTCTTTCATCGTATACAGATATATCTTCAGCTACAGAAGAACTTCCTTCTCCAACATTTTCACCAATTTTAACTCTCATGATAAAATTTTTTCCTTCAGTATCACCATACAAAGCATATCCCGTAGAGTCTTCACCTCTATGTTTTAAAGCTTGTAACATTCCTTGAAGTTCATGACCAACTTTTGAAGATTTTCCTCTATGTATGAGTCCTGCAATTCCGCACATATATTTCCTTTTTATTTACTATGGCAAACAATCTAAATAGGTATCAAGATCCCATTGAGTAGTTGCACCTAAGAATCTTTCCCACTCATCATTTTTATACCAATGAAAAACTTTATACATTTCATCTGGCATTGCTGATTTAATTACTTCATCTTCTGCAAGCCTATCAAGAGCTTCACCTAAACTTAAAGGTAGTTTCTTAACGTCTTTTCCAGCTTTTTGAGCTTCATAAATATTTCTAGACTCTGGTTTTGCTGGTACCATCTTTTTAGATATACCTTCGTCACAAGCTTTTAATAATGCTGCTCCTAGTAAGTAAGGATTATGCATTGAGTCTACCGATCTATATTCAAATCTTCCGGGAGCAGAAACTCTTAAACCACAAGTTCTATTTTGGTATCCCCAGTCAGCATAAACAGGCGCCCAAAAACCTTGATCCCATAATCTTCTATAAGAATTTACAGTTGACGACCCTAGTGCTGTCAAAGCTGGTAAATGTTTCATTATTCCAGCAATTGACTGTAATCCGATTTTTCCTGGCAACTGCATATCTTTTGTATCAGGCATAAATGTATTTTTTCCTCCAGAAACGTAGCTGAATACCTCTTCAACACCTGGCAGTGATTTGTGTCCAAGTTTATTTACAGAAATTTTACCCTCTGTCCATAAAGACATATTTGTATGACAACCACTTGCTGAAACACCCATAAATGGTTTAGTCATGAAACATGCAATTAATCCATGTTCTCTTGCAACTTGAGCACATATTTGTCTATAAGTTGATAGTCTATCAGCATTTCTTAAAACATTATCATATGTCCAATTTAATTCTAATTGACCTGGAGCATCTTCATGATCTCCTTGTATCATATCCAAACCCATGGCCTTTGAGTACTCTATAACTTTCATAAATACAGGTCTTAATGACTCAAATTGATCAATATGATAACAGAATGGTTTGGAAAAACCTTTTCCAGTTGGAGTTCCATCAGGGTTTTTAGTTAACCACATCATTTCAGGTTCTGTTCCAACTCTTAATTCTAACCCGTGTTTTTTTTGAAATTCATCCATAAATATTCTTAGATTTCCTCTGCAGTCAGATGTTAAATGGCCACCTGGATTTTTTCTTTCTTCTCTATTCCTAAAACACGTGCAATAAACTCTTCCTACTCTTTTATCCCACGGTAATTGTACGAAAGTTTCCGGATCAGGAATACCAACTAGTTCCATTGCTTCTGGTCCATATCCAATGTAGTTATTATGACGATCTAAAAATAAGTTTGCAGTTGATCCGTATACTAATTGAAACCCTTTTTCAGCAGTTCTTTCCCAATGATCAGAAGGTATACCTTTACCAACAACTCTTCCTGTTACTGAAATAAATTGAAAATAAATATATGTAATTCCTAATTCTTTAATTTTTTCTCTTACTCTTTTTACTAATTTTGCTCTGCCTGGTTGATTAACATGTTTTTCTAGATCAGTCATATTCTCCCTCTTAATTTTAAGTATTGAAAGTTAACTGAAAAAAAAACATCTGTCTACTCAGATGAATTAACTCCAAGGAAACGGACTGTTCGAAGTGGGATGTAGTTCACCCTTCGCGTATCGATTGAATCTAAACGGTTTTAAAAGTTCACTCTCAGTTCCTAAAATTTCTTGTGCAACAAGGTGTCCAACACCTATCATTTTATAACCATGATTAGCATCTGCTATCATATAAACATTTTCAAAAAATCTATCAAAGATTGGGAATGAATCTGGAGTTAAACATCCAAGACCTCCAGACGGTCCTTTTCTGTATAATTTTGATTTTCCTACAAATCTTTTTTGACAATGAGCTAATGCAGAAGTCCACATATCAGCAAATTTATCTGTTGTTTGATATTCTGGAGACTCTACTCCATATGGGTCTACATTTACCTTATCAAAATGTTTTTCAACAATATAAGGCGATGTTCCCCCTTGAACTCCTAATCCTTCAATATCAGGTTTGTAATATATTCCCCAAAGCTCATCAGTAATTAATTTTCCAGTTGTATCAGAATGCAAAGGAGCATCAGTATCAACATGAATTACAGGTGGTTGCTTACCCTCATTTGTTCTTAAGTAATCAGATTCAACTCCTAAAATTCCCTCTTGCAGAAACCAGTATTTCCACATTTCAACTTCATGCTTTTTACCATCTTGACCCTTAATCTCAGTTGTCTTTGGAAGCTCTAACATATTCCAGAAATCTCTAACCCATGGACCTGCTCCAACAACAACTTGGTCGCAATTAATTGTTCCCATATCTGTAATGACTCCAGTAACAGAATTACTATTACTTCCTCTTTTAAATCCTGTCACTTTTACACCCTTATGAACGTTAACACCGTTTGAGTTTGCCTTGTTTTCTAATGCTTTAATAGAATCTTTGTTAAAAGCATAACCACCTTTTTTTTCATGAAGAACAGATGTGATACCTTGTGCTTGCCAGTCATCAAATATACCTTTCATGTATTTTGTACAATCTTTTTCACCTTCGATAAAAACTGATTCATATCCAATTGCTTTTTGTTGTTTATAAATACTTGAAACGTCTTCGTGCATCACTTCAGGAGAAATTTGCATGTAGCCAACTGGATTATACCTGAAAGCTTTTGGGTCGCTTTCCCAAATTTCAACAGAATGAGCCATTAATTCTCTCATTGCAGGTTGAAAATAATTATTTCTTACAACGCCACAGGCAATTCCACTAGCACCAGCAGCGGTATCTTTTTTTTCTAAAACAACAATGTCTCCTGGATTTTTATATGTCTCTGAAAGTTTCCAGGCAGTACTTAGTCCGTGGATACCTCCACCAATTATAACTACCTTAGCTTTTGTCGGTAATGACATATTGAAAACATTATTTTTTGTGTGACAAATGTATATTATTATTTTTATATATAAAAATTATAAGTAAATCGAGCTTCACCTGAGGTTTTGCCTCAAAAACTAAGATTTTTTAATGTTTTTAAATATTCATTAAATTCTTTAATAAATGCTTCAGATGGTTTTATGTATTTTTTTCTTTGATCTTTTGATGTTTTTTCTAAGAAGAAAAAACCCTTTTCACAAGCTTCATTAATAATTAAAGCAGATTTAGGACGAGAAGTTTTAAATAATCTAGTTTTTAGTTCCTCAACCGATAAATTTTGGTTAAGTTTGTATGCACTCATTACTAATAACATCATGTGGTAGTGAGATGGTGATTTTCTAAAAAAATAGTTGCTAGATGTATGAGAGAGTCTCATTTGTTCTTCCCAAAATTCAAGAAGATCTTTAGTAGCTTTATTCATATTTAAAATTATGATCTAACTCTTGTTTTTTTAGGATCATAATGAGGGAAGGGTACTACTTTTGCAGAAATTCTTTTTTGGTGTCCATCAATTTTACCGACTTCAACTTCTGTATCTAAATCAGCGTGACCTATATCTATTCTACATAATGCAATATTTTTATTTAAAGTAGGAGATACACATCCACTAGTTATTACCCCAACTTGAGCTCTTCCTATATGAACACAATCTCCATGATTAGCCTTTTCTTTGCCTATAAGTTCTAATCCAACTAATTTTTTTTGTGGATTTTCTTTTCTTTTTAATAATTCTTTTTTTCCAATAAAATCATCTGTTTTTGTTTTAAGTGGAACAGTGAATCCAACACCTGCTTCAAACGGATCTATTTGTCCATCAAATTCATTTCCAAACAGTATCAGACCTGCTTCAATTCTTAATAAATCAAGTGCTCCAAATCCAGCTGGAATTAACCCATGTGCCTTTCCTACTCCCATAACTTTATCCCAAACTTTAGGTGCATCAGATGGGTGACACCATATTTCATATCCAAGCTCACCAGTGTAACCTGTTCTAGATACAATTAAAGGAATTCCATTTAAATTTTCAATTCTACAAATTGTAAACCTAAACCATTCAAGCTCAGAAATTTTTGGTTGAGTGGGTGGAGTAAAAATTAATTTTTCCAAGATTTTTCGACTATTTGGACCTTGTAATGAAATATTATTTATTTGATCTGTTGAATTTTTTATAAGTACTTTAAAATTTTTTTTCTTTGCCTGTTCTTTTAACCACTCACCCGCATATTCATCTCCACATATCCATCTAAATCCATGATCACTCATTTTCAATAGAGTTCCATCATCAAACATTAATCCGTTTTCATAACACATTGAAGAATAAACAACTTGACCCACAGATAATTTTTTAACATTTCTTGTTAAAGTGTAATTCATTAATTCTTCAGCATCTGGACCTAATATTTCAAATTTTCTTAAAGAAGATAAATCAATTATAACCGCTTTTTCACGACAAGCAGTGTATTCATTCATTATTCCGTGCTTGGTATAATCGTTCGGTAACCAGAACCCTCTTGCATCTACAAAATTTCTGGTAAGCTTCGAAGTTCTCTCATAGAAACCAGTATTTCTTGTCAATTTTGTTTCTGAGTCTGTTTTCATCCTAAATGCAAAAGATTTAGTAAATTCTTTTTTTTTATCATATGTTCTAACAAAAATATCAGTTGGATTCCATGAATTACATGCATCTATATCGCTAGGACAAGCTGTAGTACCACATGTTAAATCTTTAAGAGCTCTAAAAGTTACATAATCGCCAGGTCTAGCAAATGATTCATCTGATAACACCGAGTTTAATCCACCAGCAGAAGTATTAAAGAAAAGATTAATAGCATGCCAACCCTTCTTCTTTTCAACACCATATTTTTCCATTGATTTATTTAAATTGTCAGAACAGTTTGGATGACCAAAATAACCTGCATCTTCATAATATTTTGAAGTACAAGCGAGGTTAAAGGTATCATGCCTTCCAACAGTATCTCTAATAACCTCAACCAAAGGTTCATGATCGGTATCATAAAATTTAGAAAATAAACCTGGACCAGGAAAAGTACTACCCATAAAAGTTCTTGTTGTTTGCCAGTCCAAACCTTTTTCAATTCTTTTATCTAGTTTTGTAGTATCAAAAGCTACAAAATCAGAACACTGTCTCCCTGTTGGTGAAATAACCTGAATGTAATCACCTTCTTTGACTTGAAAAGAAATTGCTGATGCTCGATCAATATTTGTCTCACTAAGTGGATCAAACATAGGATCAGGTATTACATGATGCTCTTTATCTTCTGTAATTTTAGATCTTTTAACAAAAATAGTTAAATCAGTTGGAGGATTCTGTTCATGAACTAACATTTCGGCACCTGGAGCTGCAAAAATACAATAACATTTATCTTTTGATTTTATTTTTATTCTTTCGCCCCAATTTGTATCTTTATCAAAAACAATTGAAGATTTGGATTTTGAAATATCTAAATTTCTTTTTTTAAGCTGACGAAGCGCTATTAGAGAACTTTCATCTTTTTTTTGAAAGAATTGATTTAATTTCTGACGCTTCTTTATTTTCTTTTAAGTTAAGAATCGACGGTTCTGATTTACCTTCTTTGTTAAAAACAGAAATTTCACAAATTTGATTTCCTTCATTATTTAAAATTTCTATCTCGTCGTCTGGAAGAATTTGAATTCCTGTTAGACCACCTCCATTTACAACGTATCTTTCAACTCCAGGTGGTAAGACATTTAGTCCAGGCTCTTTTATATTTGCACTACTAGTTAACATTTTTATACCAACATCGAACATATTATATCTAAAGGTAGTTGACTATACATTTAATTAAGCAGATAATAATTATACTTAATATTAAGAAAGGGGAAAAAATGAGAAAAATTATAACATTGATTTCTTCACTCTTAATTGCAGCTAGTTTTTCATTCACAAACGCAGTTGCAGATAAAAGTGGAGTAGTTAAAATTCCTACTCACAACTGGTCAAGTCAACTTGTTGGGGCAGAAGTAGTAGGTGAATTACTAAAAATGGTTGGGGAAAAGGTCGAGTATATAAATATGGACTCCCAAGCTGTTTATCAAGCTATGGCCGATGGTGATATAGACTTAGTACACGAAATTTGGGAAGGAGCATTTGGTGCTTCTTATGAAAAAGCAAAATCAGGTGGGGGAATTGAGGAAATTCTTACTCATGATGCTGTAACTAGGGAAGACTGGTGGTATCCAAATCATGTTGAAAAACTTTGTCCAGGTTTGCCAGACTGGAAAGCACTTGATAAATGTGCTGACAAATTTGCTAGAGCTGACTCAGGCGGAAAAGGAGTTTTCGTTGGAGGACCAGTTGACTGGCTAAAACATGATGCTGAAAAAGTAGAGGCATTAGGTATGAACTTTATGGTTAAAAATGCAGGTTCAGCAGACGCAATATGGGCAGAGTTAGATGCTGGTGTTTCTCAAAATAAAGCTGTGGTGATATTTAATTGGTCTCCTAACTTTATTGGAGCAAAATATCCAGGAAAATTCGTTGAGTTTCCAAAACATGATCCAAAATGTACTACAGATCCTTCATGGGGCATAAATAAAAATGCACTTTATGATTGTGGAAATCCAGCAGAAGGATATTTGAAACTTGCAGTAAATGCTGATTTCAAAAAAAATCATCCAAAAGGTTATAAAGTTTTAAAACAAATGAACTTTACTACATCAGATATCGATAAAATGGCAAACTACAAAGATACTGATGGACTTGAAGTTTCAGCAGCAGCAGCAAAATGGCTGGAAGAACATAAGTCTAAGTGGAGTAATTGGGTTAAATAAACATAGATTACTATATTAACGAACCGACTTAATTTAAAGTCGGTTCGTTTTTTTTTATTTTATGATAAATTAAAAATTAAGCATGAAGAATGAAGCGAAAATATCCTGCAAAAATATCTGGAAGTTATATGGTGAAGCTCCAGAAAAGTTTCTAAAGAATACAAATAATAATCCTACAACAGAAGAGATTAAAAAAAATAATTATATACCTGCTGTAAGAGACGCATCAATAGATGTTAATACAGGTGAAATACTAGTTATTATGGGACTAAGTGGTTCAGGAAAATCAACATTGCTTAGATGTATGTCAAAATTAATTGAACCAACTCACGGCCAGGTATTTTTTGAGGGAAATGATTTGTTAAAAGCTTCTGAAAAAGAATTAATAGATATAAGACGGCATAAGATGGGTATGGTATTTCAACACTTTGCACTTTTACCTCACCGAACAGTTTTGCAAAATGTTGCATTTCCACTTGAGGTTCAAGGACAAGAAATTCAAAAAAGAGAGGAAAGAGCAAAAGATGTAATAAAGCTAGTAGGTTTAGAAGGAAGAGAAAAATATTATCCAAGGGAATTATCGGGAGGACAACAACAAAGAGTTGGTCTTGCGAGATCTTTAGCAGTTGAACCAGATGTTTGGTTTTTAGATGAACCTTTTTCTGCATTAGATCCATTAATAAGAAAAGAAATGCAAAACGAGTTTTTAAGACTTCAAAGTATGTTAAAGAAAACGATTGTTTTTATTACCCATGATTTTGACGAGGCAATTAGATTAGCAGATAGGATAGCAATAATGTATGAGGGATTAATTGTCCAAGTAGGAACCCCCGAAGAATTGATTACAAAACCAGCTACTGATTATGTTGCAGAATTTACAAAAGATATACCAAGATCAAAATTATTAAATGCAGAAAGTATTATGAATGAAAAAGATAAAAAACCTTACGAAAACACAGTTAATTATAGTGATAAAATTGAAAAAATTGCATCAAAAGTTTTAAAGTCAGAAAGTATTTTTTCTGTAGTTGATGACAACAAAGAGGTTATAGGTTCAGTGAGTAAAAAAGAATTAATTAAAGCTTTATTTGCTGAAGACAAAAATGAATAAAATTAAAACCATTTTAAGGGGAAATTTTTTTTTTATATTTGGGCCTTTCATTTTCTTGTGGCTCTTACGTTATATTATTCCAAATTATACTATTTCATCTAAAACACCTCATTGGGCTTACATTCCACCAAAAAGTTGCTTAGGTGGTTGTGGATCAATAGATGGACTTATACCTTTTGTTGATTGGACTAATGCATTAATTCAATTTCTAAGAAAGTACGAAATATTCGGTTTATTTACTTTTAGAGATTTTACAAGAGGCATCGCTAATTATGTTGATAAATTTTTAGATTTTACAGAAGCAGTTTTACATAAAGGTTTTCCAAGTTATGATATAGGACCTTTGCCTTGGGTATTTATTTTAACTCTTACAATTATATTGGGGTTTT
>CACJZM010000008.1 GCA_902597895.1 uncultured Pelagibacteraceae bacterium
GTTAAACTCAAAAAATAAGGGAAAATTAAGACTAGAGGGTAAAGATTATATTGTAAATGATGGTGATATTTTAAATTTTAGATTCAATACGTGACCAAAGTTTTTTCATACTAAAATAAACTAATACAGTCATTATAATCAAATATATTATAGCTCTAAATCCAATTTTATGTCTTGCTTCTAAATGTGGTTCAGCTGCCCAGGCTAAAAAGCTAGTAATGTCTCTCGCCATTTGTTCTTCTGTGGCTTCAGTTCCGTCTATATATGTGACTATTCCCTCTGACAAAGGATTAGACATTTTTATTTTATTTCCAGCCATATACTTATTATAATAAACACCATCATCTAAGCTTATACCCTCTGGTGCTTCTTCATAACCTAAAAGAAGTGAATAAATATAATCGGCACCACCTTTTCTAGCTTTTACCAAAACTGACATATCAGGTGGATATGCTCCTCCATTTGCTGCTGTTGCAGCCTGTATGTTTTCATATGGTCCAACAAAATTGTCTGATAGTCTGGCTACTCTAGTAAACATTTCTCCATCGCTGTTAGGACCATCAGTTAACTCAAATTGCGAAGCAATTATTTTTGCCTGTTCTACTGAAAACTCAGGACCCCCTGCTTCAGATAGATTTCGGTAACTTAAATATTTCATTGAATGACATGCGGCACAGACTTCTGTGTATACTTGATATCCTCTTTGAAGAGATGCCCTATCAAATTTTCCGAAGAAACCTTTGAAACTCCATCCTGGACTCAATAATTCATGACTTCTCTCAGCAGCAGTTCCGTTATAAGAATAAATAGAAATTACTAAAACAAGTAATAGAGACTTTAAACTTCTCATGAGATTTCTTTCTTACTTCTTGCCATCGCTTGATTGGGCGAGCCACCTAATACTGGCTCTGTTAAGCTAAGAGGGACCTCTAAAGTTTTTTCTTTTAAACCCAATACTGGAAGAATGACTAAGAAATGTAAGAAGTAATAAGCTGTAGCTATTCTTGCTACTAATAAATATAAACCTTCTGCTGGCATTGCTCCGACATATCCTAATATTAAAACGTCAGCTACTAAAAACCAATAAAACTGTTTATAAAGTGGTCTAAAAATTGCTGATCTTACTTTTGAAGTATCTAGCCAGGGAAGAATCACTAAAACAAAAATTGCAGCAAACATTGCAACGACACCTAAAAGTTTATCAGGAACAGATCTTAATATTGCATAGAATGGTAACAAATACCATTCTGGTACAATATGAGCTGGAGTAACCAATGGATTTGCTTCAATATAATTATCAGCATGTCCTAAAATATTTGGTGAATAAAAAACAAAAAATGCAAAAACAATTAAAAACAATAGCAATGCAAATAAGTCTTTTACAACAATATAAGGATGAAATGGCACTGTATCATTAGATGGTTTTTTAAGATCAATACCAATAGGATTATTGTTACCTGGAACATGAAGAGCCCAGATGTGCAAAACAACAAGTCCTAAAATTAAAAAAGGTATAAGATAGTGTAAACTAAAAAACCTTGTTAGAGTTGGATTATCAACCGAATAACCGCCCCATAACCAAGTTACTATACTTTCTCCCACTAATGGGATAGCACTAAATAGATTAGTTATAACTGTAGCACCCCAAAAACTCATTTGTCCCCATGGAAGAACATAACCCATGAATGCTGCAGCCATCATCAAAATATATATTATCATTCCTAATATCCATATAATTTCTCTTGGCGATTTATAAGAGCCGTAGTAAAGCGATCTAAAAATATGAATATAAACTGCTAAAAAAAACATTGATGCTCCATTTGCATGAACATATCTTATTAACCAACCATAATTAACATTTCTCATAATGTGTTCTACACTTTCAAATGCTAAATCCGCATGTGCTATGTAATGCATAGCCAGGATTAAACCTGTAACTATTTGAGTAATTAAACAAAAAGTTAGTATTCCGCCAAATGTCCACCAATAATTTAAATTTTTTGGAGTTGGATAATCAGTTAAATGATTTGCCAGTGATAATAGTGGCAGCCTATCATTAAACCATTTTCCAAATTTAGACTTAGGTGTGTAATTGTGATCACTCATATTATTTTTATCCGATTTTTATTGTATTACTATCGACAAACTCATATTTTGGAACTTCCATGTTGGTAGGAGCTGGTCCCTTTCTAATTCTTCCAGATGTATCATAGTGTGAACCATGGCAAGGGCAGAACCAACCTCCGTACTCTCCCTTATCACCAAGTGGAACACATCCTAAATGTGTGCATACTCCCAACATAACTAGCCACTCTGGATTCTTAGCTCTATCTTCATCAGTTTCTGGGTGAGGTAAATCATCTATTTTGACATCTTTAGCTTTTGCAATTTCTTCACTAGTTCTCCGTCTGATAAAAACTGGTTTCCCTCTCCATAAAACAGTAATTGATTGGCCAACTTCTACACCGCTTATGTCTACTTCAGTGCTAGCTAACGCTTTAACAGATGCATCAGGATTCATTTGATCTACCAAAGGCCATACAGCTGCTCCAACTCCAACTGCTCCTAGTGCATATGATGCTGTAAATATGAAATCTCTTCTATTAGTTTTTTTTTCTTCTGACATTAAAAATTATAATTATTTATGCTTAATTATATGATTAAATAATAATAAAAAAGGTATTTTTCCATGGATACAATGACACACGATCATAGTAATTTAAGGCCAAAAATAGCACTATATGAGCCTGATATACCTCAAAATACAGCTTCGATAGTCAGGACCTGTTCTTGTTTAGGGGCGCAATTAGAAATTATTGAGCCGTGTGGATTCTTATTGTCAGATAAACGTTTTAAAAGAGTGGTCATGGATTATATGAATATAAACAATATAAGTTTTTACAAGGACTATAAGGAATTCTTTAAAATTAAAAAAAAGGATAGAATAATACTCATTACAACAAAAGCTGACAAAGTGTATACTGATTTTTCTTTTAAAAAAAATGATACAATATTGTTTGGTAGAGAAAGTTCTGGTGTGCCAAAACATGTGCATGAGATAGTTAATGAAAGGCTAAGAATTCCAATGTTAGAAAATAAAAGATCTCTTAATCTTGCAACATCAGTTGGTATAGTGTTGGCTGAACAATTGAGACAGAATTAAATGGAAGAAAATATAAAAAAAAAATTGACTAAAAATTGGTTTAAGATTCTTCAAGATATGATTTGTAGTGAAATTGAAGAATTAGAAAATAAATCTAAATTTAAATTAACAAATTGGCAAAGAAATAAATCAAAAGATGAAGGCGGGGGAGAATATAGAATTTTAGAAAATGGAAAAATTTTTGAAAAAGTTGGAGTAAATTTCTCAGAGGTATATGGAAAATTTTCAGAGAAATTTAAAGACAGGATACCAGGAACTAAAAATGATCCAAGTTTTTGGGCCTCTGGTATTTCAGTTGTAATGCATATGAAAAATCCTCATATTCCTGCTATGCATTTTAATACAAGGTATATACATACATCTTATGGATGGTTTGGAGGGGGAATGGATGTTACTCCTTGTTTTGAAGACAAAAATTTAAAAAAGTGGTTTCACAATGAACTAAAAAAAACATGTGATAGTCATAATAAAAAATTTTATAAAAAATATAAAAAGCAATGTGATGAATACTTTTATCTTCCTCATAGAAAAGAAACTAGGGGGATTGGAGGAATATTTTTTGACTATAAAAAAGAAAATTGGAAGAAAGATTTTAAGTTTGTGAGAGATGTGGGGCTAACTTTTAAACAAGTTTTTAAAGATATTATTATGAAAAAAAATAAAAAAAAATGGACAAAAAAACAAAAAGAAGTTCAATACTTAAAAAGAGGAAGATATATTGAATTTAACTTGCTATACGATAGAGGAACTAAATTTGGATTACAAACTGGGGGCAATACAGATGCAATTTTAATGTCTCTTCCCCCTATTGCGAAATGGAAATAAATGGAAAAAGAACCTATTACAATTTCTGGATTAGAAAAATTAAAAGATGAGTTGATATTTCTAAAAGAAAAGAAACGACCTGAAATAGTTGCAGCAATTTCTGAAGCTAGATCACATGGTGACTTGAAGGAGAACGCAGAATATCATGCAGCAAAAGAACAACAGTCTCATAATGAAGGAAGAATCCAAGAAATAGAAGATTTGATAGCAAGAGCAAATGTTATCGATGTAACAAAAATAAATAATGAAGGAAAAGTAATATTCGGTTGTACTGTATTTTTAGAAAATTTAGATACTACAGAAAAAATAAATTATAAAATAGTTGGAAAAGATGAAGCAGATCTTAAAAATAAGCTGATATATTTTAAGTCTCCAATTGGTAAAGGTTTAATTGGCAAAAACAAGAAAGATCTTGTTGAAATAATAACTCCAGCTGGTACAAAAAATTTTGAAATAATTGATGTTAAATATATTTAACTATTTACTATCTCGCTAATTTTTTCCTCGCTTATTTTAAATTGATTATCCATCCAATGTTTTTCAATTTTCTTTAAAGTGTGCCCAACGGAAGGACCTTCTTTAATATTAAATTTTTCCATAATATATTTTGCATTTACATTTAGTTTTGGAGCCTCTTTATCTCTAAAGAATTCTTTGAATTTCACTAACTTTTTAAGTGAGCTTTTATCTCTAACAATATGAAAATTAATTAGATCATTTAATAATTCTTTATTATTTTGATATAATATTTTCCATAGATTATGCTCTGTGAAAATATTTTTTTTAAGATTTTCTAAATAAAAGTTATAAAGTAATTTAATTCTATTTTTTTGCTCATTTGAAATATTAAATTTATAAATGAAATAATCTGAATTATCAGTTTCATCAATTATAATTACAGAAATCATGAAAAAGAAGTCATTAGATGTTATAATGCTCTTTTGAGTTTCGTTAAGATTATTTAATATATTCAAATTTTTAAGTTGAGGAAAGATAAGTTGTATTATTTCAACTAAAAATTTATCTTTATTTAGATTTAAGAACTTTTTAGATTTAAAGATCTTTTTAAGTTCATCCAAAAGTCTTTCGGATGATATTTTTGATATACCATCAATATTCTTTCTAATTATTTTTTTTAAGTTTTCTGAATGATCATTTTTACTATAATTTAAAAAAAATCTTAAATATCTTAAAATTCTAAGGTAATCCTCTTTAATTCTACTTTCCTGGTTTCCAATAAATTTTACCTCTCCATTTTCTAAATCCTTTTTTCCATTGAAAGGATCAAAAATATTTCCATCTAAATCTGAATAAATTGAATTTATGGTAAAGTCTCTTCTGGAAGCGTCATCATACCAATTTTTTGAAAAACCTACTGTTGCATGTCTACCATCTGTAATTAAATCTTTTCTTAAAGTAGTTATTTCAAATTTAGTATTTTTAATTTTTGCTGTGACTGTCCCATGCTCAATGCCACTTTCATAAAATTGAATTTTATTTTTACTTAAAATTTCACAAACTTGGCTAGGTTCTAAATTTGTAGCTAGATCAATATCATCAATTTCTTCACCACTTAATATTTTTCTTAAACAACCACCAACAAATCTCACTTCTGAGTCCTCTGAAAAATTATTAATTAAATCAAAAATTAATGAAACGTTAGTTGTATTGTCTAAAATTTGTAATTTTGATTTTACAAAATTTAAATTATTTTTTTTTTTAAACAGTCTGTTTATTATACTAATCATATATGGCTGGGGTGCTAGGATTCGAACCTAGGATGGCGGTACCAAAAACCGCTGCCTTACCGCTTGGCTACACCCCAAAATTAATTTCGTATAGCACAAAAAAAAAGCTTTATATAGTTTTAGATATTATACACCAATAATTTTTATATTTTTTTTTGATAACTTTAGTCGCATTAAGCGAGGCATTCTTAGTTTTAAAGTAGGCAATTGCAGCTGACCCGGACCCTGTCATCCTTACAAATTCATTATGTTTCAAATTTTTCATAAAATTGATTAAATTTTCAAGTTTTGGATATTCATTTTTAGCTATATTTTCTAGGTCATTTTTTAAAACTTTAATTTTATCTAAATTTATATATTTAATAGATGCATTATTTAGATTGGGCTTAGAAAAAATTCTTACTTTTTTATAAATTGATTTTGTTGAACAACCAAAATTTGGTTTAACTATTACAACATAAAGACCGATTTTTTTTTTAAATCTTAAGATACTTTGGTTACCTAATTGAATTGTATTATTTAATTTTAGGCCAAATTTTACATCAGATCCTACCTTTTCAGATAATTCAAAAATTTTATTTTTTGAAATTAATTTATCTCTCTTTAATAAAAAAAATCTTATTATCGAAGCTGCATTCATTGAGCCTCCTCCCAAACCAGCTTTTTGAGGTATATTTTTTTTTATTTTAATCGAATACTTTTTTCCTTTAAGAAGATTTTGTTTATCCATGAATTTCATAATTTTTGAAACAGTATTACTGCTAGGTATACCTTTGGAAAATTTCCCATAAAATAATATCTTATGTTTTTTTTTATTTATATTTTTGATATAGATTTCGTCATATAGACTAATAAAAGAAACTATAGTTTCAATTCTATGAAAATTTGAATTTATCTTTCCTAGAACAGTTAATGATAAATTAATTTTAGCGTGCGATTTAATCATATAATAATTTTAATAATTTATAGACCGTTTAAAAGTTTTCCAGAAATTTTAATTTTAAGTTCATCATCCGCATAATTTGATTCAAATGCGCTCTTCCAATAATATCGTGCTTGTATTTTTCTATTTAATTTCCACAATACATCGCCATAGTGATCATTCACTATTGGATCTCTTGGCATTAATTTTATAGCTCTTTGTAAAAATTTTTCTGCATTAATAAAATTTTTTGTTAAATAATAACCCCATCCAACAGAATCAATTATATATGGATCATCTTGTTTTTGCTGATATGCTTTTTCAAGCATACTAATCGCCTCCTCAATTTTATAATTTCTATCAAGCCATCCGTATGCCAAATAATTCATTACATAAGGATCGTTAGGTCTTATATTTAATGAGTCTATTAAATCTTTATCAGACTTAAAATGTTCTCCAATTCTCTCATAGCTCCCACCTCTTCTATACAAGATTTCAGCAAATATTTCAGATTTGTAATCTAACTGATTTAATACTTGCGTATAAACCTCAATAGATTTTTTAAATTTTTTATTTCTTTTATAAATATTACCCATATCTAACAAAATATTTATTGGGGGATTTTTGTAATTATTAAATTTTTCCTCTATATAAACTAATGCTTCTTCATCATTTTTATCTTCTGAAATAACTTGAGACAATTTTTTAAGTTTAAACCAATGGAAAATTTGATCTTTATCATCAATTTGTTTTAACAATATTTTTGCAGTATCTAATTTATTTGTATCAAAATAATTTTCTATGATTTGTATATTATTGAAATTAAAATCAGGATTTAAATAATTTGATAAATATCCATAAAAATTCGATTTTTCATATTCTTGACTAACAGAAAAAAGATTAGATATAAGATAGAAAAACTCACTCAAAAGATTATTTTCTTTTTGGCAAGAAAACAGATTCTTGATTTTATTAAATTCAGAATTTTGAATCCAAAATTTAGATTGGGCTACAAGTAGATTGCTACCTATAAGTTTAATTTTATCTGCCAATTTGTGAGTATTTTCATATAGATTATTTTTAATTAAATAGTTTAAATAAAAAAATAAATATCTTGAATACCCGCCTTCATCATTTTCTATAATCTTCAAAAATTTAGAACTTGTTTCAGGGTGATTTAAATAACAATAAAAAAATGCTTTATTTATAGAATTTAATTTTCCAAGATTTTTATTAACTTTTGAAATTTTTTTTTCTAAAAATAATAGGTTATAATCTTTTAAAGTATCATATATTAGTTGATTGTAATTATTAAGGTTATTATATTTTTTTAATTTGCTTAATAGCAAAATATTTTCTTTAAATTTTTTTTTTTTGAAATTTTCTAAAATTAATAAAAGATCAGCCTCGAAAAAAAAATTTTTGTTTTGATTTTTATTTGATTTGACCTGAAATATTGCTTTTTCAACCTCACCGTTCAATACTAATGCAAATACGTAATCCTTCAAGTAACTATCATGTTTGTTTATTAAATTTTTAGAAGCATTAAAATATTTAATAGAATTTTCATTATTTTGGTTATTATAAGAAATGATTGCAGATAAATAATTCGATAAGTATCGAGGGTTGAAATCTTTGTCTGTCGATATTTTGGAAGTAGCGTTAGTTTGATATAAAATGAAAAAAAGAAATATACAAAAATTAAATTTATTTAAAATCACAGTTATATTTTATGATTGAAAACGACAAAAATCAAAAAGACAAAATAAACGAGGAGTTAATAAATACTTATGAAATAAGTTATATTTTTGAAAATAAGCCTTTAAATAGATTGAAAACTAAACCTACGCTAGAGAAAAAGTCAGATAGACTGGATCAATTAAAGAGGAAAATTGAAGAAATTGACGATTGTGAATTAAAGTCTAATGCAAAAAATTTAGTACTTTATGATGGGGATTTTAACAGCCCAGTAATGATTGTGGGTGAAGGACCAGGAGAAAAAGAAGATAGTTTGGGTAAGCCATTTATGGGTGATGCGGGCCAATTATTAAATAAAATGTTAGAAGCAATAAAAATTGATAGAAAAAAAATATATATTACAAATGTTGTAAATTATAGACCACCAAACAATAGAAAACCTGAGCCCAAAGAAATAAATAGATATTCAAATTATTTAAAAGAGCACATTTCAATAATAGATCCTAAAATTTTAATTCTTATGGGAAGTACTGCTATGGAGTCATTGTTTGGATCAAAAATTAAAATTTCTAAAGAAAGAGGTTCATGGAAAGAAGTTATTATTAACAATAAAACTTACTTAACTATGATAACTTTTCACCCAGCTTACTTATTACGACAAGCTGATCAAAAAAAATATTCTTGGGCTGACTTAAAAGAATTAAGAAAAAAAATTGATCAATTAAATATAATGTTATAAATTGTTAAAATGATTGAATATCATAAAGGATTAGTAGAATATTTAAAAAATAAAACTGGTCTGTCCAATTATGGAGTAGCTTGGATATCTTTTTTCAAGGGATTAATACTAGGCTTACTAATTTATCATTTTTTTATAATTTAAATTATGAAGAAGGTAATTGCTGGTGTTGATGAAGTAGGTAGAGGTAGTTTGATTGGACCCGTATATGCTGCAGCAGTAATTTTTAAAAATAATTTAGACAAAAAAAAACTTAAAGATTCAAAAAAGTTAACTAAAAAGAATCGTGAAATTTTAGAAAAGTATATTAAAAAAAATTCATATTGGTCTATTGGATCAGCATCTTTAAAGGAAATAGAAAAATTTAATATCTTAAATGCAAGTTTACTAGCTATGAAAAGAGCAATTAAAAAATTAAGTAAAAAACCTTCTGATGTATTGATTGATGGAAACAAAACTCCAAAAATAAAGAATTATAATTTAAAATACGTTATCAAAGGAGATGAAAAGATACCCGAAATATCTGCTGCATCAATAATTGCTAAAGTTGCCAGAGATAGGTTAGTTAAAAAAATGTCTAAAGAATTTACTAAATATGCATGGGATAAAAATGCAGGATATGGAACTAAATTGCATTTAAAAGCAATTAAGAAGTTTGGAGTAACGAAACACCATAGAAAAACTTTCAGTCCTATACACAACATATTGAGTCCAAACTAAATCATATAACAAAACGAGTCCAATTTTTTCAATCTCTGGTTGACGAAGAATCTACACTAGAGTCTAATTGTTTTTTAAGAAATGATTGATAAGAACCTACATAGCAAAATAATCAAAGGTGATAGTCTTAAAGAATTAAAAAAAATTCCTGATGAAACATTTGATTTAATTTTTGCTGACCCACCATATAATTTACAATTACAAAATAGTTTGATTAGACCAGATAGATCAAAAGTTGATGCTGTAAATGACAAATGGGACCAATTTGAAAGTTTTAAAACATACGATGAATTTACAAATGAATGGCTAAGCGAATGTAAAAGAATATTAAAGAAAAACGGGTCTATTTGGGTAATCGGAAGTTACCATAATATATTTAGAGTTGGCAAAATAATTCAAGATTTAGGTTTTTGGATTTTAAATGACGTAATCTGGAATAAAAATAATCCTATGCCAAACTTCAGAGGCACTAGATTTACTAATGCCCATGAAACATTAATCTGGGCTTCTAAAAACAAAAAATCAAAATATACTTTTAATTATCAGTCAATGAAGTGTTTCAATGATGATTTACAAATGAGATCAACTTGGAACTTGCCTATATGTAATGGCAAAGAGAGATTAAAAAATAATGGAATAAAAGTTCATTCAACCCAAAAACCAGAAGCTTTACTTCACAGGATTATATTAGCCTCTTCAAATAAAGATGACTTCATTCTAGATCCCTTTTTAGGATCTGGAACGACAGCTGTTGTATCGAAAAAGTTAGGTAGAAATTATTATGGTATTGAAAAAGAAAAAAAATATTTCGAAGCTGCAGCCAAGAGAATAAGAAAAACTCATATAATTAAAAATGAATATTTAGATACAGTTCAAAACAATAAATCAAAACCAAGAATCCCTTTTGGTTCATTGATCGAACTAGGGGTAATCAAACCAGGAATAGTAATTTATGATCGAAAGAAAGAAATTTATGCAAAAGTAATGGTTGATGGAAGTATTAAATACAAACAGAATGAAGGATCGATACATAAAGTTGCAGCTCAAATTTTGGGATCCGAAAGTTGTAATGGTTGGACCTATTGGTATTATCAATCAGGAAATAGCTTAAAATCGATTGACGATCTAAGGCAACGTCTAAGACCTAGAAACTAGTTAGTATATATTTTGCCTAAATAATTTTCTAAAAATGTTTTATTTTTTGAAAGACGTCTTAAAAAAATATCTCTAAAGAAAATATTTAGTGGATTTGAAAGGTGAAATGCAAAATGATTGAGTGTAGATCTTGAGTCTATTTGTTTAGTTTTTAAAATTCTTTTTTTATAATAATTTGAAGAATTATTCTCTAAATCATTAAAAAGATCATTTGCAGCTTCTATTGATTGTGATGCGCCTTGGGCAAAAGATGGTGGAAATGAGTAAAAAGCATCTCCAGTTAAAAAAATATTTTTTAAAGTTGGAATTTGAAATTTTTTACTTACAAAAATGGGAAAACATTTAATTTCCTCAACTTTTTCATCTAAATTAAATTTAGATTTTGAAGAAATCTTATTTAATAAGTCTTTAATAAAAGTATTGTCTTTAAATAAATCTCTATTGGACATTTCTTCTTCAATTAATTTTTTTCTTATAATTGAGATAAAATTAAATTCTTTATTTTGGTTGATTGGATAAATTACAAAGTGGAATTTTGGCCCTAAATACAATGAAATATCAGAATTTTCAAAGTCACGAATTTTTCCTCTTAAAGCAATTGAATTAAAATATTTTGGAAGACCTTCCCTTTTAAACAAAATTTGTTTAGTTTTAGAAAAAACTCCATCCGCCGCTACTATATAATCAAATTCTTCACTCTCTTTATTTCTGAATTGTAACGATATTTTGGCCTGGTTTTTAATATTAATAAGATCTGAATTAAAAAATATTTTTTGTGATGGAATATTTTGTAAAAAAAATTCAATAAGTTTAGATCTTTTTAAAGTTGTATATCTGTTACTTTGATTATTAAATTGTGATATGTCGATATCACATATTTTCCTTAAGTTTTTTGCGTCAAAAAAATTAACTTTTTTAGGAAAACAAACATCGCTAGCATTCATTTGTTGAAAACCGATTTTGTTCAATATTTTAATACTATTTGCTGACATTTGTATTCCATATCCATCAGTTAAATCTAAAGAATTTTTTTTTTCAAAAATTTTATAAGAATAAGATTGATCCTTTTCTAAAAGATTTGCAAAAAATAAACCTGAAATTCCTGCTCCTATAATTGCAATTTTTTTCATCAATATCTTATAACAGAATTAAAAATTTTTTTTGTAAATGATGGCAAAATATGATTCTTAATATCTCTTTTATCAATTAATAAACTATTACTTAAATACTTCTTTCTTTTTTTTTCATTTATCGTAATCTTCATATCCATATTAGACATTTTAATATTAATTCTTTTATTTAAGGAAGACTTAAATTGCTTTTGATTGATTTCTTTCATTGGAAAAATTAATAGGTTCTTTAAGAAATTAAATTTATTATTTTTAATAAGTAAATATTTATTTTTATTTTTATAGATTTCTGCTTCAAAATATTTTACTTTATTAAATTTACTTTTTGATTTTATACCAAAATCATTTTTCTTATATGCTAAGCATCTTTTATTGATAGGGCAATCTTCACATAAAGGATTTGCTGGTTTGCAAATTAAAGCACCAATTTCCATTATTGATTGAGCATAATCACTTGATCGAGAAGATTTTCCAAAAAATAATTTTTTTTTGTGCAAATTATTTTTGCTTATTTCATTTTTTTTTTTTAAATATAAAACTCTTTTTAGAATTCTTTCTACATTTCCATCAAGAGGTATAAACTGTTTATTAAAAACTATTGCCATTATTGCAGTTGATGTATATTCACCTATTCCAGGTAAAGTTTTCAACTGCTCAATATTATCAGGCAGCCTTCCATTAAACTCCTTTATTATTTTTTTTGCAGTTTTTTTTAAATTTTTTGCACGAGAGTAATATCCAAGTCCTTCCCAACATTTCATAAGTTTTTTATTATTAGTCTTGGAAAGTGTTTTTAGATTTGGAATTTTTTTTATAAAGTTTTCAAAATATGGTACTACAGTTTTTACCTGAGTTTGCTGTAGCATTATTTCACTCACAAGTGTAAAATATTCTTTTTGTTTATTTGTTAAATGTTTTCTCCAAGGTAAAATTCTTTTATTATTATCGTACCAATATAGAATTTCTTTTGATATACTTTGATTAATCATATGGATTTTAAGAATAATACTAAGCATAGATACAAAACCATTCAAGGGCTAAGATCGTTTAAAAACACTTTGCCTAAGGAGGTAAAAAAAATAATAAGTAAAAAGGGACATATTTATTCAGAAACCTTAGATAATTGGAGGTCTATTGTTGGTGAAGAATTATTTAAAGTTTGTTATCCAAAATCGTTTAAAAACTCCAATCGAATAAGTCCCAGTTACTTGAGCATAATGGTTAAGAGAGGTCATGAAGTTGACATTGAATATTCGAAAAAAAAAATATTGAGCAGGTTGAATAGCTATTTAGGATATAATGCAGTTGAAAAATTAAAATTTGTTTCTTTTGAGGGTAATGACGGTGTTTTTAAGGAAAAAGTTTTAGATAATGCGACAAATAATAAGTACAAAAATGAAATTTCTAAGATTAAAAATGAAAAAGTTAAAAAGTCTTTAGAAGAACTAAGCAAATACTTTTATAAAAAATGAAAAAAAAAATATTTATTTTTTTAATACTAATTTTCTATTTTAATTCGGCTTTTGCAGAAAAAAAGGTTGAAACTATTTATGAGGGTAATAAAAATGCAAAAATAATAATTATTGTATTTGAATCTCTTACCTGTGGAGCGTGTGGAAATTTTCACAAAAATGTTTATCCTGACTTAAAAAAAGACTTCATAGATACTGGATTAGTAAAAATAGAATTTAGAAATTTTCCCTTAGACCTTGCTGCTTTTAATGCATCTAAAATAGCTCATTGTAAAAATGATGGAAAATCAGATCTGTTACATAATTTATTTGAAAATCAAAATGAATGGGTAAAGGGTCAAACAATAGAAGATTTTAATTTAAATTTAAAAAAATTTGTAAGAAAAAACGAAAAAAATTTAGATTTAGATGCATGTTTAATAGACAAGGATATTGAAGATCATATATTGAATGATCGAATCGATGGGGTTAAAAATTATGAAGTAGAAGCTACCCCAACCCTTATAATTAATGATAAAAAGTTCGATAATCCTCAAAACTATAAAAAATTGAAAAAAACCTTAGAAAAAATGATATAATTAAGTAAATGGAGTTTAAAAAAATTCAACTTAATGGTTTTAAGTCATTTGCTGATAAAACAAATTTTTTAATTGAAGAAGGACTTACTGGAATAGTGGGACCAAATGGATGTGGAAAATCAAATATTGTTGAATCATTAAGATGGTGCATGGGAGAAACATCAGCAAAAAGCATGCGAGGTTCCGGCATGGAAGATGTAATTTTTTCTGGAACTTCAAATAAGCCCTCAAAAAATATCGCAGAAGTTTCAATTGGTCTTTCAAATGATAGTAAGGAAGGACCATTGCAATATAAAGATTTAGATGAGATTCAAATAAGAAGAAAAATTGAGAAAGATAAAGGTTCTAAATTTTATATAAATGACAAAGAAGTAAGAGCAAAAGATGCTCAAATGTTTTTTGCAGATTTGTCTACAGGGGCACATTCGCCATCTTTAATTAGCCAAGGGAGAATTGGAGCATTGGTAACAGCAAAACCAGTGGACAGAAGAGCAATTATTGAGGAAGCTGCGGGAATTGCTGGACTACATGCAAGAAGGCACGAAGCAGAACTAAGGCTTAACGCTTCAGAAAATAATTTAAAAAGAGCAGACGAGTTAAGACGTCAGCAAGAAAGACAGTTAGCTGGACTACAAAAACAGGCTGAGGAAGCAGCAAAATATAAAGATATATCTGAAGAAATAAAAAAGATTGAGGCTGGATTGTATTTTTTAAAACTAAGGGACATTGATAATGAAATTAAGCTAGAAAACGAAATCAATACTGATGCTGAAAATGAGGTAAAAAAATATAATGATAAAATAGATGAAATAGAAAAAACAATTTCAATAGAAACTGATAAAATAAATCCAGTTAAAGATAAAAATTTAGAAAATACATCGAAAATTCAAAGACTTAATTTAGAGCTAAAAAACTTAGATGAAGAAAATCAAAGAATAGATGATGAAATAAATAATATTAAATCATCAATTAAAACAATTTCCGAAGATATTGATAGAGAAAAAAGTATAATAATTGATGCCAATTCAAATGAAAAAAGACTTAAAGAGGAAAAAAAAGAATTAATCGAAGTTGATTCAAAATATTACGACACAGAAAAACAATCAAATCTGGATTTAGAAAACTCAAAAAATAAGTTAGATAGTGAAATAGATAAAGTAAAACAATTGATAAATGAAAATAAAAATAATGAAGCAATATTAGCTATAGAAGATTTCAAAAATATAATTAATTCTTTTGCAGAAAGTTACAGTAAAAATCAAAATATCAAAAAAGAGTCAGTAAAAAGAACAGAGAGAATAAATATTATTGAAAAAGAAGTTGAAAGTTGGAAGAACCTTTTAACTAATTCTGAAAGAATGGTTAATGAATTAAATGAAAGAAAGCAAAAATTATCAAATAAACTTAATGAATTTGAGAAACAGCCCCAATCTCAAGCAGAAAAAAAAGGTCAGATATCAGAAAGTCTTAGATTAGCTGAAAACGAAAAAATAGAAAATGAAACTTTAATCGAAAAAACTGACACTACAATTTCTAATTTAACTTTAGAATTAAATAATACAAAAGAAGAGACTATTCAGTTTAGAGAAAGAAAAGCTAGTTCTGGAGCAACTATTGAAGGTCTAAATAAAAGAAAAAATGATTTGTTAGAGAGAGTGGAGTCAGAGTTAAATTTAAATGAGAATAATGTATTAGAATTTTCTAACTTAGATCAAAAAGATGAATTTCCAGACGCTCTAACACAGGAAGAGCTTTTAGATGAAAAAAAACGTCAAAGAGAAAAATTGGGATCTGTTAATTTGAGAGCAGATGAAGAAACTGAAAAATATGAAAGCGAAATTAAAAAAATGGAACAAGATAGAGCTGATCTTGTGACTGCAATAATTAAGTTGAAAGAGAGTATTAATGAATTAAATCAAAAAGGAAGGGAAAGACTTTTAGATGCTTTTGAAAAAGTAAATAGAAAGTTTAATGAGGTGTACACAAAACTATTTAATGGTGGTAGCGCTAAACTTGAATTAGTAGATTCTGATGATCCACTTGACGCTGGATTGGAACTTTTAGTCAGTCCGCCTGGTAAAAGATTGCAATCGATAACATTATTATCAGGAGGTGAACAAGCTTTAACTGCTTTATCTTTAATTTTTGCAGTTTTTTTAACTAATCCATCACCCATCTGCGTTTTAGATGAAGTGGACGCTCCTTTAGACGATGCTAATGTCACTAGGTTTTGTAATCTTTTGGGAGAGTTAACAAAAATAACATCAACAAAATTTATCATTGTTACCCATCATGCATTAACAATGTCAAAAATGGATAGATTGTATGGTGTCACGATGCCTGAAAAAGGAGTTAGCCAGCTTGTTGCAGTTGACTTGCAAAAGGCTGAAAGTATGGTGGCGTAAATGTCAAAACAATCATTTAAGACTCGCCTAGAGATTGCAAAAAAAAAGATCAATAATAAAAACGCAGGCTCAAAAAATGAGAAAAATTCTAATTTTGGTGAGGCTTTTAAAATGAGTACTGAATTAGTCGCCGCTGTTGTAGTTGGGACAATTATTGGGTTTATTTTGGATGAATGGTTTGGTACTAAACCCTGGTTAATTTTAATATTTTTTTTTGTAGGTGTAATTGCTGGGATATTGAATGTGATTAAATCTGCAAAAAATATGCAAAAATAGTTTACAGAGATAAAATGGCCTCAAACCCAATGTACCAATTCAACGTATACCGAATTGGACCAGAAATAAAAATAGGCGAAATAGATTTGTCATTTACTAATGCAAGTTTATTTATGGTTATAAGTTCATTGGCAGTATTAATTATTTTCAATCTTGGATCAAAAAAAAGTTCTTTAATTCCTAATAGAATTCAATTACTCGCAGAGCTCAGCTATACCTTTGTGTCAAAAATGATTAGTGATACCGCTGGTAGTAAAGCTAAGCCGTATTTCTCGTTTATCTTTTCTCTATTTATGTTTGTTTTATTTTGCAATATGTTTGGAATGATACCGTATGCATTTACAGTCACTAGTCATATAATCGTAACCTTTGTTTTGGCTGCATTTATTTTTATAGGAGTGACAGTTATTGGTTTCATAAAACATGGATTTGGTTATTTAAAATTATTTGTACCTAGCGGTGTCCCAGTAGTTCTTTTACCTTTAATAGTAGTAATCGAAGTTATTTCATATTTAAGCAGGCCTGTGAGTTTATCAGTAAGATTGTTTGCAAATATGATGGCGGGTCACACAATGATGAAAGTATTCGGAGGCTTTGTTATAAGCCTTGGAGTAGTCGGTGGTTGGTTACCATTAGGCTTTTCAGTAGCTTTAACTGGCTTGGAAATATTAGTAGCATTTCTCCAAGCATATGTTTTTGCAATATTAACCTGCATCTACTTAAATGATGCATTAAATTTACACCATTAACAACTTATAGGAGGATATAATGGAATTAGAAGCAGCAAAAATGATCGGAGCAGGACTTGCAGCAATCGCTTTAGCAGGCGCAGGTGTAGGGATAGGAATTATTTTCGGTAATTATCTATCTGGAGCAATGAGAAATCCATCTGCAGCACAAAAACAATTTCCAAATTTATTATTAGGTTTTGCTTTAGCAGAAGCGACGGGTTTATTTGGCTTAGTTGTTGCATTAATTATTTTATTTGCATTTTAATTAATGTTTCTAAAATTTTCTCAAATAACTTTTTTCTATTTCCTTTTACTTTCTCAAGTAAATGGGGCTGAAAGTGGAGGAATGCCTCAACTCAATCCTGAGTTTTGGTTTTCACAAATTTTTTGGCTAATCATTACTTTTGGCTTTATGTTTGTAGTTTTGTCTAAATTAGTTTTGCCTAAAATTAGTGAAAATCTTGAGACTAGAAAGGCACAAATTTCGGAAAATATTGAGTCTGCTGAAAAACAAAGATTAGAAAGTGAAAATAAAATAAAAGAGTATAATAAATTAATTCTGGAAAGTAAAAATGAAGCAAAAAATTACTTTAACCAAGCTCGAGAAAAAATCTTGAAAGATGTGGATAAAAAAAGAGAAAATTTAGAAAAAGAAATTAATGAAGAAATAAGCAAAGCTGAGAAAGAAATAGAAGATCTTAAAAACAAGTCCCCAGATAAAGTAAGAAAGATAGCTATAGAAACATCTTCTGATTTAATTAAACAAGTTATTGGTGTTGATGTAAATAATAGCAGTATTTCAGCAATAGTAGAGGATATTTCAAGAAAGAGAAATTAATTATGATAATTGATGCAACATTTTGGGTAGCAATTTCTTTTTTCCTTTTTTTTGGTTTGTTAGTTTACTTTAAAATACCACAAAAAATTAATGAAACATTAAGTGGTCTTATAACTAATATTAAAAACGAGATTGAAGAAAGTGAAAAGTTAAGGAATGAAGCTAGGACTCTTTTAGAAAATGCGCAAATAAAACTTGATAGTGCAAAAAAAGAAAAGGATAAAATAATTAATCAATCAAAAAAAGAGAGTGAAAGGTTGGTTATAGAAATAAATGAAAAATTTCATAAATCTGCTGAAATAAAAAAAAAAGTTGCTGAAACAAAAATTTATCAAATGAAAGAAGCTGCTATTAAAGAAATTAAAGATACATCAGTCAAAATAGCAATAGATTCTGTGAAAAAAATAATATCTACTTCTATAGATAAAAATAAACTTGATGCTATCTTTGAAAGAGATCTTGAAGAAGCTAAGAACGAGTTAAAAAAAATTAACTCATAATACCCTTACATTTTTTAAAAAAAACTATAAATTATAAAAATGAATTCTATTGTGATTGGTTCCGGATTTGGTGGAATTGCTGCAGCGCTCCGCTTAAAGGCTAAAGGATACAACGTAACATTAATTGAAAAACATCCTGATCTTGGAGGAAGAGCAAGAGTATTTTCAAAAAATGGATTTATATTTGATGGTGGCCCAACTGTTATAACCGCGCCATATTTAATAAATGAACTATTTGAAATGTATAAAAAAAATCCAAAAGATTACATAAATATTTCTCCTCTAAAAATTTGGTATCAATTTATTTTTGAGGATAAATCAAAATTTAACTATTCAGGGGATGAAGATGATATGAAGAAGCAAATAGAGAAAATTAGCAAAGAAGACGTTCTGGGTTATGAGAAATTAGTAAAATTCACTAAAAAGATTTTTGATAAAGGTTTTACTGAACTTGCTGATATACCTTTTGATAAACCTTTAGTCATGTTTAAACAATTGCCAGCTTTACTAAAACTTAGAAGTTATAAATCTGTATATTCGTTAGTTTCTTCTTATGTAAAAAATGAAAAATTAAGAAGGATGTTAAGTATGCATCCTTTATTAGTTGGTGGAAATCCTTTTACTACAACGTCTATATATGGACTAATTTTATATTTAGAAAAAAAATGGGGAATACATTACTCAATGGGAGGAACTGGTAATATCATTAAAGGATTTGAAAAATTGATGAATGAGGAAGGTATTATAATTATTAAAGGACACGAAGTAAGTAAGATACTTTCAAATGGAAATAAAATTATAGGAGTCCAACTTGACAATGAAAAAAAAATAAATGCTGATCATGTTATTTGTAATGCTGATCCCCCAGCTGTTTATGATGAATTATTAAAAAGTAAAAATAATACTTCAATGTTATTTAATTGGAAAAAAAGTAGGATGGAATACTCAATGGGTTTATTTGTTTATTATTTTGGGACAAAAAAAACTTTTCCAAACGTTGAGCATCATACAATTAAATTTGGAAATAAATATAAAGAACATCTTGATGACATATTTAATAATAAAAAATTAAATAGTGATATTAGCTATTACCTTCATAGACCTTCTGCTACAGATAAATCTATGGCTCCAGAGGGAAATGATTGTTTTTATGTTTTGGTTCCAGTCCCTAATAATCAGTCAAAAATAGATTGGAAAATCGAAGGTGAAAAAATGAAGAATTTAGTAATTGATAAAATGGAAAAAGATTTAATGCCCAATCTTCGTGAAAACATTATAGAGGATTTTTATCTAACACCAGATTATTTTGAAAAAGAGCTTAATACAAAATATGGTTCAGGTTTTTCAATTCAACCAAAATTCTCCCAATCAGCATATTTTAGATTTCATAATAAATCAGAATTATATGATGGACTTTATTTTGTAGGGGCTGGTGTTCATCCTGGAGCTGGTGTTCCAGGTGTACTTTCATCTGCAAAAGTCTTGGATAAAATAATTTAATGATAATTAAAGAAACAAATTATCTTGCTCTTTTTGCAAAATCTTTCAATTGGGCTGGTTTTTTTCTACCTAAAGATACTTATGAGGAGTGTTCTAAACTTTATGCCTTTTGCAGAGTTCTTGATGATTTAGCAGATGCTAATCAAGATTTAGAAATTAAAAAAGAAAGATTTAAAGAGTTAAAAGAAATTTTTAAAGAAATAGAAACTCTAAAAAATAATGATTTACAATCATCAACATTCGTAAAAAATAAAGTAGTAATTTCAGATATGATTGTTGTTTCTGAGGATAAAAAAATACCTGATGTAGTAATTAAAGATTTAGTGGACGGAGTAGAGTCAGATCTTAAAGATAAAATTCAATTTAACACAGTAAAAGAATTACTTGTTTATTCTTACAGAGTTGCAGGAACGGTAGGACTAATGATGGCTAAAATTTTAAATGTAAGTGATAAACGTGCTTTAAAAGGAGCAATTGATTTAGGAATTGCTATGCAACTTACAAATATTTCTAGGGATGTCGTAGAGGACTATAAAATGAATAGGGAATACATTAAAGATGACTTTGAAAACATTAAATCAACTTTAAAGTTGGCAGATATGTTTTATGAAAGTTCATTTAGTTCACTGAAAAGAATTCCAATTAGATATAGATTTGCAATTATAGTTGCAAGAAGAGTTTATAGACAGATTGGAAGAGAAATAATAAAAAAAAAAAATATTGAAAATTACAAAAGATCTGGAAAAATTTATGTAGATAATTTTGGAAAAATCACCCAAACAATTCTATCTTTTGTTGATTTAATAAAGCTTTTTTTCGTAAAAATTGAAAAACATCAAAGATCACAAGAACATGATATTATTAAATCAGAAATTAATTTAAATGAGAGAATTTGATTATATTATTATAGGGGGTGGTTGTGCTGGTCTTTCACTTGCCTATGAATTAGAAATCAATCAAAAATTAAAAGATAAATCATTAGCAATTATTGAACCAAGGGAGGAATACAAAAGAGATAAAACTTGGTCCTTTTGGAAGGTAATAGATCATAATTTTGAGGATTGTGTAAAAAAAAGTTGGGATAATTTTACAATTAATATTCCAGGAAATACAAAACATATTGAATGTAAAAATACACCATATCAAACAATTGATAGCGGCCTGTTTTATTTAAAAATAATCAACACCTTAAAAAAAAATAAAAATATAAATTTTTTTAAAAATATCAATGAAGTAGATATAAAAGATTCTTTTATATTTAACAGTTTATCAGACAATCATTATGATAAATCAAATTTATGGCAACACTTCTCAGGTTTTGAGATTGAAACAGACAAAGATTTATTTGACGATAAAATTTTCAATTTGATGGATTTTGATTGTGATCAAAAAAACAGTGTTCATTTTTTTTATACGCTTCCATTCTCAAAAAAAAAAGCACTAATAGAGACTACTTGGCTTTCAGATCTAAATAATAATTCTCTTCAAGATTATGAGAAACAGTTAAAAGATTATATTGAAAATCATTTAAATATTAAAAAATATAAAATTAGTTTTACCGAAACAGGGGCTATTCCTTTATTTGATCTAAGAAATGAACAAAAAATTAATCAAATAAATATTGGAACAGCTGGCGGTATGACTAGATTAAGCACAGGTTACACTTTTTTAAATATTCAGGAGCACAGTAAATATATTACAAAAAACATTGAAAATATAAAAAATCATAAGAAATTTACTATTATTACAAAGAAATATAAATATTTAGATAATATTTTTTTAAAAGTACTTAAAAAGAATCCTGAAAAAATGTCCAAAATTTTTTTTAAAATGTTTCTTAGTTCACCGAGCACTGTTATAAATTTTTTATCAAATAAAAGTAATTTTTTTGAGGATATAGCTATAATTTCGAAAATGCCAAAGTGGACTTTTATAAAAGAGATAATTTAAAATGAGTCAAGTTATTAAAAAAATTAATTTTAACCATTCTTTTATTTTTTTTATATTTTGTAATATTTTTTCCTTATTAATCTTTAAAATGAATATTAATATTTCACCGTTAATTTGCTTATTTTTAATTTTATTAATTGGTGTATCACACGGCTCATTAGATCATATAAAAGGAAAAAAATTATTTGAAATTTTAAAAATTAAAAATATTTCTTCTTTTTATCTAATTTATATTTTAATTACTTTTTTTATAGTTATTTTATGGATTTTTTTACCTACCTTTTCTTTAATAATTTTTCTAATAATCGCTTCCTTTCATTTTGGTAAGGAAGATACTGAGTTTTTATTTTTCGAAAGATCATACCCAATTCAGTTAATGTATTTATTAAAAGGATCATTGGTAATATTGGCTCCCATGTATTTTCACTTTGATGAGACAATATCTATTTTTAAATTGCTATTAGTTGAAAATGAAACTTTTTATACAATATTAAGTTTTGTAGAAGAAAAAAATATCTTACTTTTAAGTATAATAATAAGTTCTATTTCAAGTATTTATTTATTTACAAAGCAGTTTGAGATAAAAAAATTTACTATTTTTTTAGATTATTTTTCAATTATATTATTAAATTATTTTCTTTCACCATTAGTAGCATTTACAATGTATTTTTGCTTCCTACACTCAATAAGACATAGCATTACATTAGTATTTGAAATAGATAAAAATAATCTTAAAAATGGTGTATTAACATTTATTAAAAAAGCAATGCCATTAACATTTTTAACTGCTGTTTTATGTATAGTTGGTCTATACTTTTTAAATAAAAATTATGGTTTTGATAATTCAATTTTAAAATTAATTTTTATTGGTTTGGCGTCATTAACCTTTCCACATATATTGCTAGAATATTTTTTAGAAAAAAATGAAAAATAAAGAACTCAAAATATTGCTTTCAGCTCCTAGAGGTTTTTGTGCTGGAGTAGAAAGAGCAATTGAAATTGTTGAAAAATCGATTAAGAAGTTCGGAGCTCCAGTTTATGTTCGACATGAAATAGTTCATAATAAATATGTTGTTGATGATTTAAAAAATAAAGGAGCAATATTTGTAGAAGAGCTTGAAGAGATTGAAGACAAATCAAGACCAGTAATATTCTCAGCTCATGGTGTACCAAAAAAAATTCCTGAGGATGCAAAAAGTTATAATATGACTTTTGTAGATGCTACCTGTCCTCTTGTTTCAAAGGTTCATAGAGAAGCAGAAAATCTAAATAAATCTGGATATCATTTAATATTAATTGGTCATGAAAGTCATCCTGAGGTTGTTGGAACAATGGGCCAATTACCCAAAGGTTCTATCGATCTTATTCAAGATGAAGAGGAAGCAAAAAATTATAAATTTGATAAAAAAAAACAAATTGCTTTTGTAACTCAAACAACTTTGTCTGTTGATGATACAAAGGATATAATAAAAATTTTAAAAGAACGTTTTCCAAATATACGTGAACCCTTAAAAGAAGATATTTGCTACGCAACTACAAATCGACAAATGGCTGTTAAGAATATTGCAAAAAAGTGTGATATGTTTTTTGTTATAGGTAGTAGAAACTCATCTAATTCTGTTAGGTTAGTTGAAGTTGCAAAAAAATCAGGATGTTTAAAATCTCATTTAATCCATTCACAAAGTGAAATACCTTATGATTTAATAGAAAACTCAAATACAATTGGAATTTCCTCTGGAGCTTCCGCCCCAGAAGTTTTGGTTGAAAATTTTATTAAGGAATTGAAAAAAAGATTTATTGTTACTATAGATGAGGTAGAAATAATAAAAGAAAACGTAACTTTTAAAGTCCCTAAAAAATTAAATTAAATGGCTGTTTATACAAAGATAAACTCAACAATAATTTCATCAATTGAAAATAGTTACAGCATAGGAAAAATAATAAAATTTAGTGGTATTAAAAAAGGAATAGAAAATACTAATTATTTTATTAAGACAAATAAGAAAAAATTTATACTTACAATTTTTGAAAAACGGGTAAATTCAAAAGATCTTCCGTTCTTTATGAATTTAATGTCTGGGCTCCATAAATTAAAGATTAAATGCCCAATGCCTATTAAAAATAAAAAGGGTAGTTATTTATTTAAAATAAAAAAAAAACAAGCTTGTATAGTTACATTTCTTGATGGAAAAGACAAAAGCGAGTTAACTGCAAAAGACTGTTATGTTGTTGGAAAAAATATTGGAAAATTACATAAAGCGTCAAAAAAACTTAAAATCTTCAGGAAAAATTCAATGTCGATAAATTCTTGGGGACCGCTCTTAAATAAGATCGATAATAGAATAAACAAAGTTTCAAAAAATTTAAAGAATTCAATGAAACATGACCTAAATGATATTAAGCAGAAATGGCCTAAAAATTTACCAAAGGGTATTATTCATGGTGATTTGTTTATAGATAATATTTTCTTTTATAAGAGAAAATTTCTTGGGTACATTGATTTTTATTTTTCTTGCAACGATTTTTTAGCTTATGAATTAGCTATTTGCATAAACGCACTTTGTTTTAAAAAAAAAAGAAGTTCCTTTATATTTGATAAAAAAAAATCGACTAATCTTATTAGAGGTTATGAGTCTATTAGAAAATTAAATGGAAATGAAAAGAAATACTTTAATGTTCTGTGTCGTGGATCCGCTTTGAGATATTTGCTAACTAGAGCATATGATTATTTAAATACACCAAAAAATGCTATAATTAAAATTAAAGATCCAAAAGAATATATTAAAAAGTTAAATTTTCATCGTCAAGTAAAGTCATACAACAATTATATTAATTAATGATTAAAGTTTATACTGATGGTTCTTGCTTAGAAAATCCTGGAAACGGTGGATGGGCAGCAATAATTATTGATGATGGAAAAAAGACTCAAATAAAAGGAAGTAAAAAAAATACTACAAATAATCAAATGGAGTTAATGGCTCCAATTGAAGCTTTAAAGAAAATTCCTAAAGGTAGTAAAGTTCAAATTTTTACAGATTCTAAATATGTAAAATCAGGAATTACAGAGTGGATCAATAACTGGAAAAAAAATGGGTGGAAAACTGCAAATAAACAAAAAGTTAAAAATAAAGATCTTTGGGTAGAACTTGATCTGCTTTCAAGTCAATTTGATATAAAATGGAGCTGGGTAAAAGCACATTCCACTGATAAGTTAAATAATGAAGTAGACTTAATTGCTAGAGAAGCAGCAAATTTATAAATGGGGCACCTGGCAACAGAACGCCCCTTTTAATTCATTGAAGTTCTCTTATAAAAAATATACTCTTTTTTAATGCAAATACTTGGTTACATTTTAATAGCACTTGGTGTAGCAGATTTCTTATTAGGAAATTTTGGAAACATAAATCTAACAGGATTTATGGGACCATTATCATCATTTACTCCTATTATATTAATAGTTGTTGGTGGTTTGTTGACTCGAGTTGGAAATAAATAATTATAGTTTAAGGTCACCTGGCAACAGAACGCCCCTCAAAAACTTTATTTTTTATATCCTGAGCAATATTTTGCTGCAGTTCTATGCGAATAATTATTTTCTATCAATTTATCCATACAATTTGCCAGAGGATCATTTAAAGATGATAAATAAATTCCTACGGAAACTATTATTGCTCCAATTATAATTGCATTTGGGATATTAATTTTCATTAGTCTAATTCCAATTTCCAAAAAGACCAGAACATTGATTTCCAGTTTGTAATAATAAATAAACCCCCAAGCATATAAAAGCATAAGGAGCAAAGTAAGAAAATTTTCCAAAACCAACTTTATGTGCTAAGTCAAAGTTAAATCTGGATAGCAGAATATCAGTACCTGCTAGTATTGCTAATATTTGTCCTAATGAATGCATTAATTCACACATATTTATTTTTCTCCTTTTTAATCATTAAGAGAAATTTATTAGATTTTTTTTATTAAGTATTGTCCAAATTTATAATTTATCTTGGACAAGAATTTATCCAATTAAACATTATATTAAGATCATGATTAAAAATAAAATAAACAAATGGATCTTATTTTTATATTTTTTAACTGTAGGTAACTATGCACATGCAAGAGTTATAAATGTCAACTCTTGCCCAGTTCCTTTTGACTTCACAGTTGCAGACTTTTGTGTGTTAAGTACGATTGGAATGTGGATTGCGGTTCCATTAATAATCTTTGCAGTTTATGTTGGTTTCGCCTTGTTTACAGGAATAATAAGAAGTATATTTTCAAGATAATTTAGTTAGGTGCCCTTAATAATGGGGCACCTGGCAACAGAACGCCCCTTCTCAATTAATTTTATCGCATTTTCCTGAAACATAATCATCAATATCATAATTATCAAATGGATGATCAATTTGTGATGCCCCATATGTCAGGTCATTTTTATTTAATAGTATTGTAGCAACACCTAAACGATTGGGTATTGTCGCAATTAATAAAATAGCATTTTGATCTTCGTAATATATATCAAAAGATATTTTTTGATTTCCATTAATCTCTCTAAGTGAAAAATAATCTTTAGAAGTTCGTTCCCAAATATATGTTCCTACAGTATTAGTTGAAGTTTTATTATCTTTGCATACATACGACTCCGCAAATCCAGTATTGCACCATAACAAACCCAAAACGACGAAAAGAAATATTTTTTTCATAAAGTAAGAATAATCTAACGCCTGCGGTTTTTCAACGAAGTCAAAAGGCAAACCTTGGACAAAAAAAGTAAATCTCTCAACGAAGTTTTCAACGAAGTAGTTTGATTAAGTGAGCAAATATACTATTTTCTAATCTAATGCCGGGCAACAGAACGCCCCTTCTAATCAGATAATATCTAGAATTCCCTCTGCTGAGGAAATACCACAACTTTTAGTTTCTTCTTCTTCTTGGATATTTTGGACTTTTAAGTTTTCAATAATCATAGCGTAACGACTAGATCTAATTCCCATACCTTTTGAATTTCTGTCAATTTCTGCACCAATTAATTTAGTAAATGATAAATACGGATCAGCTAACATTTTGATATTATTTCGAACATTGTTAGCTTCTCCCCAAGCATTCATTACGTGTGGGTCATTTACTGAAATACAAAATATTTTATCAATTCCTTTTGCTATGATTTTTTCAGCATTTTTTACATACCCTGGTAAATGAAATTTAGAGCATGTAGAAGTGTATGCTCCTGGTAATCCAAATAAGAGTACTTTGCTGTTTCCCAAGGTTTCTTTAATGTTTTGCTCCTTTGGCTCGCCGTCTTTTAAAATATAGATATTAGCCTCAGGTATAAGGTCATTTACTTTTAATTTCATATTTTGCTTTTAACAAAGTTTTTTACTACTTCAATATCGTTTTTTAGCACCTCGAAGTTTTCATCTTTGTTAAGGACATGCTCAAGTTCCTTTGGTAAATTTTCATATTTTTTTATTGCATTTTCTGTCGCATCTGGAAATTTACATGGGTGTGCCGTTGATAAGACAACACAATCATTTAAAGATAACTTATTTGCAACCCCTACTCCAACTGCTGTGTGGGGATCTAAAATCACATTATCTTTTTCGTAGTATTTTTTAATTATATCTAAAGTTTCATTTTCATTACAGCTTCCAGAAACAAAATCTTTTTGAATACTTTCTAAATTAATTTTATCAATTTGATAAACGTTCTCTTTAATTTTTTTCATAATTTCTGCAGTAATTTCTGAATTAGAATTATTAATATAGTAAATTAACCTTTCAAAATTACTCGCTAGTTGAATATCCATACTTGGGGAAATTGTTTGTTCAACTTTCTTTGATATATACTCTCCTTTTGAAATTGCTCTATGCAAAATGTCGTTTTGATTTGTTGCAACAATTAATTTATCTATTGGTAAACCCATTTTCTTTGCAAGATAACCAGCAAAAACATCTCCAAAGTTTCCAGTAGGAACTGAAAAAGATATGGGTTTACTCGAATTAAGTTTAAAACAAGTATAAAAATAATAAACCGCCTGAGCAATTATTCTTGCCCAATTTATTGAGTTTACTCCAGTCATTTTTATACTTTTTGAAAATTCAAGATCTGAAAACATTGCTTTAACTAAATTTTGACAATCATCAAAATTTCCATCAATAGCAATATTAAAAACATTCTTTTCATTGCCAGTTGTCATTAATTTTCTTTGAACTTTGGATATTTTATTATTTGGATGAAGAACAAAAATATTCATATTATTCTTTCCTTTAATTGCATCAATTGCAGCTGCTCCTGTATCACCAGATGTAGCTACTATTACATTTAAAAAATCATTATTTTTACTTAAATAATAATCATATAAGTTTCCTATAAATTGCATTGCAATATCCTTAAATGCAAGGGTAGGACCATGATATAATTCAAGAAGTTTTATGTTTCCTAAATTACTAATTTTTACAACTTCTTTTTCCCTAAAAGTTGAATACGATTTTGTAATAATAGTTTTAAGATCTTTTTTGTTTATAAAATCTGAACAAAATAGGTTTAGAATTTCACAAGCTAAATCGTTGTAGCTAAGGTTTCTTAATTTATCTAAATCTTCAGAGTTTAATGATTTAACGTTTTTTGGGACAAATAATCCACCATCGTCAGCTAAACTTTTAATAAAAACATCTTTAAAATTAAGCTCATTTTTATTATTTCTTGTACTTACATAGTTCATAGAATTTATAGATACTCTCTTATATCTAAACTGGCAATATTAAATTAGGCTATCTATGAGAAATAACACAAAAACTATAAACAAATAAAAAATAGAGTAAGTAAAAATTTTCTTCGCTTTTTTTGGATCAAATTTATTCTTTTTATAATTTAACAGTTCATAACAAATATAATTATAATAAAAAGTTAGAAGAATAGATGGTATTAGGTATGAAAGTCCTGCAAAATTAATAAGGTATGGCAATATAATTACAGGGATCATTGATAAAGAATATAAAAATATATATTTTTTTGTTTTTTCAATTCCATCTGATACCGGGAGCATTGGTATCTTAGCTTTTTTATAATCCCCTGCTTTATAAAGGCTTAACGCCCAAAAATGAGAAGGCGTCCAGAAAAATATTATTAAGAATAAACTTATAGGCTCTAAAGAAATTGAATTAGTTGCAATAGACCAGCCTATAATTGGTGGAAGAGCTCCTGCTGCTCCACCAATAACAATATTTTGGGGAGTTTTTCTCTTTAACCAAATTGTGTAGACCAATATATAAAATAAAATTGTAAAAAGTAATAAAGCAGCAGAAAGAAAATTTGTAAAATAATTTAAAAGAATAACAGAAACAACTGTAAGAGTTACTCCATAAATCAAAGCATAGTTTCTTGTTATTTTTCCTGTTGGTATCGGTCTCAAGCATGTTCTGGTCATCAATGCATCAATATCTGAGTCGTACCACATATTTAAACAGCCAGCAGCTCCTGCTCCTATTGCCACCAAAACAATTCCTATAATCGCATTTGTTGTTTCAATAGTAGAGTTTGAAGTAATATAACCAACAGCACATGTAAAAATTACAAGAGACATCACTCTTGGCTTAAGCAACAATATTAAAGATTTTAAAAAAGAATTAATATCAATGTTGGAGACTGATTTATGTTTTATGGATTTTGTAGACAATTTTTAATCAACGTTCATGCTTACAAATATAACCACTAAAACCAAACCAATGATTAAAATATGGTTTCCAAGATCAAAAACTCCTACTTTGCTATTTTTTTTATCTATAAGTTTTCGATGCAATGGTACATTATCATAAGGATTAATTTTGATTTTAGAACCTTCGTTCTGTTCATTATCTACTTTAACAGAAAAACCAAACCAAGTAAGATAAATGAATAGAATAAAAAAAATCAGTAATCCTCCTAATATTGTATATCCGTCCATAAACTATTGTCCTCCACCAACAAAAAAATAAAATAATCTTGAAAATAAAGTATATTGACCTTCAGCAGCCATTAAAACGATAAAGCAAGCTATTGCCGTCATTGGCCAAAGAAGTACATTTACAAGTGCATATCTTTCCCAGAATAGATGCATAAAGAATGCCATTATTAATCCTGCTTTTAAAAACATAAAAAATAAGATCAAGCTCCATCTAAGCATTCCTTGAAATTGGTACCAATCAACCATGTATGAAAAGAAACTTAGTACAAATAACAATCCCCATATCCAAAGATAAATACCTATCTTATGTGTGCTACCCTGTTGTTCTTTTTTTTTTGTCTCTTCCATAATTTAAATTACCATAAATAAAAAAACGCGAAAATAAATACCCAAACTAAATCTACAAAGTGCCAGTATAATCCAAGTATTTCAATTTCTACATAGTCACCTCTCATTGTTGTAAACCAGCCTCTTTTTCCGCCATTTTCATAGTGCCCAGCAAAAACTTTGTAAGCGTATATAAATAAAAATATAACTCCAATTGATACATGGGTTCCATGAAAACCAGTTATCATAAAAAAGAATGAGCCAAATTGTGCAGCACCAAAAGGATTTTCCCAAGGTCTAACACCTTCATGAATAAGTTTTGACCATTCATAAGCCTGCATACCTACGAATATTAATCCCCCAAGCGCAGTTGCTAAAACTAACCAGCCGCACATCTTTTTATTTTTCTCATACCCGTACTTAACCGCTAGAGCCATTGTACCGCTACTTGTAATTAAAACGAAAGTCATTAGTGCGATCAATAATAATGGTACTGGAACTCCAAATGCATCTAATGCAAAAACCTCACTCGGATTAGGCCATTCAACTGGAGTTGAAGCTCTGCCCTTCATATATGAAATTAAAAAACAACTAAATACAAAGGTATCACTTAATAAAAAGATCCACATCATTGCCTTGCCCCAATGCACACCTTTGAACATTGTTTGATCTGAACCAGTGTCATGAGCCATACCCTTAAAACCGGGTTTATACTCATAATCAACTATTTTTTGCTCAGACATTACTTGCCTTTTTTATATTTAAGTTTTTTCTACCTCTGTGTTTGTTACTTCACTCGGTGGAGTAGTTTGAGGCATGAAATCTTCTTTAGCTCCAGGTACACTATAGTCGTATGCCCATCTATGTACTACTGGTAGCCTTTCTCCAAAATTACCATGCTCAGGTGGAACTGTTGAGGTATGCCACTCTAAAGAGTTTGCCTTCCAAGGATTCTTACCTGCTGGTTTTCCAGTTTTTAAAGTTTTTATAATGTTATAAATTAAAATAAATTGTGCAGCGCCAACTATGAAAGCTGCCAAACTTATGAACTCGTTTAACCCCACTCCTGATGTCATGTAAGGGCTATCGTACATTTCAAAATATCTTCTAGGAACTCCAATAAAACCTAGGTAATGCATTGGGAAATAAATTGAATAAGCACCTAAGAAAGTTATCCAAAAATGCCATTTCCCTAAACCTTCATGAAGCATTCTACCTGCAACCAATGGAAACCAGTGATAAACAGCTCCCATTATTACCATCAATGGAGCAATACCCATTACCATATGGAAGTGAGCCACTACAAAATAAGTATCAGATAGTGGCACATCTACTGAAACGTTTCCTAAAAATATTCCTGTTATACCCCCGTTTACAAATGTTACAATAAAACCAAGGCACCATAACATTACAGTATTAATTCTAATATTTCCTCTCCATAAAGTTAAAATCCAATTATAAACCTTCATGGCGGTGGGGACTGCAATTATGAGTGTAGTTGATGCAAAGAAGAAGCCAAACCAAGGATTCATTCCACTTACATACATATGGTGTGCCCACACAAAGAAACTTAAAGCTCCAATTCCTACAATTGCCCATACCATCATTCTGTAGCCAAAAATATTTTTTCTAGCGTGCACAGATATTAAATCTGAAACTATCCCAAATGCTGGAAGAGCTACAATATAAACTTCGGGGTGACCAAAAAACCAGAATAAGTGTTGGAAAAGAATTGGACTTCCTCCTCCATATTCTAAAACTTCACCTGCTTTTAAAATAGTTGGCATGAAGAAACTTGTTCCAAGAACTTTATCTAAAGTCATCATTATAGAGCTTACTAAAAGTGCTGGAAATGCTAGCATCGCAAGTACTGTCGCTGTGAAAATACCCCAAACCGTTAAAGGCATTCTCATAAGCGTCATACCTCTAGTTCTCGCTTGAAGAACTGTGATCAAATAGTTCAGTCCTCCCATCGTGAAACCAATGACAAATAAAGATAAAGATATTAACATCAGAAGTATTCCTGCACCTGATCCAGGTGTTCCATCTAAAATTGCCTGAGGAGGATACAAAGTCCAGCCCGATCCTGTTGGTCCACCAGGTACAAAAAAGCTTGCCATTAAAACTGCAACAGCAACAAAAAACATCCAAAAACTTAACATGTTTACATATGGAAAAACCATATCACGCGCTCCAACCATTAGTGGTATTAAATAGTTACCAAAGCCTCCAAGAAATAATGCTGTTAAAAAATAAACAACCATTATCATTCCGTGCATAGTCACGAATTGATAATAATGTTCCGCAGTCATAAAACCAGCTAATTCAGGGAAACCTAATTGCAATCTCATCAACCAAGACAAAATTAATCCTACAATTCCAGTGAATACTGCTGTTAGAAAATACTGTACGCCAATTACTTTAGCATCTTGGCAAAAAACCCATTTAGTTAGAAAAGTATGTCCATGATATAAATCTTGCTCAGGTATTTCAGCGGGTCTTACATAGTCAACGTCTCCAACTGCAGCACCAGAATATTCATTCATAGTCTCAGAAGACTGAGTTTGATAACCTGATTTATTTTCTATTTCATCTGACATTTCTTTTCCTCTTTATATATATATTAATTTAAATTTAAATTTATTTTTTTTGCGATCTTGTTTTCCTCAATTTTTAATTTGTTTTGTTTGGCTACTAATTCTGAAAAAGTTTCTTGCTCATTTAACCAAGAGTTGTAGTCTTGTTTACTTTGGACAATAACAGAGCCTCTCATAGCATAATGTCCCACTCCACAATACTCAGCACAAAGCACTTCATATTCTCCAACTTTATTCGGTTCAAACCAATAAAAAGTTACTACTCCTGGAACTGCATCCATTTTTGCTCTAAATTGTGGAACGTACCAGTTATGTAAAACATCAACTGATCTTAGCAAAATTTTTATTGGTCTATCAGTTTCCATATTCAAAACATCACTTTGAATAATTACATCATCTTGACCAAATGGGTCGTTAGGATTTATACCAAATGGATTATCATCATTAATATTAATTACTTTAGTTGTACCTAATTTTCCATCTTCTCCTGGTAATCTGTATTGCCATCCCCACTGCCAAGCCATTACATCAACCTCTAATGCATTTTTTGGAACGTTAACATATTGATTCCAAATAATTAAACCTGGAGCTAATAAAGCTGCAACACCTAGAGTTGTTGCCCAAGTAAGTATTCTTTCTAATTTTTTATCTTCAGGCTTATATTCAACTGTTCTACCTTCTTTATAAGAAAACTTAAAAACACAATAAATCATGAATAAACATACAGCTACGAAAACACCACCACCTACCCAAAAAGTAAGTGTTATAGTATCATCCATTCCTTGCCAATTAGATGCAATATCAGTCCAATACCAAGGTGTAAAAATATGGAAAAGTATTGATCCAACTATGACTAATAAAAATATTATTCCTGCATGCATTAGGGTTATATAGATCAATAATGCTATAAATACCTATGACAAAATGTCATAAAACAATTAAAATAAACTAATATAATCAACGATAATATGCTCGGAAAATTAGGAATTTTTATAACTATACTCGTATTAGTTTTACTATTCTATTTAGTCATTGCTTTTGGTGCGGGAGCTTTCTCAAAAGGTAAATTAAAGCCAGAAACAAAAAAATATTTAAAGTCAGTTAATATTCTTTTAGTAATTGTTGCCTTGGTTGGATCTGTTTTGGTTTTATTTTTGTAGGATTAAGAAATTAGTGATCTACACCAATCTAAAACTGCATCATTATAGACAAACATTATTGTGAAAAAAACAAACCATACAATAAATAAGAATAACCAATAAACTGAGAGAGCTGTTATACTTCTCTCTTCTTTTTTAAAATCTCTTTCCTCTAGTTTAAAAATTTTTGATGTAACCTTTCCCCAAAAAAATAAACCTCCAAGAAGATGGATACCGTGTAAAGCTGTAAAAAAATAAAAAGATGAAAAATAAGTATTAGTTGAAACGTAATTTCCATCAACCATTAATTGATACCACAAAATCAATTGTAAAATTAAAAATAAGTAACTTAAAGCACCAACGACGATTAGATTCTTTTTAATATTGCTAGTAATGTTATTATTGAAATCTCTTCTTATTTTATCAAAAAAATATGTAACCAGTATAAGCACTAAAGTATTTATCCAAAGCATATTTGTTTTAAGAATAAATGTAGTATCTTGCCCAGGGGGTAATGAATATAAATAACCCGTAAAAATCAAACTAAATAGTACTGAACTAATTCCAAATATTATAATTACAACTGACATTTGGTTGGAAATATTAAAAGTTTGACCACTGTGCTTTGAATCTATCGCTGCTTGATTAGCTTCCCAAGGTTTTTCAGTTAATGTGCCAAATATCTTCTTTAATATTGAATTCATAATGCTTATATAATTAGTAAAACATATTTTGCAACTATGAAATTAAAGACCTCAATAACAGTAATTACAGGATGTCTAGTAATTTTCTTGTTTTTAATGTTGCCCGTTTTTTTATCTATGGAAAAAACTAAAGATGACATAGAATCAAAATTTAAAGGTTCTGAATTCTCGTTAATTGACGTGAATAATGAGGTAATAACTGAGTCATCTTTCGAAGGTCCTTTAACAGCGATATTTTTTGGATTTACTAATTGTCCTGATATTTGTCCGATGACATTAAATAATTTAGATTTAGTGATAAATAATTTAGATGAGAAAAAGAAAAATAAAATAAAAATATTTTTTGTAAGTATTGATCCTGAGAGAGATACTCCAGAAATAATAAAAGATTATCTAAACTCTTTTGATAACAAAATGTATGGTATTACAGGTGATCCTAAAAAAGTTTTTTTAATGTCACAATCTTGGGGAGTAATGTCAGAAAAAATATTTACTGGAGATGGTGAGTATCTAATTAATCATAGTTCTTCAATAATTCTATTAAAAGATGGTAAATATATAAACAGAATAAGCCATCATGCAGCTTATGATGATATTTATAAAAATATAAATAAATATCTATAGTAAATTAAAACTAACTATTGAAATCATTGATATAGCTGCGGTCTCTGATCTAAGTATATTTTTATTAATTTTAATTGGAAATATTTTTTTATGTTTTAATATATTTTCTCTTTCTTTAACTGTAAAATCACCCTCGGGGCCAATTAAGATACATACAGGTTCTTTTTTTTCTAAATTTAATTTAGTCCTTTCAGAGTTTAAATCCCCAAAAACAACATTTATATTTTGATTAGATTTTAAAAAATTGTCTAATTTTATAATTTTGTCTAGTTTTGGGATATTAAGTCTATTACTTTGTTCAGATGCTTCAGCAATAATTTTATGTATTCTTTTTTCATTTAACTTTCTAACAACAGTTCTTTCTGTCAAAATTGGTATGAATCTTGTTATTCCAAGTTCTGTAGCTTTCTGGATCATTAAATTCAAATAATTTAGTTTGATTGGCGTAAATGCTAACCAAATTTCTTTATCATTTTCTGCTGATCTTAATTTTTTTTGAACAGTAAATTCTACTATACCCTTATTTATATCATCAACTTTAGCTACCCACTCCCCACTTTCATTAAATAATGAAAATTTTTGACCACTGCCTAACCTCATTACTTTGGAAAGATAATGGGATTGAGACCTGTTTAGTTGTGACTTTAAATTTAATGATAAACTTTCCTCAAAAAATAATCTAATATTACTCATATTTACAAATTAGATTATGAAAAATATTAAAGCAATAATTTTTGATGCTTATGGAACATTATTTGATGTCAATTCAGCTGCAGAAAAATGTAAAGATAAAATTGGAGATAAATGGGAGGGATTTGCAAATTATTGGCGCACTACACAATTAGAATATACATGGCTTAGAAGCTTGATGAAAAAACACAAAGATTTTTGGCAAATTACAGAGGATAGTTTAGATAAATCTATGAGAGCTTTCAAAATAAATATTGAAATGAAAAATGAGCTATTAAATTTATATAAGGTTTTATCACCTTACCCAGAGGTAAAAGAAACTCTAGAAAAGCTTAAAGAAAAAAAATATAAATTAGCGATACTATCAAATGGAACACCTTCTCTACTTCATGAATTGGTAAATAGTAACAATCTAAAAAATCTATTTGATGATATTTTTTCTATAGAGGAAGTCAAAATTTATAAACCAAGTTCAAAAGTTTATGAGATGCCAATTAAAAAATATAATATTAAACATGAGGAAGTTGCTTTTTTAAGCGCAAATACTTGGGATGTTTCTGGCGGTGGAAATTATGGATTTACATCAATATGGGTAAATAGAAATAATAATATATTTGATAATCTTGATTATAAACCAAAAAATCAAATTACTGGACTAAATCAACTACTTGATATTTTATAAAAAAAAACTAATTAATTGATCACTATGACAAATGTAATAGACCTTGTTGGAAGAATTTTAATTTCTGCATTATTTCTTATAAATGGAATGTTTAAAATAAGTAATTATGAGGGAACTATTGGATGGATGGAAAGTTTTGGTATGCCAGGAATGTTTATTGTTCCAGCAATAATTGTGGAGATAGCAGGTCCAGTTTTGATTGTCATTGGTTATAAAACAAAGTTTGCTGCTGGATTATTGAGTTTATTTTGTATAACAACTGCATTTATTTTTCATAATGACTTTGCTGATCAAATGCAGTTTACTTCATTCTTAAAAAATATTGCTCTTGCTGGTGGTTTTTTAATTCTTTTTGCAAATGGAGCTAAAGCTATAAGTTTAGATAACAAATTTAAAAAATAAAATGTTAAATATTGAGGTAAAAAAAATTATTAAACCAATTCTTGCTTCTGATGGTGCTGGGGTGAAATTAAAGAGAAGTATTGGCGTTGAACCAAGCTACTTTGATCCTTTTTTAATGTTAGATGAGTTTGGCTCTGAAAACAGTGAAGATTATATCGCGGGGTTTCCCCCTCATCCTCATAGAGGAATTGAAACAGTAACTTATATGCTGCAAGGTGAATTCGAGCATGAAGATAGCACTGGTGCAAAAGGTAGAATGTCTTCAGGTGATGTACAATGGATGAAGACAGGTAGCGGTATAATTCATTCTGAAATGCCAGCTATGTCTGAAGGTCGTCTTCATGGATTCCAATTATGGATTAATATGCCAGCAAAATTAAAAATGAGTAAACCCAATTATATTTATATAGATTCTGATAAAATAAATGTTCATAAAGATAATGATAAACAAATAAAAATTATTGCTGGAAAATTTGAAAAAGCAGAAGGTCCAGTAAAAGGCCATAACGTTGAACCAGTATATTTTGATGTTGAATTAAAAAAAGATAAAGAATTTAAATTTAATCTACCATCATCTCACAACTCATTTATTTATTTAATTAATGGAGAAATAGAAATTGGTAATAAAAAGCATGATAAAACAAAAGATAGCACTTTGATATTGCTAGAAAAAGGAGAAGATTTAAAAGTAAGAGGCAAGACAAATGCAAAATTTTTAGTGATTTCTGGAAAGCCTATTAATGAAGAAATTGCTAGAGGAGGACCGTTTGTAATGAATACAAAAGCCGAGATCTTGCAAGCAGTTCAAGATTATCATAATGGTACGTTTGTAAAGTAATGAAAGCAATTCAAATATCTAAAAATGGAGGGCCTGAGGTTTTAGAGTTAAAAGATATTTCTATTGATAAACCACAAGATGATGAAGTTACTATTGAGCATAAAGCAATTGGTCTTAATTATATAGATACATATCATAGATCAGGATTGTACCCTTTAAAACTTCCTTCCCCAATTGGATTGGAAGGTTCTGGAGTAATTACTCGAATTGGATCGATGGTTAAAGATTTTAAAATTGGTGACAAGGTATCATACGCAGGTGCACCAATTGGTTCATATTCAACTCACAGAAATTATCAAACTAAAAATCTTGTAAAAGTACCAGATAATATAGATTTAGAAATAGCAGCTGCAATAATGACTAAAGGCTTAACAACATTTTATTTACTACATAAAACTTATCCTGTTAAAAAAGGACAATCAATATTATTTCATGCAGCAGCTGGAGGTGTTGGTCAAATCTTTGGTCAGTGGGCTAAATCACTTGGATGCACTACTATTGGTACTGTTGGAACTGACGAAAAAATAGATCAAGCAATTACTAACGGCTATGATTTTGTAATTAATTACAATAAAGAAAATTTTGCAAAAAAAGTAATGGAGATTACAAATGGTAAAGGAGTTCCAGTGGTTTATGATGGTGTTGGAAAAACTACTTTGGATGGATCTTTAGAATGTTTAAGTGTAAGAGGCATGATGGTTTCATTTGGTAATGCTTCAGGGCCATTATCAGATATTAATGTTCCAAAAAATATTCAACCTAAGGGACTGTATTTAGTTAGACCAGCTATGCAACAATATTTGAGTACTAGAGAGGAATTAAATGAAGCCTCAAAAGTATTATTTGAAAAAATTAGTTCAAATCAAGTCAAAATTAAAATTTATAAAAAATATAAATTAAGTGATGCTGAGCAAGCGCATAAAGATTTAGAGTCCAGACAAATTTTAGGCCCAGCTATAATTATTCCTTAAACTGCTGATCCATATCAGATATATGAAGTCTTAAAGCTTTGGTAGAAATTTGAATTTCTCTTATAAAAAATATTATTGAAGTCATCATTGACAAACAACATGACCCAAAAATAATTCTTGCAACAAATAATTCATCTAAATAGAGTGCAAAAACAGTAACCATATTAAATAAAAAACCAAATGCTCCAAACATTATAGAGTATTTTAAAAAACTAATTCTATAATTTAAATTATTAAGCTGATCTTTCCATTCTGGAGGTGTGTGTTTTTCAAATACATATTCATCATGAATTTTTCTTATTAATGCACTTAATGTGTGAAATCTGGTAGAATAAACATTCATTATAAGTGGAATTGCAGGAAACATCAGTGCAACTACAGTGTAATCTATGTTCATGACGATTAAATTTGCTTAATAATAAATCTTTGTTATTTAATAATTTATATGTCTCATATAAGCATCTTCTTTGAATTAACAAGACTTAAAAAGCCAATTGGCTATATGCTTTTATTTTGGCCTTGTGCGTGGGGGCTTACAATAGCTTATGATTTTCAAAATGGTTTCGAAGATTATATTTTATATATTTTTTTATTTTTTTCTGGATCAGTATTAATGCGATCGGCGGGCTGTATTGTAAATGATGTAGTTGATAAAAATTATGATCAAAAAGTTGAGAGGACAAAAAATAGACCTCTAGCATCAAATAAAATTTCGATCAGATCAGCTTTAGTAATTGCTTTAATTTTATGTTTATTAGCATTTCTAATTTTAATTAATTTTAATAATTTAACTATTATTCTGGCAATATGTTCTATGCCTTTTGCTTTTACTTATCCATTAATGAAAAGATTTACATACTGGCCACAACTTTTTTTAGGATTTACATTTAATTACGGCCTTTTATTAGGCTGGATATCTATCCAAGAAGAAATAAGTTTTATTCCTCTTATATTTTATTTTGGAGCCATATTTTGGACACTTGGTTATGACACGATTTATGGATATCAAGATATTAAGGATGATGAAATAATTGGGGTAAAATCAACATCAATAAAATTTAAAAATAGTCCAAAAACTTTCATAAGTGTGTGCTATTTTTTATTTTTTTTATCTCTAATTTTAATTGGATATTTTATGAATTTTAATAATTTATACTATTTACTTTTAATAATTCCTTTTTTTCATTTGTTTTTTTATCAAATAATAAATTTAGACATTGATAACAACAACTCATGTCATCAAAAATTTAAAAGTAATAATATTTTAGGTCTAATTATATTTTTAACAGTTTTAATAGAAAAAAATAATTTATTTATATGAAAAATTTTGACGTATTAAAAAGATTTTATAATCAATATACCAAAAGACACTTAAAAAAAATATTTATTGCAGTTTTTTTTTCTGTCATGGTTGCAGGAAGCACTTCCTCAATTGCCTGGTTGTTAGACCCTGCGATTGAAAAATTATTTATTAATAAAGATCAGACCTTAATTTATTTAATTCCAATTTTTATAGTTGTTGCTTTTGCAACCAAAGGTCTATCGTTATATACCGCTAAAGTACTACTAATAAATGTAGCTGAAGAGGTTAAAAAAAGTATTCAATCAGACATGATTAAAGCATTAATTAAATCAGATACTAAATTTATTGAAAGTAAGCACTCTGGAAAATATATCTCAAATTTAAATTTTGATGTTGAATTAATAAAAAACGTTTTGAGTATTAATTTGTTAAATCTTATAAAGGACTCTTTAACCCTTTGCGGCTTGCTCGGTGTAATGTTTTACCAGAATTGGAAGTTATCTTTAGTAGCTATAATAATGATACCTTTGGCATCTATAGCGGCTAAAAGCTTGGGTAAAAGAATGGGGAAAGTATCTACTCAGGCTCAAGAAAGGTCAGGTTTTTTAAATAAACATCTGGTTGAAATATTTAAAAATCACAAATTAATTAAAATTTTCCAAAAGGAAAACTTTGAAAGTAATAGATCTGACGAGTTAATTTCAAATTTAGCAAATAAAGTGAAAAAAATTAATACTGTTTATGTTAGATCAACTCCTATTATGGAGACACTAACTGGTATTATGATAGCTTTCCTAATATTTTATTCAGGAAGATTAATAATGTCTGAAGAATTAGAAATTAATAATTTTTTTTCTTTCTTGGCGGCAATGATGTTGGCATATCAACCTGTTAGGTCATTAGCCACTTTGAATATAGGAATTCAACAAGGTATATCAGCAGGTAAAAGAATTATACCTATACTAGATATTAAAAATGAAATCACAAATAAAGAAGAATGTGATCCTATAAAATTAAGTAAAGGGGAAATAGTTTTTTACAATGTAAATTTTTCCTATCTAAAAGATGCTGAACAAAAAACATTAAAATCTGTTAATATATCAATTGAGGGAGGTAAAATTTCTGCATTTGTTGGTCATAGCGGAGCTGGAAAATCAACATTGCTAAATTTGATACCTAGATTTTATGATCCCGACAGTGGGGAAATTAAAATTGATAATCAGTCTATACACAACGTTAAACTTAAATCTTTAAGGGAAAATATTTCAATTGTAAGTCAAGACACGACTTTATTCGACGATACAGTAATAAATAATATTAAGTATGCAAATCTCGATGCAACTGATAATGAAGTTTTTGAAGCAGCTGAATTAGCTTATGCAACAGAATTTATATCCAAACTTAAAGATGGTTATAATACAGTTATTGGCGAAAATGGCGTGAGACTTTCTGGTGGAGAAAAGCAAAGACTTTCAATAGCTAGAGCAATTTTAAAAAAAACAAAAATTATTCTTTTAGATGAAGCTACATCTTCATTAGATGCTGAGACAGAAAGCAAAATACAAAAAGCAATCAACCATTTAACAAAGGATAAAACATCTTTAATTATTGCACATAGACTGTCAACAATTTTAAATTCAGATAAAATTTTTGTTTTAGACCAAGGTCAAGTAATAGATCAAGGTAATCACGATGATTTAATTAAAAAATCTATTATTTATAAAAACTTTTACGAAAAGCAGTTAAGAAAAGATTAATGTTATTGTTTTATAGAATTTTAATTAATCTAGTTCTTATACTATCCCCTATAATAATTTTATTTCGATTAATTAAAAAAAAGGAAGATCCAAAAAGATTTTTTGAAAAATTTGGTTTTCCATCAAAAAAAAGATTGTCTGGAAAAGTTATTTGGTTTCATGGTTCAAGTGTTGGTGAAATTTTAAGTATTATGCCATTAATTGAAAAATTAGAAAAAAACAAAAAAGTCAAACAAATACTTATAACCTCATCAACTTTGAGCTCATCTAAAGTTTTAGAAAAAT
>CACJZM010000009.1 GCA_902597895.1 uncultured Pelagibacteraceae bacterium
CCATATACGATATAAATTTTGAAATATTTTTTGATGATAATTTACCTTTAACATCAAAAAAGTTCTTTTTAATTACATAACAAACCTCAAGCTCTATACCTAACGTAGATTTATTAATTTTTACTCTTTTTCCAGATTTCAAAAGGTTTTGTTTATAAACAGATGCATAAAAGGGTTCTTTTTCTTTTAATTTCTTCATTACCGCAAATGCTGTTCCTGCTGCTTTAAACCCTATAACTTGTTTATTTACTTTACTCTCACATAGTTTTCTAAACTTTTGAGCATTATTAATTTTTTTTGTATATTTTAATGGTAAAGGCGCAATTATTTTATTCTTTAAAAAAGCCTTAACTAATTTATCTGATAGTTTGTCAATTTCTGTTTTTTTCATCATTTAATATTTAATACTGTAGCAGGATCTAATCTAGTTCCAAACCAGTTTAGTCTAACATCTAAATGGGGTCCAGTCGACCTTCCACTTGAACCTACGGTTCCTATTATTTCTCCTTGTTTTACTATATCTCCTAATTCAACAAATATTTTATCTAGGTGCATATATAGTGTGGATATACCATGACCGTGATCAAATATGAGAGTTGCGCCAGTAAAATATAAATCTTGTTCAGCCATAGTCACCACACCATCAGCCATAGCTTTAATTGGTGTACCTAATTTTTGAGCAAAATCTATACCGTAGTGTGGCCATCGTGGTTTACCATTAAGTATTCTTTGACTACCGTATACTCCAGTAATTATTGCATCATCAACTGGTAAAATAAACTTATTCTTAAAAAAATCTAAATCTGAATTAATTTCTCTAGCTTTTGCTATTAATATATTCTCTTTTTTAATTCTTTCATAAACTTCTTCTGGTGGAGTTACTTTCTTTTCCTCAAGACCATCAATTCTTTGAATATTATATTTTCTTTTTTGGACTTTTTTAATAACTTTCTTTGTTTCACCATCTTTAATGACTTTAATTACAACATCATATTTTCTGTCTTTTCCTATTCCAAACGCAAAAAATCCATCTTTAGAAACTTTTATTTGTTTTTTATCAATTATTACTTTTGAGTTTGGTTCAGTTTTACCTAAGATAAAATGTCCTTGAATAAATTTACCATTAAATTCTAAAGCGTAAGCTTTAAAAGATATAAATAAAAATATAATTAAATACTTAATTACCTTGCTGTCCATCCACCATCTACTAATAAAGAGGTTCCAGTAATCATTGAAGCTTGATCCGAAGCTAGAAATACGACTGCACTTGCAATATCTGAAAGTTCGGCAAATCTTCCTAGTGGAATATTTCCTAATACTTCTCTCTTAAATTTTTTACTTTTTAAAAATTTTTTAGTCATTGGAGTTACTACAAAGGTAGGACACACAGTATTAACTCTTATATTATATTTTGCTAAATCAATTGACATACCTTTTGTCAATCCCTCCAAACCAAATTTAGTCATATTATAGACACTTCTAATTGGTCCGCCAACATGACCCATTTGAGATGACATGTTGATAATAGCACCACCTATTTTTTTTCTGTTATTTTGCTTTATCATTTTAAGGGCACCCATTTGAGCAATATTAAATGTTGCTTCAGTATTTACTTTTACTAAATATTCCATGTCTTTTCTTTTGACCTTTGTAAAATGTTCGGGAATGTTAGTACCAGCATTATTTACAACGATATCAATCCTTTTCTGCGCATTAATGACTGACTTTATTTCTGAATATTTTGTTACATCACAGACATAATATTTACACTGTACTTTAAATCTTTTAGTTATCTGTGAAACTTGTTTTAAATCTTTTTCAGTTCTACTTAAAATTATAAGGTTTGCTCCTGCCTCGGCTAATCCAATTGCACAGGCTCTTCCTAAACCTTTGCCTGCACCAGTAATCAATGCATATTTATTTTTTAAATTATATTTTTTTAAATACATCTTATAAGAATAGCTTTAAATCAGTATAGATCAAATCTATAGCAACTGCTAGTATAGCTAATAAACCCAACCATCCTATCCAAGAATATTTTTTAATCCAGCCAGATATTAATGTAGCTGCTGTAGCCATTAAAACAATTGATAATACTAAGCCAAATACAAGTAATCCATAATGATCTTTCGCTGCACCAGCTACACCCAAAACATTATCTAAACTCATTGTAAAATCTGCTATTAGAACTGTTGTGATGGCTTTAAAAAAACTTGAATTATTTATTTTTATATTTTCATCCTCAGATACAGATTTTTTTATAACATCTTTATATAACTTGTAACAAATATATAACAAAAGCAATCCACCAATTAATCTAAGACCACTTATTTGTAGAAGATAAGCAGTCAACAAAGTTAAAATAATTCTTAATATTATTGCACCACCTATACCCCAGAAAATTATTTTTTTTCTCTGATCTGGTGGAAATTGGGATGCGACCATTCCGATTATTATTGCATTGTCGCCAGCTAAAACTAAGTCGATTAAAACTATTTGAGAAAATATTAATATTTGTTCATTCATTTACTTCTATCTTCTAATATCATGTCCGAGGCTTTTTCTGCAATCATTATAGTTGGTGCATTTGTATTACCAGACGTGATATTTGGCATGATAGAAGCATCTACGACTCTTAAATTTTCAATTCCATGAACTTTGAGTCGATCATCTACTACAGCATTTTCATCGTGACCCATTTTACAAGTTCCAACTGGGTGAAATATAGTTTGAGCATAATCACTTCCAGCTTTAACTAATTCCTCATCCTCTTTTATGTGAATACCAGGCCTATATTCTTCAGGCTCATATTTTTTAAATATCTTAGTTTCTAACATTATTTTTCTTATTAGTTTTAATCCTTGAGCTGCAACATATCTATCATCTTCAGTTGAAAGATAATTCATTTTAATTTTAGGATAGTCTTTCATGTCATTACTAACTATATTTATTTCCCCTCTACTAGTTGGTCTAATATTAGCTACTGTGGGTGTGATACCGTCAAAGTCATGTAATTTAGTTGCGCCTAATATATCTGTGCTTATTGGTTGTACATGAAATTGTAAATTGGGAGTTTCCCTGGAACTATCACTTTTTGCGAAACCACATACTTGACTTGCACCCATTGTCATAGGTCCACTTTGATTAAATATATATTCAAGACCAATTAAAAAATTTCCAAATAAACTATTGATTTTTCCATTTAAAGATTTGAGATTTTTAACTTTATATACAGGTCTAAACATTAGATGATCTTGCAAATTTTTACCCACACCTTTTAATTCATTAATTATATTAATATTAAATTCTTTAAGTTTTTTACTTTCCCCAATACCTGATACTTGTAAAATATGTGGTGATCCAATAGAACCGGCTGAAAGAATAGTTTCTTTATTTGATTTTGTTTCAATTAATTTATCATTGTGAATATATGAAATACTAACTACTTTTTTATTTTCAAAATTTATTTTTTGGACATGAGCATTAGTAATAATTTTTAAATTACTTCTTGATTTAACTGGATTGAGATATCCTTTTGCAGCGCTGTACCTTAACTTTAAACCAAAATGACTATGACTTGTGGTAAATTGATAAAAACCAACTCCAAAATTATCACCTGTATTAAAATCTTCTGTTTTAGGGATACCTTTTTCTTCAGCTGCATTAATAAATTCATCTAACATTTTTAACTTGATCTTTTTATTTGCAACCATAATTGGTCCACTATCACTATGAAATTTCCCTTTACCTAGTTCGTTATTTTCAGATTTAATAAAATAAGGTAACACATCATCCCAGCCCCAACCTTTATTTCCTTGCTGTCTCCAATTATCATAATCATTGCTTTGTCCTCTTATCCAAAGAAGACCATTGATAGATGAGCTGCCTCCCAGTGTTTTACCCCTAGGATATCTAATTGAGCGATTATTCATCGTTTCATCTTTTTCGGTATGAAAACACCAATCTACTTTAGGATTATGCATCGTCTTATAATATCCAACTGGAATATGTATCCAGGGATAAGTATCTTTCCCTCCAGCCTCTAACAATAAAACTTTATTATTAGGATTTGCAGAAAGTCTATTAGCTAATACACATCCTGCTGATCCTGCTCCAATTATTACATAATCAAAACTATCCATAGCTTTTTTATAATTTATTTTAATTTAATAAGCTAATTAAAGGTTTTTTTAAATAAATTCACATAATTGTCACTTGTAACTGGATGGTTTTTTTGAGAGGATATTGAACTTAAATTTAACTAACAGAGGGAAAATAAATGAAAAAAATCATTTCAATGTTATTTGCAGTGACTTTATTATTAGGTTTCGTATCTAATGCGCATGCTGCAAAAACTCTAAAATGTCAGACTGTGTTAAATGCTAAGGGTGACGAAGTTGTCATGCTTAAGGATTTTACAGATACAGTTACTAAACTTACACAAGGTTCATTGAAGTTTGAGATTATGCCTGCTGGAACAGTGGTTGGAGTAAAAGAAACTCTAGATGCTGTTGACAAAGGTTTAATTGATTGTGGATTTGCTTGGACACACTATTGGTCAGGTGAACACCCAGCTGCAATGTTATTCGGTTCTCCGGTAGCAGGTGCTGGTGTTGGTATTGATAATATTGCGTTCTTATCTTGGTTTTTATCAGGTGGTGGAGAGCAATTATATGATCAACTTTGGAAAGAAATGAACAGAAACATTAAAGGCTTTATGCTTCAACCAGTCGGACCAGAAGCTTTAGGATGGTTTCCAGAGCCAATTAAAAATATGGATGATTTCAGAAAATTAAAATTCAGAACTCCTCCAGGAATTCCAGGACAAACTTATAAAGATATTGGTATTGCATCAGTAGCTATGGGAGGTGGAGATATTCTTCCAGCTCTTGAAGCAGGTACAATTGATGCTGCAGAATGGTGTTGTCCAAAACCAGACATGGTATTTGGTTTCCAAAAAGTTTTAAAACATTACTACTTACAAGGTCTTCACCAAGTAGTGGTAAATGCTGACTTTTATATAACAGGAACAACTTATGAGAAGTTCTCAGATCATGAGAAAAACTCAATTAAAGTTGCAGCTGATGCATCTTTAATGAAATCGTTAGCAAGAAGAATTCTTGTTAATGGTGAAGCATTACATGAACTAACTACTAAACATGGTGTTCAACTTCATGATACTCCTAAAGACTATTTTGTTGAGTACATGGCAGCAGCTAATGCTACTTTAAATAAAAATGCAAATAAAAATGCATTTTTCAAAAAAGTTTGGGACTCTCAAAAGAAATTTGCTGATACAGCAGTGCCTTTCTGGGCAGGTGCACAAATGTCTAATGCACAGCTAGGAATGGCTCACGCAGCAACTTTGAAGTAAACAAATAAAATATATAAAGCGGGCTTATACAGCCCGCTTTTTTTATCAACAAATTATGACATCAAAACCAACAAAGTTAGACATTTCAGATGAAATGATTGCTGAAAGAAGAGGTGGATCAGGAAAAATGCCTGATGATATGCCTAACTGGATGGCAAAAACAATTGTTAACATTGATAAGTTTAGCAAAGTTATTGGCAATATAGTTTGTTGGATAACCATGCCTTTGATCATAGGAATGGTTTATGAAGTATTAGCAAGAAAATTATTTTTATCACCAACAATTTGGGCTTACGATATGAGTAGATTTTTGTACGGAGCTTTATTTATGTTAGGTGCAGCATATGCTCTCTCAAAAGGGGTGCATATTAGAGCAGATTTTTTATATAGAAATTTTAAAGTAAAGACCCAAGGTAAAGTAGATTTTTGGTTATATCTTCTTTTTTATTTTCCAGGATTATTGGTATTCTTTTATATGACAACTGGATTTGTCCAAGAGTCTATTATGAGAAGTGAAAGAGGAATGGATACAACCTGGATGCCATATATGTGGCCAATCAAAAGTTGTTTATGGGTAGGTATAATTTTTTTACTTATCCAAGGTGTTTCAGAATTATTGAAAAGTTATTACGCAGCTACCAAAGGTAAATGGCCAGGAGCTGAATGATCTCACATTTAATTGATCCAGCTATTTTAGGCTTCATACTTGTTGGAGTAATGCTATTTGCAATTTTTATTGGTTTTCCAATATCATTTACATTAATTTTTTTAGGATTTGTATTTGGTTATTTAGGATTTGGAAAATTAGTATTTTATTTAATGACCCTTCAATTTTCAATGGTCATGACAGAACAAACACTCGCAGCCGTTCCACTCTTTGTGTTTATGGGAATAATGATGGAACAAGCAGGCTTAATGGAAAGGTTGTTCTCTGCTTTCCAACTTATGTTGGCAAAAGTAAGAGGCTCGTTATATTATGCTGTTCTTTTTGTATCTGTAATATTTGCAGCAGCAACAGGAATAGTAGGTGCTTCAGTTACTATTTTAGGAATTATGGCAGCTAAATCAATGAACAAGTCCAATTATGATGTGAGACTTGCAGCAGGAACTATTACAGCTGGAGGTACTTTAGGAATCTTAATTCCTCCAAGTATTATGCTAGTAGTTATGGGACCTATAATGGAAATTCCAGTAACAGATTTGTTTGCTGCAGCTATTTTACCAGGTGTATTACTTGCATGTCTTTATGCTGCTTACACTACTGTAAGATGTATGATGAATCCAAAATTAGGACCTCCATTACCAGAAGAATTACGAGCAACAAGTATGAAAGATGTATGGATAGAATTTTTTATCGGTCTTGTACCACCTGCAGCTCTTGTATTTGCTGCTCTTGGAAGTATTCTATTCGGTTTTGCTACACCAACTGAGGCTGCTGGTTGTGGTGCAGCAGGATCATTAATTCTAGCTCTTGCATACAGAAAATTAACTCTCCCTAAATTACAAGATGCTCTTGTAAAAACTTTAGAAATTACTGCATTGATAATGGTATTAGTTGCTGCTTCAAATTTCTTTGGAGCAGTATTTGCAAGATTAGGAACTCCAATGGTTTTGACAGATTTTCTTTTATCACTTGAAATGAATAAATATTTAATCCTGGCAATGGTTATGGTTATGATATTTCTTTTAGGATGGCCTTTAGAGTGGGTGCCTATTGTAATGATAATAGTTCCAATAATTTTACCTTTAATTGAGGCCCTAGGTTTTAATCTAACTTGGTTTGCAATTTTAGTGGCTGTAAATTTACAAACCGCCTGGCTCTCTCCTCCAGTAGCATTATCAGCATACTTTTTAAAAGGTGTGGTACCCGAATGGGATTTAAAGGATATTTATTTAGGAATGATGCAGTTTATGGTTTTACAAGTAATAGGATTGATTATAATTATTATTTTCCCTAAAATTGTATTATGGCTGCCAACTGTCTTATATGGACAGTAGATCATAATTGTTTAATATAATCATGTGATTCAGGAGAAAGACAATTCTAAGCTCATAAACTGGGAAATTGTTTCAGTAAATCCAAATGATAAAAACTGGAATTGGAAAGATTTATTTTGTTTTTGGGGATCAGGAATACAAAGTATTATAGGTTTTTCATTAATTTCATCATTGTATTTAGTTTATCAGTTAAATGTATTTGTAGTTTTTTTGGGTTGTTTATTAGGATCAATATTTGTTTATTTTTTTTCAAATTTAATTGGAAAACCCTCTCAACGACATGGTGTCCCTTTTCCTGTTCTACTAAGACTTTCAATGGGAATTTTTGGAGCGAGGTATGTTTCTTTATTAAGAGGTTTGGTTGGAATATTTATGTTTGGAGTACAAACATATTTTTTATCAAAATCTTTTGGTTATTTAATTAGAATTTGTTTGTTCTACATCGATAGCTCTATTTTAAATCATGAGTTTTTTTTAATTTTCATTCTAGGATTAAATTTTATTGATTGGTTATCATTAATATTATCATTATGGATTCAATATTTATTATTTAGCAATGGTCAAAATGCAATTAAATCTATAATAAGTTTTTCTACAAATTTTGTTTACTTTGGCTTAATATTATTTTTAATAATCATGATTTCTGAAAATTTTTCTGAGATACAAGTATCGTTTACAAATTTATTTCAGAATGAAAATATTTTATCAAATGATAATATAATTGCCTTAATAACAGTAGCAGGAACTTTTTTTGCTTTTTTTTCAATACTCCTAGTAAATTTTGGTGATTTTTCAAGATATGTGAAAAATGAAAGTGAATTAAAAAAAGGAAACTTAAGTTTATTTTTAAATTTAATTATTTTTTCTTTTCTATCCACACTTATAGTTTTGGGAGCTGATGTAATTTTTGATAAAAAATTGATAGCTGTTGGAGGTTTGTTAACAAATCCAACTGATATAATTGGAAAATTTGACAATACCTATTTAACTTTTATTGCTTTGCTATTTATTTTGGTTGCCTCAGGATCTACAAATCTTATTGCAAATTATATACCCACTCAAAATTCATTAATAAATTTTTTTCCTGACAAGTTAACACTTAAATCTTCAGGATTTGTTATTATTTTTCTAGGATCTCCATTTGCAATATTTTGGGATTCGATTTTAAGTCAAATTGGAATTATTTCTTTTATAGATACAATAGGTGCTTTTTTTGGACCAATAGCAGGGATCGTAGTTACTGACTATTATTTTATAAAAAATCAAAATTTAATAAACAAAGATCTTTTTTCAACCAAAAATGAGGGAACCTATTATTTTACCGGTGGTTGGCATTTAAAAGGTATTTATTCATTATTGATTGGTTTTATATTTGCTGCATCAACTATTTGGAATTATGAATTAAGATTTTTGCAATCTTTTTCTTGGATTATAGGTGCATTTTTCTCATCATTAACTTATTATCTTCTTGTAAGTAAATAAGGTTTTATGAACAATTTTGATTTAAAAAACAAAACGGCAATAATTACCGGTGGTGCACAAGGATTTGGTTTAGATATAGCTAAAACTTTTTTAACCTCTGGTGCAAAAGTTTTTATTTGGGATATTGATGATGCTGAATTATCAAAAGCAGTTAAGGAAATAGATAATAAAAATTTAGATTCTAACGTAGTAGATGTTTCAAAATTTGAGCAAGTAAAAGATGCTGTAAATAAAATTTCATCAAACAATAAAATCGATATACTTGTAAATAGCGCTGGCATAACAGGACCGACAGCTGAACTATGGAATTATGACAATAAAGCTTGGAGCGATATAGTAAATATTAACCTTCATGGGACTTTTTACTGCTGTAAATCAGTAGTTCCAATTATGATAAAAAATAATTATGGAAGAATAGTTAATATCGCATCCGTTTCTGGAAAGGATGGAAATGCAAATGCTAGTGCCTATAGTTCTGCAAAAGCAGGTGTTATTGGTTTAACAAAGTCTTTAGGAAAAGAGCTGGCCACATATAATATTGCTGTAAACGCTGTTACTCCTGCTGGAGCAAAAACAAGAATTTTAGACCAAATGACAAAAGAACATGTTCAAAGAATGTTATCTAAAGTCCCAAGAGGGCGTTTTTTAGAGGTTAGTGAACTTACATCAATGGTTTGTTGGCTTTCTTCTGAAGAAAATTCGTTTTCTACAGCGGCAGTTTTTGATATTAGCGGTGGTAGATCTACTTATTAGGCTTTTCTAACGGAATAATCATTTTATCCTGAAATATCTTATTTTCTTTTGATACAACCGGGGCAAAAATAATCAAAGACCAATAAATAAAAAGGATAAAAAGAGTAAATGTTTTCACAATGCATATGTGCTCTTTATTTTTGAAGAATGCATGTCTTAAAAGTGTTGAAACTATGATATTTTAAATATTTGATTAATTTTTTGAATCAGCTATACGACATTAATGCTTAAGTTTTCAATTTTACTTTTTTCAATTTTATTTTTATCTTTTGGGTTTTCTTATGCAGAAAATGTAAAGGTATTCGAATTTACAAAAGAAGAGTATAAGACCTTAAAAGTAAGGAAAATAAGAGGAGCTGATAATAAAACTGAATATTCTATTGGTAAGAATGAAAATGGGAATTTTTTAAAAGCTATATCAAATAATTCAGGGTCTGGATTAGGCAAAGAGATAATAATCGACCTCAATAAAACACCTTACCTCAATATTACTTGGAAAGTAGAGAAAGATCTAAATGGTATAAACGAGAGAAGTAAGAAAGGTCATGATTATGCTGCAAGAGTATTTGTAGTTAAAAAAACAGGTGCAACGCCATTATCAAATAGAGCAATGAACTATGTATTTTCAAGCAATGAAGAAGTTGGAGTTTATCATCCTAGTCCTTATACAAAAAAATCAATTGATTATGTTTTAGCAACTACAAAAGATCATTTAAATGAATGGGTTTCTGTAAAAACTAATGTAAAGGAACACTTTAAAAAATTCCATAATCTTGATTTAGATGAAATAAATGGTCTTGCGATTATGGCTGATACAGACAATTCAAAATTAAGTTCAGTTGCTTACTTTCAAAATATTTATTTTTCTTCAGAATAATTAGTTTTTAATAAATTTTTTCAAATACATACTTAAAAAAGATAAAATAATTGCAGCCAAAACATCCTCTATAGGTGATGCGGTAGGGTATCCAAAGTTCCAAATAATTACTCCAATTAACCAGATAATAAAAACTTTCATATAAAAATTAATTTTACTATAATTAAAATTATAATTTATGGCAAAAAAATTTAATTTTAATATTAAGGTTTATTATGAAGATACAGATGCTGGTGGTGTAGTTTATTATGCAAATTATTTAAAGTTTCTAGAAAGAGCTAGATCCGAAGCAATTCACTCTTTAGGATTTTCTAACAAAGGATTATTAGAAAATCATGGAATTTTATTAATTGTAAAGTCATGTAATATCCAATACAAACAACCGGCACAACTTGAAGACTTACTGGAAATTAGTTCTGAAGCAACTTCATTCACAAAAACTTCTATTTTAATGAAGCAATTAATTTTAAAAAATAAGGATATAATTTCCGAAGCTGATGTTCATTTGGTTGCTGTTGATAATAAAGGAAAACCTACAAAAATACCCGATCAATTAAAAAGAAAATTAGAAAATTAATTTAAATTTTTTACCCTTTTAAAGAGATTTGTCATTTTTTTTTCATTAATTCTTCCAGTATTAACATTTCTTGGACTAGGATGATAACAACCAACTAATTTTACTCCATTTTCTAATTTATATATTTTTCCATGACCAAACTTAAATTCATTTGGTATATGAAATTTTTCTTTATAAAATATTTTACAAGTATCAAAAGCAATTTTACCAAGTGCAACAACGACTTTGAGATTCTTTAAAATATTTAACTCATTATTAAAAAATTTGGAACAGTTTTCTAATTCAATTTTTAATGGTTTATCTTCAGGTGGAACACATTTTAATGCTGGAGTAATAAATGCTTCTTTAAGTTTCAACCCATCGTTTATGTGATTTGATGTACTTTGATTTGAAATTTTTGCATTAAATAAACATTTATATAAAAAATCAGATGATTTATCTCCTGTAAATACTCTTCCCGTCCTAGTACCACCATGAGCAGCTGGTGCTAAACCAACAATTAAAATTTTTCCATTTGGATCTCCAAAACCTGTTATTGGTTTTCCCCAATAAATTTCATCTTTGAACTGTTTTCTCTTATTTTTTATAATTTTATTCCTAAATTTAATTAGCCGTGGACAAGCACGACATTTTATAATTTTATTATTTAGAGAATTTAGATTAAGATTCATTTGTGAAATATTTTATTTTAATATTTACTTTTATACTATCAATAATTTCAACCTCAAATTCTTTTTCAAATGATAAAATTATATCTAAATTACAATCTGGAGGAAATATAGTTTTTATTAGACATGCTATCGCCCCTGGAAATGGAGATCCAGAAAACTTTAATATTAAAGATTGTTCAACTCAAAGGAATTTGAGTGAAGAAGGAATTAATCAATCAAAAAAAATTGGTGCTTTTTTTAAAAAAAATAACATTAATATAGATAAAGTTTTATCTAGTGAGTGGTGCAGATGCAAAGATACAGCAAAATATGCTTTTAAAAATTTTTCAACTTTCGAAGGATTGAATTCTTTTTATGATCCAAGATTTGAAAAATATAAAATAAAACAAATAAATGATTTAAAAAGATATATAAAAGAATGGAAAAGCACAGATAACTTAATTTTAATAACACATTATGTCGTAATTTCTGAATTATTGAATAAAGGAGTTTCGTCTGGAGAAATAATAATAACTGATAAAAATTTCAATAATTTAGGTAGTTTTTTAATTAGATAATATTACTTAATTGTATTTTTTTTGAATAAAGAAATTCCTTTATTTTTCTTATGATTATAAGACTCTTTAAAACTCTCCAACTGCCAGCCACTCATTCTTTCTTGAATATCTTTTAAATTTGTTTCCTTCCATTCATTAGAAGTATCTTCATTTTTCCATATTTTTTTTTCTTCATCGCTTCTTCCACATCCGTAACAATATCCTGTTACAGGGTCAGTTTTGCAGATACTTATACAAGGTGAAACAATCATTTTTTTAATAATATAGTACATTTATACTATTATTCTAATTGGACAAATTGAAACTATAATATATAAAGCCTGATAATTGGGCGAGTGGCGGAATTGGTAGACGCGTTGGTCTTAGGAACCAATATGGCAACATGTGAAGGTTCGAGTCCTTTCTCGCCTACCAAGTAATATGAAAGTAACAGTAGAAAATAAAAAAGGTCTTAATAAAGACGTTAAAGTTTTTATAGATAAAAAAACAATGTCTTCATATATGGATGAAAAATATGAAGAGGTTAAGAATAATGTAAATTTAAAAGGGTTTAGGCCAGGAAAAGTTCCAAGGGAAATTTTAAAAAGACAGTTTGGCAAAGCTATATTTGGAGAAGTCCTTGATAAAGTTTTAAAAGACACAACAACAAAAGCTTTAGAAGATAATAAAATAAAACCAGCTGGACAACCCAAAATTGATTTAAAAACGTTTGGTGAGGATAAAGATCTTGAATATGTAATATCAGTTACAGAGTTGCCAATTATAGATACTAAACCTTTATCAAATATTAAATTCAATGAGTACACTGTTAAAATAGATCCTAAAGAAACAGATAAAAGAATAAATGAAATTGCTAAATCTCAAAAAAATTATAAAGACGTTGATGAAAATACAAAGGCTGTTGAAGGAAATTTAGTAGTTTTTGATTATAAAGCAACTGTTGACGGAAAAGAATTTAAAGGAAGTGAAGGTAAAAACACTCAATTAGAATTAGGCAAAGATCTTTTTATTAAGGGATTTGACAAACAATTAATTGGAGTTAAAAAAAATGATGAGAAAAAAGTAGAAGCAAAACTACCTGAAACATTTCCTGAAAAAGAACTTGTTAATAAAAATGCAGTTTTTGTTTGTAAAATTTTGTCAGTTAAAAAATCAGAGGATGTTAAGATTGATGATGATTTTGCAAAAAATTTAGGTGCAAGTGATTTAAAAAATCTAAAAGAATTAATATCAAAACAAATCAACGAGGAGTATAAAAATTCTTTAGATACACTTTCAAATAAAGAAATATTGGAGCAAATCAATAAAATTAAAATTAACGAAATTCCTCAAAATTTAGTTGATCAAGAAATTAAAATTTTATCACAAGGAATGAAAGATGAAGATAAAAAGAAAAATCTTAAATCTCATGAGAGCCAAGCAAAGAAAAGAATCCAAGCTGGACTTATTCTAAATCAATTTGGAGAAGAAAATAAAATTTCAGTTACAGAACAAGAAATGCAAGGAGAAATACAAAAGCAGCTTAGGATGATGCCTGGACAAGAAAAAATGTTACAGGAATATTATCAAAGCAATCCCTCTGTCCTTGCTAACCTTCGTGGATCTTTATATGAAGAAAAAATTCTAAAAGAGATTAAGAAAAATGCAAAACCAAATAAAAAAGAAATTTCTAAAGATGAAGCTGAAAAATTATTAAAAGCTGAAAATGAAAAGCATATGAAAGACCATCATCATGATAATGATGATGAAAAAAAAGAAAAAAATAATAAAAAATCAGAAAAAACGCTCAAGAAAACTTCAAAAACAAAAAAAGTTAGCAAAAAGTAATCACAAGTTGTATAAGTATATCGAATCAAACTATGACAACTAAAATACCTGAACATTTAAGCAATCTAATTCCTATGGTAGTTGAACAATCTAGCCGAGGTGAAAGAGCTTATGATATTTATTCACGACTATTAAAAGAGAGAATAGTTTTTGTTGTTGGACCGATTAACGATAGTGTTGCCTCAGTTGTTACTGCTCAACTATTATTTCTTGAGTCTGAAGATCCAAAAAAAGAAATATCTCTTTATATAAATAGTCCAGGTGGTTTAGTAACAGCTGGTCTAGGTATTTATGATACAATGCAATATATTAAACCAGATGTTTCAACTTTATGTATAGGACAAGCTGCAAGTATGGGATCATTTCTGCTAGCTGCTGGAACTAAAGGTAAGAGACTGTCGCTACCAAATTCTAGAATTATGGTACACCAACCCTCTGCTGGTTTTCAAGGACAAGCTACTGATATTGAAATTCACGCTAAAGAAGTTTTGTCTTTAAAAGAAAGATTAAATGAAATCTATTCCAAACATACAAATAAATCAGTTGATGAAATCAAACAAGCATTAGAGAGAGATAATTTTATGACTCCAGAAAATGCTAAAGACTTTGGTTTAATTGATAAAGTAGTAGATAAGCGCGATTAATTTACCATATATAGTTTTATCCTCAACCTGAGCTTGATTATAATGACTCTATTGTAATAAAGTATTTAAATTGATTCGTTTTAAAAATTAAAAATAATTATGAGTAATAATAAAAATATTTTGTACTGTTCTTTTTGTGGGAAAAGCCAACATGAAGTTCGAAAATTAATTGCAGGTCCAACAGTTTTTATCTGTGATGAATGTGTTGAACTTTGTATGGATATCATAAAAGAAGAGAATAAAGATACATTTGTAAAACATCAAGACGGCCTTCCATCTCCCAAAGAAATTTGTACAGTCTTAGATGATTACGTCATTGGTCAAAATCATGCAAAAAAAGTTTTATCTGTAGCAGTTCATAATCACTACAAGAGATTAAATTATGAAAACAAAACAAGTAAAAATGTTGAACTTGCTAAATCAAACATACTACTCTTAGGCCCAACTGGGTGTGGTAAAACATTATTAGCTCAAACTTTAGCTAGAATTTTAGATGTTCCATTTACTATGGCCGACGCAACAACTCTGACAGAAGCAGGTTACGTAGGTGAAGATGTAGAAAATATAATTCTAAAATTACTTCAGTCAGCAGATTACAATGTAGAAAAGGCGCAACGGGGAATAGTTTATATTGATGAGGTTGATAAAATAAGTAGGAAATCTGAAAATCCTTCTATAACTAGAGATGTTTCTGGAGAAGGTGTTCAGCAAGCGCTTTTAAAAATTATGGAGGGAACCGTTGCCAGTGTACCTCCACAAGGCGGTAGAAAGCATCCACAACAAGAATTTCTTCAAGTTGATACAACTAATATTCTTTTTATTTGTGGAGGAGCTTTCGCGGGATTAGACAAGATTATTTCTCAAAGAGATAAGGGCAGCTCTATTGGTTTTGGCGCAGAAGTAAAAACAGTAGCAGATAAAAAAGTTGGAGAATGGATGAAAGGTCTAGAGCCTGAAGACTTATTAAAATATGGTTTAATTCCAGAATTCATTGGAAGACTTCCTATAACTGCAACTTTAGAAGATTTGGATGAAAAATCTTTAATTAAAATATTGTTAGAGCCAAAAAATTCATTAATTAAACAATACCAAGAATTATTCAAATTAGAAGGTGTTAAGTTAACATTTAAAGATGCAGGCGTTAAAGAAATTGCAAAAAAAGCAATTAGAAAAAAGACAGGAGCAAGAGGGTTAAGATCGATTCTTGAAAATTTATTATTAAAAACAATGTTTGATCTTCCAGGACAAAACAATATTGAAGAAGTTATTATAGATTTAGGTGCGGCCAAAGGTGATACAGACCCACTAATAGTACATTCAAAAAACAATAAAAGTAAGACAGAAAAAACTTCAGCAGCTTAAAAATAAGTTAATAAGCCATAATTATCTATTGCAATATATAATATAATCTCCATATTGTTAATATGGAAGTCAAACATTCATCACCACTTTTACCGTTAAGGGACATAGTAGTTTTTCCAAGCATGGTAATACCACTGTTTGTTGGAAGAGATAAGTCTATCAATGCATTAAATGAGGTTATGAAAGGTAACAAAAAAATTGTTTTGGTAACTCAAAAAAATTCTGAAGTAGATGATCCAAAAAAAACAGATGTATTTACAAATGGTTGTGAGAGTTCAATATTGCAATTACTAAAATTACCAGATGGAACTGTAAAAGTTTTAGTTGAAGGTATTAAAAGAGTAAAAATTGTTGATTTCAAAGATGAGCAAGAATTTATCAGCTGTTCATTTGAATTTAATAATGATGTTTTGTCCTCTCAAGACGACCTACTTGCATTAGGATTGACCGCAATAAGAAGATTAGAAAAGTTAACTTCTGTAAATAAGAAATTATCATCAGAAACTATAACAAATATTAAAAATTTAAAAGATGCCTCGAAAATTGCTGATAATATAGCTTCCCATTTAAATTGTACAATTTCTGAGAAACAACAATTATTTGAAACTTTAGATGTTAAAAAAAGACTTAATAGCGTGATCAAAATAATGGAAAACGAGACAAGCATTATTGGTGTTGAAAAGAGAATACGAGGAAGAGTTAAAACTCAAATGGAAAAAACTCAAAGAGAATATTATTTAAATGAACAATTGAAGGCAATACAAAAAGAATTAGGTGAAATAGAGGATGGAAAAGACGAAACATCAAATCTAAATAAATCAATTTTAAAGGCAAAAATGCCTAAAGAAGTTCAAAAAAAATGTATGTCTGAACTAAAAAAATTAAAAAATATGAGCCCGATGTCAGCTGAAGCAACAGTTGTTAGAAACTATCTAGATTGGATGATAGATATACCTTGGTTTAAAAAAGACAAAGTCGACATTGATTTAAATAAAGCTTTAAAACAATTGGATGAAGATCATTATGGATTAGAGAAAGTGAAAGAGAGAATAATTGAATTCTTAGCTGTACAGAAAAGAATGGATAAATTAAAAGGTCCAATATTGTGTCTGGTAGGGCCTCCAGGTGTTGGAAAAACTTCTTTAGGAAAATCTATAGCAAAAGCAACCAATAGACAATTTGTTAGAATGTCATTAGGTGGTGTTAGAGATGAAGCAGAAATTCGTGGTCACAGAAGAACTTATATTGGTTCTTTGCCTGGAAAAATTATTCAAATGATGAAAAAAGCAGGCACAAAAAATCCACTAATACTTCTAGATGAGATTGATAAAGTTGGTAACGACTATAGAGGAGACCCATCATCAGCATTACTTGAGGCTCTTGATCCAGAACAAAATACTACTTTTAATGATCATTATTTAGAAGTTGACTACGACCTTTCAGATGTAATGTTTGTTACAACAGCCAATACCCTAAATATTTTACAGCCTCTATTAGACAGAATGGAAGTAATAAGAATACCAGGTTATACGGAAGATGAAAAAATTAATATTGCAAACAAATATCTTTTACCTAAACAAATAAAGGAAAATGGAGTTAAAGAAAATGAATTAGACCTTGAAGATGGAACTATAAAAGAAATTATTAGATCATACACTAGAGAGTCTGGTGTAAGAAATCTCGAAAGAGAGATTTCAAAAGTCTCAAGAAAAGTAGTTAAAAAAGTAGTTAATGGAGAAAAAGAAAAGGTAAACGTCAATAAAAATAATTTACCAGATTTTTTAGGTGTTAAAAAATTTAAATATGGAGAAGTAGAGTCCCAAGATAGAATAGGTATTGTTACAGGTTTAGCTTGGACAGAATTTGGAGGTGAAATTTTAAAAGTTGAGACTGTAAATATGCCAGGAAAAGGAAGGATGCAGATAACTGGAAAACTCGGAGATGTAATGCAAGAGTCAGTTAAGGCTGCAAAATCATTTGTAAGATCAAAAAGTCTAGATTATGGAATTATTCCTCCTGTTTTTGAAAAAAAAGATTTTCATATACATGTTCCAGAGGGCGCAACACCAAAAGATGGTCCTTCTGCAGGTATAGCTATGGTTACATCAATTGTTTCTTCAATCACAAAAAACCCAGTAGATAAAAATATTGCTATGACAGGTGAAGTTACAATAACAGGGCAAGTTTTACCTATAGGTGGATTGAAAGAAAAACTATTAGCTGCACACAGAGCAGGCATTAATCAAGTTATAATTCCTAAAGAGAATGAAAAAGATTTAATAGACATACCAAAAAAAGTTAGAGAGGATATAAAAATAACTCCAGTTGAATATGTAGATGAGGTATTAAAAATTGCACTTAAAAATGAACTAAAAAAAGTTGAGTGGACAGAAGTGGAAAATATTTCAAAATCAGAAAAAGATCAAAAATCTCAAGCAAGTATTCAGTAAAAAACAATTTACATTAACATCACCTTGTTGTATTAGTACCATGTTTTTGGGCGGTTAGCTCAGTTGGTAGAGCATCTCGTTTACACTGCGCATCTTATTTAAAATAAGTATTAAATTACATCATCAATTTATTACATATTAAAAATTGATCACATTCTGATCACACTTCTTATAAATTTGATAGAATCTCGTTACATCATTGTGTCTAGCTTCAGGATTTGTTAATCTTGGGTTGTGAAAAAACTTTTAGGGATCGTGGTTCTGGGTTTGTTGTGGTGCAATGTTACAGTCGCATTATCACAATCTACCAAGAATAATATTATCAATACAATTGAAAGTAATGCCATGGTATCAAAAGCAAAATTTGGTCATGATGAAGTTGGCGGTGACTCTAGTTACACGATTTTTTGGATATGGATGCCAGAAATTTCTGGAAAAGACTATAATGCTATTGCAGATTACTTCTGTCCGGTTTTTAAAGTTAACGGGCTAGGTGGAATAACTGTATCAATAAAAAAAAATGGTACATACAATACATTAGGAAGAGCTTATTGTAGATAAATCATGAAAAAACTTTTAGGGATCGTGATTTAGGGTTAAGATTTATTATGGGAATATTTGATATTTTTAAAAAAAAATCTAAACAAAAGAAAACTTCAGTTAAAAACTTATTTTTTAAATCTAATAAAGCTGCTTATGAGTATTCTCAAAAATATTTTTCACCAGCAATTTTAGAAAATAAAGCTCTTGTTTTAGGTATTATTTATTTAATAGGACCAGACAAAAAAAGTGCATATGTTAGATGTACATTTGATATTAATAACAAACAAACTGAAATTATGGTTGTTGCTTTCTTTGATGATTTTGATCATTCTATAAATGTAGGCGATTTTGTTTATGTAGGAATTAATGATGTTGGACAAGTTTTTAAATTTCAAGATTTAATGAGTTCAATTGAAAAAGGTGATTTAGAGGCTGTTAAAAATTTAGGAAAATCAACCATAGGAACTATTGTTCAAAAACTTACGCTGGAATTAGATTTGAAATCTGGACAATTTGTACCTTTTTAATAAGCAGTATATTTTCAAACATCTGCCACATTTAATGTTTATATTTATAATTGTTAAAGTTCTTTAACGTATAACTTCAGCAACACATAAACTATGAAACAACTAGAATTAGATTTTAATTCAATAAATCTTTCTGATCATTATGAAGCTTATCGAGTTATCGATGAAGGGAAAAATCAAATTTGTAGTTGGTCTGATTCATTAAGTGATGATGGAAAAAAGATAAGTTATGATGAGTATACTTATAACACCACTCAATGTATGGACTTCGAAAATTGGATTCATATTAATAAAAACGGTTTAGGCAAATCTGCATTTAAATGGTTTTATATGTACTTAAAAAACATCAATGGACGTACAGACAGACTAGAGAAGCTTAAAAGAGTTTTAGAGGATATGAACATACCTTTTGAAGAAGGGGACTGGCAAACGATTGATAGAGATTGTGAAAGAAATAAGTTAAATTAAAAGTTTAAACGACTACTTGATTGATACACAATATATACACACCAATGTGATCACACTCTGATCACAGTTGAGTGTTAATAATTATTTTTTTAGCCATTTTTTTAGATTAATAGAACTTGACCTTATCGATCTAAAAGATATAAAACACATTGTTTTTTTGGTTTGGGCGGTTAGCTCAGTTGGTAGAGCATCTCGTTTACACCGAGGGGGTCAAAGGTTCGAGTCCTTTACTGCCCACCAAAAATGGGGGGGTGTAGCTCAGTTGGTTAGAGCGATCGCCTGTCACGCGATAGGTCGAGGGTTCGAGTCCCTTCACTCCCGCCACAAATGATAATAATTCTCAAAAACCTAAATTTATTAATATTGAAGCCTTAAAAAACGTGACTAAATTACACTTCAAATTGATCTAAAATTACATATATCTTCAATAAATTTAGCATTAATTCTATTTAAATAGCTTTAATATAATATAAAAACTAATATAGTATGATTCATTTCAGAATTTTCTTATTCAATAATTTTATAAATTAACGGAACTATTATGCTTGCTGATTTTTTAAAAGATTATTTACCAATTATTTTATTCTTAATTATTGCCTTAGGATTAAGTTGCTTTTTTATAATATTGAATTATTTACTTTCACCCAAAAATCCAGACCCAGAAAAATTATCTGCCTACGAGTGTGGTTTTGAACCATTTAATGACTCAAGAATGGAATTTGATGTAAGATTTTATTTAGTAGCAATACTTTTTATTATATTTGATCTTGAAATTGCTTTTTTATTTCCTTGGGCTATATCACTTGGAAAAATTGGTATATTTGGCTTTGTTTCAATGATGATATTTTTATTTATTCTTACAGTAGGATTTATTTATGAATGGAAAAAAGGAGCTTTAGATTGGGAATAAGATGACTTTTGATAATAGAGAAAAAGAAATACCTGATGAGTTTAAACAATTAGCTAAAGATTTTAGTGAAAATGGTTTTATTACAACATCTTTTGATAATTTGGTTAATTGGGCAAGAACAGGATCTCTACATTGGATGACTTTTGGATTAGCTTGTTGTGCGGTTGAAATGATGCAGACATCAATGCCAAGATATGATCTTGAAAGATTTGGTGCAGCACCAAGAGGATCACCAAGACAATCTGATGTAATGATAGTAGCTGGAACTTTAACAAATAAAATGGCTCCAGCTTTAAGAAAGGTTTACGATCAAATGCCAGAACCAAGATATGTAATTTCAATGGGTAGTTGTGCTAACGGAGGTGGTTATTATCATTACTCTTATTCTGTAGTTAGAGGATGTGATAGAATAGTACCTGTAGATGTTTATGTTCCTGGGTGTCCTCCATCAGCGGAAGCTCTTTTATATGGAATAATGCAGCTGCAAAAAAAAATTAGAAAGCATGGATCTTTAACAAGATAAATATATGTATTCTCTAAAAGATTTAGAAAAATTAATTAATTCTGAACTTTCTACTAAAATCAAAGGTTCAAAGATAAAACATAACCAAATCTATTTGAATATAAATAATTCAGATTTAATAGATGTAATGTTATTTTTAAAAACAAATAAAAATACAAAATTTAAACAATTAGTTGACATTACAGCTGTTGACTACATTGAGAAAGAAAAAAGATTTAAAATAGTTTATTTGTTACTTAGTCATGAATTTAATCATAGAATACAAGTCGATTTTTCAATTAATGAAAATGATCTAGTTTCAACATTAGTTTCTTTATTTCCTGCCGCAAATTGGATGGAAAGAGAAGTGTTTGATATGTATGGAATTAAATTTAAGGATCATCCTGACTTAAGAAGGATCCTCACTGATTATGGATTTGAAGGACATCCCTTGAGAAAAGATTTTCCATTAACTGGTCATACAGAAGTTAGATACAGTGAAACAGAGAAGAAGGTAATTTATGAGGAAGTTAAATTAGAACAAAATTATAGAAATTTTGATTTTGAAAGTCCTTGGAAGGGCACTGAATATATTAAAGATAAAATTAAAGAATAATGTCAAAACAAAGAAAAAAATTAAATTTAAATTTTGGACCTCAACATCCAGCAGCTCATGGGGTACTTAGATTAATTTTAGAATTAGACGGTGAAGTTGTTGAAAAAGCAGATCCACATATCGGATTGCTTCATCGTGGTACTGAAAAATTAATTGAAAATAAAACATATGTTCAAGCGATACCTTATTTTGATAGATTAGATTATGTTGCACCCATGAACCAAGAGCATGCATTTGCTTTAGCAATCGAAAAAATACTAAAAATTGATGTACCCATAAGAGCGCAATATATAAGAGTAATCTTTTGTGAGATAGGAAGAATTTTAAGTCATATATTAAATATTACTACTCAAGCACTTGATGTTGGAGCTTTGACGCCATCTCTTTGGGGTTTTGAAGAAAGAGAAACTTTAATGACTTTTTATGAAAGAGTTTCTGGTTCAAGATTACACGCTAATTATTTTAGAGCTGGAGGTGTTCATCAAGATTTACCAAGAGGACTTGATGATGATATTGGTGCGTTTTGTCAAAATTTTCCAAAAATAATAAATGATTTAGAAAATCTATTAACTGATAATAGAATTTTTAAGCAAAGAAATGTGGATATTGGAATTGTTAGCAAAGAGGATGCGTTAGATTATTCTTTTTCAGGAGTTATGTTAAGAGGTTCAGGTGTACCATGGGACTTAAGAAAATCTCAACCTTATGAATGTTATAATCAATTTGATTTTAAAATTCCAATTGGAAAAAATGGAGATTGTTATGACAGATATCTTTGTAGAATAGAAGAGATGAAGGAAAGTGTAAAAATTATAAATCAATGTTTGTCTTCTCTCCCAAAAGGACCAATAAAATCTTTAGATGGAAAGCTTAGTCCACCACCAAAAAAAAAATTGAAGGAGTCGATGGAAGCATTAATTCACCATTTTAAACTTTTTACGGAAGGCTATAGAGTTGATCAAGATGAAATATATGTTGCTGTGGAAGCTCCAAAAGGTGAATTTGGAGTTTATCTTATATCTGACGGAACCAGCAAACCATATAAATGTAAAATTAGAGCACCAGGTTTTTCACATTTGCAAGCAATGGATTACTTAATTAAAGGTCATATGTTAGCTGATGTACCGGCAGTTTTAGGATCTATGGATGTAGTTTTTGGAGAAATTGACAGATGAGTCTAAAAAAAATATCAAAAAATCAACCAAAAGATTTCAAATTTAGTAAAGTAAATTTGGAGTTAGTAAATAAAATCATACAAAATTATCCAAAGGGAAAAGAAAAAAGTGCTGTAATGCCATTATTATATTTAGTCCAAAAACAACACGAAAACTGGATACCATTGGAAGCAATGAAGTATGTTGGTAAATTATTGAGTATTCCTTATATGAAAGTTTATGAGGTAGCTACATTTTATTCTATGTATAATTTATCTCCTGTAGGCAAATACCATATACAAGTATGTACAACTACACCATGTATGATCAGAGGAGCATACGATTTAGTCGATGTATGTAAAAAAAAAATTAATGAAAATCAAAATCATCTTTCAAAGAATAATATTTGTTCATGGACAGAGGTAGAGTGTTTAGGAGCCTGCGTAAACTCACCAATGATGCAAATTAATGAGGATTATTATGAAGATTTAAATGCTAAAGATGTTGAAAAAATAATAGATAAAATAATGAATAATGAAACACCAGTACCAGGCTCATACAAGGGAAGAACAAATTCTGAACCAATAAATAATAGAAAAACATTAATAGATAATAAAAATGCTTAAAGACGAAGATAGAATATTTAAAAATTTATATAGTGATACAGGAGCTGATATTGATTCATCAATTAAAAATGGAGATTGGCAAGATGTAAAAGGTATATTTTCAAAAGGTAGAGAGTGGATAATTGAAGAAGTTAAATCATCTGAATTACGCGGACGTGGAGGAGCAGGATTTCCAACTGGTTTAAAGTGGTCATTTGCTCCAAAGGAAGTTGGTTCAAGGCCACATTATTTAATAATAAACGCTGATGAATCTGAGCCAGGAACATGCAAAGATAGAGACATTTTAAGATTTGAACCGCAAAAATTAATCGAAGGATGTTTTTATGCATCTTATGCAGTAAATGCAAATAAATGTTATATTTACATTAGAGGTGAATATGTCAATGAAGGTAAAGTTTTACAAAAAGCAATTAACGAAGCTTATAATAAAAAATTAATTGGAAAAAACGCTTCTGACACTGGTTGGGATTTAGATATATATATTCATTATGGTGCTGGCGCATATATTTGTGGAGAAGAGACAGCTTTACTTGAAAGCTTGGAAGGTAACAAAGGCCTACCAAGATTAAAACCTCCCTTTCCAGCACTAGTAGGTTTATATGGCTGTCCCACAATTGTTAATAATGTAGAAACAATTGCGGTAATTCCAACAATTTTAAGAAAAGGTGCAAAGTGGTTTTCAAGCATTGGTAAGCCAAAAAATACTGGAACTAAAATATTTTGTATTTCTGGTAACGTTAATAACCCTTGTAATGTTGAAGAAGAAATGGGAATTCCCTTGAAAGATCTCATAGAAAAACACGCGGGTGGAGTTGTTGGAGGATGGGAAAATTTAAAAGCTGTTATACCTGGTGGTTCTTCTATGCCATTGTTACCCAAAAAAATTTGTGAAACAATTACTATGGATTTTGACTCACTAATAGAAAATAAGAGTGGTCTTGGCACCGCAGGAATAGTCGTGATTAATAAAGATCAAGACATTATTAAATGTATGGCAAGAATAGCAAGATTTTACAAACATGAAAGTTGCGGACAATGTACACCATGTAGAGAAGGATCTGGATGGATGTGGAGAATGTTAGAAAGAATGGCAAAAGGCGAAGCATCAAAAGATGAAGTTGATATGCTTTTAGATGTTACTAAACAAATCGAAGGCCATACAATATGTGCATTTGGAGAAGGTTCAGCATGGCCAGTTCAAGGTTTGTTAAGACATTTTAAAAAAGAAATAGAAAAAAGAAATAATTTTTCTCCAGTAGTAGATACAAATAAAAATATTCCATACTTAGTAGATCAACATTTATTAGAAAAGGACAATGCTTAAAGTAAAAGTTAACGATATAGATCTAGAGGTAGATGAAGGGCTAACAGTTTTGCAAGCTTGTGAACAAGCTGGAGCTGAAATACCTAGATTTTGCTATCATGAGAAATTATCTATAGCTGGGAACTGTCGAATGTGTTTGGTAGAAATAGAAAAATCTCCTAAACCAGTAGCTTCATGTGCTATGCCAGTTACTAATGGCATGAATATTAAAACAAATACTGAATTTGTTGAGAAGGCAAGAAAGGGAGTTATGGAATTTTTACTTGCTAATCATCCATTAGATTGTCCAGTATGTGATCAAGGTGGAGAATGTGATTTGCAAGATCAATCAATGTTTTATGGTGTAGATAAATCTAGATATAAAGAGAATAAAAGATCTGTGCCTGAAAAATATATGGGCCCATTAATAAAAACTCAAATGACAAGATGTATACATTGTACTAGGTGTATAAGATTTGCCACAGAAGTAGCTGGTGTACCTGAATTGGGAGCCATAGGAAGAGGTGAAGACATGCAAATTTCAACATATCTAGAAAAATCTATGGAATCGGAACTCTCAGCAAATGTAATTGATTTGTGTCCAGTTGGCGCTCTTACATCAAAGCCCTATGTATTTGAGGCTAGACCTTGGGAGTTAAAAAAAACTGAAAGTATAGATGTAATGGATGCTGTTGGATCCAATATTCGTATAGATACATATGGCTGGGAGGTTAAAAGAGTCCTGCCAAGAGTTAATGAAGATATAAACGGGGAATGGATTTCAGATAAAACAAGGTATTCATGTGATGGGCTAAAAAACCAGAGGTTAGATACACCTTATATAAAAGAAGACAATAAATTTAAAAAATCATCTTGGGACGAAGCATATAATAAAATTGCAGAAAAGATAAAAAATACTAGCTCAGATAAGATAGCAGGTTTTATAGGTGATTTAACAAATATGGAGACCTCCTATATTGCTAAGGAATTTTTTAATCAAACAATAAAATCTAATAATTTAGAGTCAAGAGATGATAATTACTTAGTAGATATTAATAATAGAGAAAATTATATCTTTAATTCAAGATTAAACGGAATTGATGAAAGTGATTTAATTGTATTAATTGGAACAAATCCAAGGTATGAGGCAACAATTCTTAACTCAAGAATAAGAAACGCTTTTTTAAAAAATAAATGTGAAATTTATTCTTTCGGAAACTTAGGTGATTTAACCTATGATTATGAAATAATTGAAAATAATACGTCTAAATTAAAAGAAATTTTAGATGGAGCAAGCTCGATTACAAAAAAAATTGAAAATTCAAAAAAACCAATTTTTATTTTTGGTCAGTCTTTTTTTAAACTTAGATCATCAAACTTTTTACTTGAAGGATTGAAAAAATATTTACTATCCCAAAATAAAATTAATGAAAATTGGAATCCTATAAATATTCTGTCAATACATGCTTCAACAGTCGGTTCATATGATTTAAATATTGTTTCTGGAGATATAAATTCTAATGAAGTTCTTACAAAAACTTTAAATAATGAATTTGAGGTAATTTTTTTAATTGGAAAAGATAATTTAAAATTAAAAAAAAAAAATGAATTTATAATATATATTGGTAGTCATGGTGACAAAGGTGCTGAATTTTCTGATGTTATATTACCAGGAGCTGCATACACTGAACAAGATGCTCACTATACGAATTTAGAAGGTCAAATTCAAAAAGCATACCAAGCAACTTATCCCCCAGGCGACGCTAAAGAAGATTGGGAAATTTTCAACAATCTTTCTACATATATAAAAAGAAAAAAAATTTTTAATACAAAAGATAATATGGTTTCAGATATGCTTGATTTTATTAAAAAAAAAAAAGACAATAAATCTTTAGATATTCATAAAAGTTTTCACAATGAAAAAATAATTACTGATGATCTAGATTATTATTATTCTAATGTAGTTTCAAGAGCTTCAAAAACTATGATGGAGTGCCGTAGTTTAAGGAATAATTTAAAAAAAACAGGAACAGAGGGATAATGCTTGAAAGTGTTAATATTTTATTTTTAGAAGTTTACAAAATACTATTTCTTCTATTGCCTGTTTTGACGGCCGTTGCAATGATTGTTTGGTTAGATAGAAGAGTCTGGGCATTTGTTCAGAAAAGAAGAGGTCCCAATGTAGTTGGTCCATTTGGTTTATTTCAATCTTTGGCAGATGCTCTAAAATACATTTTTAAGGAGATAATTATACCAGCAAGTTCTAATAAGATTATATTTATACTTGCTCCTATAGTTACTATGACCCTTGCCCTTATAGCTTGGGCAGTCATACCCTTCAGTGAAAGTTATGTGTTAGCAGATATAAATGTTGGTATTCTTTATATATTTGCAGTTTCTTCTTTAGGCGTTTACGGAATTATTATGGGTGGATGGGCATCTAATTCAAAGTATCCCTTTTTAGGTGCAATAAGATCAGCCGCTCAAATGATATCCTACGAAGTTTCAATAGGCGTAATAATAATCAATGTTTTACTGTGTGTAGGATCTTTAAACTTGTCAGATATTGTTATGGCTCAAAAAAATATGTGGTTTATAATCCCATTATTTCCAATGTTTGTAATATATTTTATATCTGCACTAGCAGAGACAAATAGACCACCATTCGATTTACCAGAGGCAGAAGCAGAATTAGTTGCGGGGTATCAAACTGAATATTCTGGAATGATGTATGCGATGTTTTGGTTAGGAGAATATGCAAATATACTTTTAATGTGTGCACTAGGTTCAATTTTATTTTTAGGTGGATGGTTATCGCCTATAGAAATATATCCGTTTAATTTAATACCTCAACCTATATGGTTGATATTAAAAATTTTAATTTTATTTATTTTATTTGCATTAGTAAAAGCAATTGTGCCAAGATATAGATATGATCAATTAATGAAACTAGGATGGAAAATTTTTCTACCTTTTTCTTTGCTTTGGGTAGTGCTCACTTCATCCTTTTTACTCTATTTCAATTTACTACCAGGAAGCAATTAATGAAAATTTCGAGAATTTTAAAAACAATATTTTTAACTGATTTTATAACTGGTTTAGGAATAGCAATTAAGGAGAGTTTCAAAGCAAAAAAAACTTTAAACTATCCTTTTGAAAAAGGTAAAATTAGTCCAAGGTTTAGAGGAGAACACGCGCTTAGAAGATATCCAAATGGTGAGGAAAGATGCATAGCCTGTAAATTGTGCGAAGCTGTTTGTCCAGCACAAGCAATAACAATTGAGTCTACCGAAAGAGAAGATGGTAGTAGAAAAACAACTAGATATGATATTGATATGTTAAAATGTATATATTGTGGTTTATGCGAGGAATCTTGCCCAGTAGACGCTATAGTTCAAGGGCCTAATTTTGAATTCGCAACACACACAAGAGAAGAATTATATTACAATAAAGAAAAACTTCTTGATAATGGAGATAAATGGGAGAGTATATTAGAGGCAAATATAAAAGCTGACAAACCTTATAGATAAATAATGATTGCTCATTCAATATTCTTTTACATTTTTTCAATAATTGCAATTTTGTCAGCAATCATGGTAACTGTATCAAAGAATACTGTACATTCTGTTTTTTTTTTAATCTTAGATTTTATAAGCATATCTTGCTTATTTATTATGATTGGCGCAGAGTTTGTTGGGATGATAATGTTAATTGTATATGTAGGAGCTGTTGCAGTTTTATTTTTATTTGTAGTTATGATGTTAAACGTCTCTCTTCAAAAAAACGAATGGTTTGCTGCTGAAAGAGGATCTTCGCACATACCAGTGGGAATAATAGTAAGTATAATTATTTTTTTTGAGCTAATAATAGTTGTTGGAGGTTGGAAATTTAAGCCTAATTTAAACCCTGATTCACTAAATTTAAATTTTATATCAGAGAAAACTAATACCCATTCAATAGGTGAGGTCTTATACACTGATTATATTCACTTATTCCAATTAAGTGGGATGATATTATTGGTTGCTATGATTGGGGCAATTGTACTTACCTTTAGAAAAAGATCTGGGATTAAAAAACAAAGTTATTTCAAACAAGTTTCAAGGGAACGATCTGACGGAGTTGAGCTTATTGATGTTGAGAAAAATAAAGGAGTTAAGATAGATGTTTGATGTTTCCCTAGGTCACTATCTTACATTAGCAGCTATAATCTTTACTATTGGTGTGGTGGGAATATTTTTAAATCGAAAAAATATAATAGTTATTTTAATGAGTATTGAGTTAATTTTGCTTGCAGTTAATATAAATCTAGTTTCTTTTTCTATCTATCTGAACGATCTATCTGGTCAAATATTTACATTATTTATTCTTACTGTTGCAGCAGCAGAGGCAGCAATAGGTTTGGCAATTATAGTAGTTTATTTTAGAAATTCTGGAACGATAAGAGTCGAAGAAATTGATAAATTGAAAGGATAAAAATGCAGTTAGGATATTTAATGGTTTTCCTTCCATTATTAGGTGCAGTTTTATCTGGATTTTTTGGAAAAATTATTGGTGTAAGAAATTCTGAAATAATAACTAGTTTTTTTGTTTCTATCTCAGCTATTATTTCTTGTATAATTTTTTATAATGTAATTGTAAACTCTTATTCAAATAATTTTTTATTATTTAATTGGATTAATTCTGGTTCATTTAATGCTAGTTGGTCAATATATATAGATTCACTTTCATCATTAATGTTTGTCGTTATAACGATTGTCTCATCCTTAGTGCATATTTATTCCATAGGTTATATGTCTCATGATCCTCATAAAAATAGGTTTATGTCGTACTTATCATTATTTACTTTCTCAATGTTAATACTTGTAAGTTCTGATAATTTTTTGCAATTATTTTTTGGCTGGGAAGGAGTAGGTTTATGCTCATATCTTTTGATAGGATTTTGGTTTAAAAAAGAAACTGCAAATGCCGCTGCAATAAAAGCCTTTATAGTTAATAGAATAGGTGATTTTGGTTTAGCGCTTGGTATTTTTTTAATTTTTTATGTTTTTGGAACAGTAAATTACGAAGGAGTTTTTTCCGAAGTAAATAATTTTAGTAATAATGAGATTTCATTCCTTGGAATAAAGTTTAATGCTATAAATCTAATTTGCATACTTTTATTTATAGGTGCAATGGGAAAGTCTGCACAAATTTTTTTGCATACTTGGTTACCAGATGCAATGGAAGGTCCAACACCCGTATCTGCTCTTATCCATGCAGCCACAATGGTTACTGCTGGTGTTTTTTTAATAGTTAGATGTTCACCTATATACGAGTTTTCTGAACTTGCTTTAAACATTATTACTATAATAGGAATGAGTACAGCATTTTTCGCTGCTACAGTAGCATTAGTTCAAAATGATATAAAAAAAATTATTGCTTATTCAACATGCAGTCAATTGGGATACATGTTTTTTGCTATAGGAGTTGGTGCATACAATGTTGCAATGTTTCATTTGTTTACACATGCTTTTTTTAAAGCTCTACTTTTTTTAGGTGCAGGATCAGTTATTCATTCTTTTCAAAATCAGCAAAATATAGATGAAATGGGAGGAATTTGGAAAAAAATGCCATATACCTGGATTTTAATGATTATAGGTACACTAGCATTAACTGGCTTTCCATTTTTGTCTGGTTTTTATTCTAAAGATGCAATTTTGGAATTCGCATATCTAAAAGGTACTACAATTGGCTATTTAGCAGCAGGTGTTGGTGTATTAACAGCATTGATGACCTCAATATATTCGTGGAGATTATTATTTAAAACGTTTCATGGAACTTACAAAAATACAAAAATAAAATTAGAGTCTATACATGAATCACCAATGGTAATGATAATACCTTTAATTATTTTAAGTATAGGAGCAGTTTTTTCAGGAATAATATTTAAGGATATATTTATCAGTTCATCAAGTAGTATAAACTTTTGGAAAGACTCTATATACTTTTTTCAACCTTTAAGCCAAGAACATCCTCCAGCATGGTTTTTATATATGACACCAATAATTGTAACATTATCAATACCTATTGCATATTACATATTTATTAAAAAAACTTTAATTATAAAATTATTTGTAGATGCTAATTACCCTATATATAAATTTTTGAAAAATAAATGGTACTTCGATGAATTATATGATTTTATTTTTATTAAATCCTGTAAAAAATTAGGAATATTTTTTTGGAAGAAAATTGATATTAACATAATTGATAAGTTTGGCCCTGATGGAATTTCACGTTTAGTAAAATTATTTTCGTTTTTAGCAGTTAAATTTCAGAGTGGTTTTATATATCAGTATGCTTTTGTTATGCTTATTGGATTTTCAGTTTTATTAACCTTTTTAATATTATATTAATGGATTTTCCAATTTTATCATCATTAATTTTATTACCTTCTGTTGGTGCAATTTTTATATTTTTTTCTAAAAGTAGAGATAATAAAAACATATCTAGCAAGTATATTGCACTGTTTGTTTCTGTAGTAAATTTTATTTTATCAATATATTTGTGGTACTCTTTTGATATCAACACTTTTGATTTTCAATTTATTGAGGAAAGAAGATGGCTTACTGGTTTTGTTAATTATAAAGTTGGAGTTGATGGTATATCTATACTATTTATTATTCTTACCACGTTCGTTACTTTGTTATGCACTATATCAGTTAATAATACTGTAAAATATAGACTTAAGGATTTCCTAATTGCCATTCTTTTAATGGAAACTTTCATGATAGGAGTTTTCTGTTCACTTGATTTATTAGTATTTTATTTATTTTTTGAGGGAGGCCTCATACCAATGTTTTTAATTATTGGGATATGGGGAGGAGATAGACGTGTTTACTCAGCATTTAAATTTTTTTTATACACTTTACTTGGATCTGTTTTAATGTTGGTTGCAATAATATTTATTTATTGGCAAACAGGTACAACTGATATAATTCAATTATACGCAATAGGTATAGACCCTAAATATCAAAATTTACTTTGGTTAGCTTTTTTTAGTTCTTTCGCGGTTAAAACTCCAATGTGGCCTGTTCACACATGGTTACCAGATGCGCATGTTGAGGCACCAACTGCTGGTTCTGTTTTATTAGCAGCTATTTTACTTAAAATGGCAGGATATGGTTTTATTAGATTTTCAATTGGTTTATTCCCCTTAGCTTCTGATTACTTTACACCTAATGATGCAATAACTGCTACAACAGTATTTTTTTCAAATGCAGCTATTAAAATTAAAAATTCACCTATAAAACCTGTAGTT
>CACJZM010000010.1 GCA_902597895.1 uncultured Pelagibacteraceae bacterium
TAAATTAAGAAATAAAAGTAAAAAAAAATTTGCGTATTTTTTTGATACGTTGCAAACTTCTATTGCATCTTATCAATTATGGACAAATACAAAAATTACGAAAATAGTTAAAAAGATTATGGCATGCGAAATTGAAACTATTTCAGCTACTGATCTTCTGATTAGGATAGACTCTCCTATTGATTCAAGAAATAAATTAGAATGGCATCAAGACTCTGCTTATTTCAGGCAAAACAATAAAGGGTATAATGGATTAAATTGTTGGACACCTTTAACTAAATTAAAATTTAATATGGGACCCTTAGAATTTCTTGAAAAATCACATAAACTTGGATTAGTCAAAGTAAAAAAAGAAAGACCTGGTAAATTTAGATCACTTCAAAGAAAAATAGACCCTAAATTAATTAAAAATTTAAAAATTAAAAAATTTGAGTTAAATCTTGGTGATTTTATATTTTTAAACATGGATACTGTTCATAGGAGTGGAGAGAACTCTAGTAAAATTTTTAGAATGTCAAGTATCTGCAGGTATCACAAAACAAATAGCAAAGATTTTAATCCTGGCTTAAATATTTACAAATATAGCAACAAAAACTTAAATAAAGAGGTGCACGGATTTTAATTCCTTTGTGAAAACTTGCACAAGACTTGCACACATAGAGGTAAATAAAAAAATTATTTTTTAGTTCTTGACAATTTACAACAATTATAACAAACTAAACCTAATACGGGAGAGACCAATTTAATTGGCGCCGAAGGAGAAACCACCCCGGAAACTCTCAGGCAAAAGGACCGTACATATTAACTCTGGAAAGAGAATTATTCTCGCCGAAGGAGCAAATCTCTCAGGCACCAAGACAGAGGGGGCACAGAAGAGTTAATATGGAAATAAAAAAAACATCGCTAAATAAACTTCATCAAAGTAACAACGCTAAGTTTGTTGAATTTGCGGGATATGAAATGCCCATTCAATATAGCAAAGGTATTATCGAGGAACATAAATTCACAAGATCGAATTCTGGAATATTTGATGTATCTCATATGGGTCAATTGTTTATATATGGTGATGAAAGTTTGACAGAAGAATTAGAAAAGATTTTTCCATTAGATTTAAAAAATCTAAAACAAAACTGCTCTAAGTATAGTTTTTTAATGAATGAAGATGCTGGAATTTATGATGATTTAATTATTACTAAAATAGAGGAGGGGTATTTAATTATCTTAAATGCTGCATGCAAAGATAAGGATTTTGAAATTTTATCTAATTTACTAGGTTCGAAATTTAAAATGAATTTAGACAGCAATAGATCTTTAATAGCTATTCAAGGACCTAAGTCTGTTGAAATTTTAAACTCAATTATAAATGGGGTTGATCAATTAAATTTTATGACAGGAAATTGGTTTGATTCTAATAATCAAAAATTATTTGTCACAAGATCAGGTTATACAGGGGAGGATGGATTTGAAATTTCAATTTCTAACGATAAAGCTGAAAAATTTGTTGAAAATTTAATAGAAAAGGGAGCACAACTTATAGGACTTGGGGCAAGAGATACCTTGAGATTAGAAGCTGGATTATGTTTATATGGTCATGAATTAGATATTAATAAAACACCAGTTGAGGCAAACCTTAGATGGGCAATCTCAAAATCTAGATTATCAAATGGAGGTTTTATTGGATCGAAAAAAATTATAGACCAAATGCAAGATGGAGCAAGCCAAATAAGAGTAGGGATTAAGCCCGAAGGTAGATTGATTGCCAGAGAAAAAACTAAAATATTTGATGATACAGATACACAAATTGGCGAGATAACTAGTGGAACGTTTGGACCAAGTGTAAACGGACCTATAGCGATGGGCTATGTTGATAAAAAGTTTTCAAAAGTTGATACTAAAATTTTCCTTGAGGTAAGAGGAAAAAAACATCCAGCAAATGTTTGTGCACTACCATTTTATAAAAAAAATTATGTGAAAGGAGTAAATTAATGAGTGAAGTAAAATTTTCTAAAGAACATGAGTGGATTACTTTAGAGGGAGATGTAGCCACAATAGGAATTACAAAACATGCAACAGAAATGCTTGGGGACATAGTTTTTGCAGAACTTCCTGAAAAAGGATCTAATGTTGAAAAAGATGGTACAGCAGGAGTAGTAGAGTCTACGAAAGCTGCTAGTGATGTTTATACCCCAGTTAGTGGTGAAGTAGTAGATACTAATCAAGCTATTATAGATGATCCTTCTAAAATTAATGAAGATCCAGAGGGTTCAGCATGGTTTTTTAAACTAAAAATGAAAGATCAATCTGAAATGAATAGTCTTATGAACAAAGAAGAATACGATAAATTTGCAAAGGAGAGTACTAGCTAATGTTACATAATTCTCAAAAAGATTTTTTAAAAAGACACATTGGACCATCAGATGAAGATCAAAATAAAATGCTTAAGGAACTTAATTACAAATCACTCGATGATTTAATCAAAAGTACAGTTCCAGAAAAGATCCAATTAAAAGATGAATTAAATATTGGTGAGTCAAATTCAGAATATGAAGCATTAAGAAAATTAAAAGCAATTTCGAAAAAAAATCAAATCTACTCCAACTTTATAGGGATGGGTTATTATGCCACTTATACGCCATATGTAATTCTAAGAAATATTTTAGAAAATCCAGGTTGGTACACTTCTTATACACCTTATCAACCCGAGGTAGCTCAAGGAAGATTGGAAATGCTGCTTAATTTCCAACAAATGATAGTTGATTTCACAGGAATGGATATCGCAAATGCATCTTTATTGGACGAAGGAACAGCAGCCGCAGAAGCAATGGGATTAAGTCATAGATTAAATAAAAAGGACAGCAGTTTAGTTTTTGTCTCAGAAAATTGTCACCCACAAACAATTGATGTAATCCAAACAAGAGCAGAACCAATGGGATTAAAGGTACTTGTTGGTAATGAAGATAAAGTATTAGATCAATTAAAAGAAGATTTAGTTTGTGGCATATTGCAATATCCGGGAACATTAGGAGACATAAAAGATCCTAGCGAAGCAATAAGTAAAATTCATAAAAAAAACGGTAAATCTATTTTAGCTTGTGATTTATTAGCACTTGCTAAGTTAAAAACACCAAGAGAACTAGGAGCAGATATTGCTGTAGGAAGCTCTCAAAGATTTGGAATACCAATGGGCTACGGTGGACCCCATGCAGCCTTCTTTGCAACTAAAGATGAATACAAAAGATCTATGCCAGGAAGAATTGTCGGTGTCTCTATTGATAGACACGGAAACAAAGCATACAGATTATCATTACAAACTAGGGAACAACATATAAGAAGAGATAAGGCTACAAGTAATATTTGTACTGCTCAAGCCTTATTAGCAATTGTGTCAGCAGCATATGCTATTTATCATGGTCCAGAGGGTATCCGAACTATTTCTGAGAGAGTTTCTCAATTAGCTAAAAACTTTGCAGATAAATTAAAACAATCAGGATATGAAATTTATTCAGATCATTTCTTTGATACTGTTACAATTGTTACTAAAGATAAAACTGATCAAATCTACAAAAATGCTTTAAATCAAAAAGTAAATATCAGAAAAGTAAATTCTGAAATGCTAGCAGTTTCTTTCGATGAAAAGAAAAATGTTTATAGAGTAAATCAATTACTAAAAATTTTTAACGCAGCGGAATCAATTAAAAAAGAAGATCCAACAGTAAGTTTACCCAATTTACCAAAAAAATTATTAAGAACTTCAAAATATTTAGAACACCCTGTCTTTAATTCATACCATTCAGAAACTGAGATGCTTAGATATTTAAAAAAATTAGAAGATAAAGATATAGCTCTTAATAGAACTATGATTGCACTTGGCTCATGTACTATGAAATTAAATGCTACTGCGGAAATGATACCTATTTCATGGAGAGAATTAGCAGAGCCTCATCCATTTGTTCCTATTGAGCAGATGGAAGGATATAGAGATTTATTCACTGATCTTAAAAATTGGCTAAGATCAATTACTGGTTTTTCTGGTGTTTCACTTCAACCAAATGCAGGTGCTCAAGGAGAATATGCAGGATTAATGGTAATTAGAAAGTATCATTTGGATAGAGGTGAAGAAAACAGGAATATATGTTTAATACCAAGTTCAGCACATGGAACTAATCCTGCTAGTGCACAAATGGTAGGGATGAAAGTTGTCGTTGTTGATTGTGACAAAGAGGGAAATGTTGATTTTGAGGACTTAAAGAAAAAAGCAGAAACACATTCTGAAAATCTTGGAGCATTAATGGTCACTTACCCATCTACTCATGGAGTATTTGAGGAAAAAATTACAGATATATGTGAGTTAGTTCATAAACATGGTGGTCAAGTTTATATGGATGGTGCAAATTTAAATGCGCTTGTTGGTATAGCAAGACCTGGAAATTTTGGTCCAGATGTTTGTCACATAAACTTACATAAAACATTCTGTATTCCACATGGTGGTGGAGGACCAGGAATGGGACCAATTGCATGTAAAAGACATTTACAAGTTTATTTGCCTAATCATCCAGTTGTTAAAGATTGTGGACCTGCCACAGGAATAGGAGCAGTTTCAGCAGCACCCTGGGGAAGCTCAAGTATTTTATCAATTTCTTGGATGTATATTAAAATGATGGGTTCTGAGGGTTTAAAATTAGCTACTCAAATTGCAATACTAAATGCAAATTATATAGCTCATAGACTTAAAAATCATTACCCAATTCTTTATAAAGGCTCAAACGGAAATGTCGCCCACGAATGTATTATTGATATTCGATCTATTAAAACTGAAACAGGGATTACAGAAGAAGATATAGCTAAAAGGTTGATCGATTATGGTTTTCATGCACCAACAATGTCATGGCCAGTAGCAGGTACAATGATGATTGAACCAACTGAAAGTGAAAGTTTGTCTGAACTAGATAGATTTTGTGATACTTTGATAAGCATTAAATCTGAAATAGATATGATCATGTCAGGAAAATTTGATAAAGTTGATAATCCAATTAAAAATGCACCTCATACAGATATTGAGTTAGCTTCAGATGAATGGAATCATAAATATTCAAGAGAGCAAGCCGCATATCCAGCAAAATTCTTAAAAGCAAATAAATTTTGGCCTCCAGTAGCTAGAGTGGACAATGTATACGGAGATAAAAATTTATTTTGTTCTTGTCCATCAATTGATGAATTTAAAAATACTGCAGCTTAAAAATAATAGGATTTTATAGGATAACTCGGAACAAACTCGGAAACATAGAGATAAAATAAAAAAAATTTACTTATTCATCTTGTTCAATTATAAATATTGGCATAAACACTAATGAAAATAACTCATGCCCTCGTGGTGAAATTGGTAGACACAAAGGACTTAAAATCCTTGCCATTTATGGAGTGCCAGTTCGAGTCTGGCCGAGGGCACCAATAGATTATGATTAAAGCATTTATAGTATCAGATAAAAATAACAGATCTCAAAAAATAAAAAAATCTATTGAAAAAGAAAATAATCTCTCAACTTTAAAAAAATCAAATTTTATAATCGTAATTGGTGGAGATGGTTTTATGTTACAAACTCTTAAAAAATTTTATAAATATAAAAAACCATTTTATGGAATTAATTCAGGTGATTATGGTTTTCTAATGAATAAATTTTCTAAGAAACAAACTATTAAAAATTTTACAAAATCCAAAACTGTATCAATAAATCCACTCCAAATGAAAGTTGTTAATAATTTAGGAAAAATAAAAAAATCAATTGCAATAAATGAAGTTTCTATTTTAAGACAAAGTAGACAAGCCGCATCCATTAAAATTAGTTCTGGTTCAAAGCAACTTATAAAAAAACTTATAGCTGACGGCGTTTTAGTTTCAACTCCAGCAGGGAGTACAGCTTATAATCTATCAGTACACGGACCAATATTAAATTTAAATTCAAAAAAATTATCTATTTCTCCCATAAGTCCCTTTAGACCCAGAAGATGGAAAGGAAAAATTATTGGTGAAAAATCAAAAATAGCAATTAAAAATTTAAATCCAAAAAAAAGACCAATTAGTGCAGTAGCTGATAATTTCGAAGTACGAAATGCACAATATATCTATATATCAATTAATAAAAAAATAACATTCAGTTTGCTGTATAACAAAAATAGCAATATTGAAAAGAAGATTAAGATTGAACAGTTGAGGAGAGAAACTAAAGCTTCTTAATAATTAAACTTATCAAAAATAAATTTATCTTGTTTTGTAACGATTTCTAAAGACTCATCGTCATAATAGTAATCTAAATTTTTTTCTCGCTTTGAAGGATTTACAATTTCAATTTCATTTATCTTATCTATTCCTAATTCATTTATAAGGCTTTCTAAATCATATTTTAAATTCTCAACCTTCACAAATTTATTTATGAAATTATAATTTTTATCAAAATCAATTATATTTTGATAATTTTTTATTTCTGAATATATTTTTTTTCTATGATTAGGTTTAGTAAACATAATTAAATATCTAAATGTCATATAGCCAAAATTTAAGTATAAAGACGAGAAGTAATAATGTTCCGCTAAGGGACTATTTTTTTTATTTGTTAGCAATTCCTTTAACCACTTTCTAAAATTGTCTTTGTTGTATGGATCAGAATACAAGCTTTCTAAATTCATATTGTTTTTAAAAAGTTGATTTTTTAAGTATTTTATTTTTTTAAAGTATTGACCATCAATGTTGTTAATTCTAGATATGTTAAATCTTTTTTTTACAAAATTTCTAAATAAAGAATCATCACTTCTCATCATGCATCCATAGCTCCATCTAGATATGTACCAATCAAGAGGATTTCTTATTGACCCTAGAAAAAATAATTTTTTATTTAATATTTCATCCGTAACATAATCATGTGGACGTGTTATCTTTCCTTCTTGAATATGGTTTTTGAGAAATTTTTTTATTGAACTTATTCCAGTCTTTTCTAATTCTAGAAAACATATTTTGCTGGAAATAAACATTTTTAAATTTTGGTGCCCCCGCACGGACTCGAACCGCGGACCTATTGATTACAAATCAATTGCTCTACCAGCTGAGCTACAAGGGCTTAATCAATTCTTATTAATATTTTTGTAACTAATCAAGATATTTTTTTTGTCTTTGATATATAGTGAAATACAATAGAGGCACTGTTAGATATATTTAAACTGTCAACATTGTTATTAATTTTTATTCTAACGAAAAAATCTGCATATTTACCTGTATGTTTTTTTATACCAAACCCCTCAGAACCAAAAAGTAGAACATTATTCCCTTTCCAATCCACTTCTGTAAAATCTTTATCGGAATTTGCGTCAAATCCATAAATCCAAAAATTTTTATCTCTTAATGATTTTAATGCTGTATTTATATTTGAAACCTTAAATATATTTATATGTTCCATACATCCACTAGCAGATTTGTACATCAACTTACTTTCTTCAGGAAAATGTCTTTCTTTGACAATTATTCCATCTATATTAAAAGATGATGCACTCCTAATTATTGATCCAATATTTCTTGCATCAGTAACTTCATCCAAACAAGCTAAGGTTAAATTTTTTTTTACTTTAATGAATTCTTTTAATGATAATTCTTCACGGTGTTCTATTTCGGCTATAAAACCTTGATGTAAAATATTTTCTTTTCCTGTATATTTGTCTAATTCTTTTTTTGTTTTATAGAATATTTTAATATCTTTAAGCAAATTCTGTCTTTCATTAGTCCTGTGAATTATTTTTTTACTTTCCTCAGTCAAAAAGATCCTCAAAACCTTTCTTTGAGGATTTTTTAGCGCTCCAATAACAGCGTGTTTGCCAACTATAAAAAACGATTTTTTATTCATAATTTCCTAGATTTTAATACATTTTTTTAGATATTTACTCACTAATTCTCATATTGCATTTATACAATAAAAATATATAAACCGCTTGTTGTTTAAAGCTTTATTGAACAAGGGGACGCTTCCCCTGCTATCAGGAGGGGTACCAAAGCGGTCAAATGGGGCGGGCTGTAAACCCGTTGACTTCGGTCTTCGAAGGTTCGAATCCTTCCCCCTCCACCATTCAATAATTAATTTAAATAACATTGGAGTGAACTTGGGTGATGCGGGTGTAGTTCAATGGTAGAACGCTAGCCTTCCAAGCTGGATGTAAGGGTTCGATTCCCTTTACCCGCTCCAAAAAATTAAAAAAAAAAATGAGGTATGAAATATAATGTCGAAAGAAAAATTTGTAAGAAATAAACCGCACTGTAACATTGGTACAATCGGTCATGTCGATCATGGCAAAACAACTTTAACCGCTGCAATAACTAAAGTTTTAGCTGAGAGTGGTGGTGCGAATTTTGTTGCTTATGATCAAATTGATAAAGCTCCTGAGGAAAAAGAAAGAGGAATCACAATTTCAACAGCACATGTTGAATATGAAACAGAAAAACGACACTATGCACACGTTGACTGTCCTGGTCACGCTGACTATGTAAAAAATATGATCACTGGTGCCGCACAAATGGATGGAGCTATACTTGTAGTTAATGCTGCAGATGGACCAATGCCTCAAACTAGAGAACATATTCTTTTAGCAAGACAAGTTGGAGTTCCTGCAATAGTAGTTTTCTTAAACAAAGTTGATCAAGTAGCTGATAAAGAATTAATTGATCTTGTTGAGGAAGAAATTAAAGAATTGTTAACTTCATATAAATTTCCTGGAGACAAAACACCAATTATTAAAGGTTCAGCTTTGGCGGCAGTTGAAGGCAGAGATGATGAAATAGGAAAAAATTCTATAATGGAATTAATGAAGTCAGTTGACGAATTTATTCCTCAGCCAGATAGACCAAAAGATAAAGATTTCTTGATGCCAGTTGAGGATGTTTTTTCAATTTCAGGAAGAGGAACAGTTGTAACTGGTAGAGTTGAGTCAGGTGTTGTTAAAACAGGTGAAGAAATAGAAATTGTTGGAATAAGAGATACCAAAAAATCAGTGTGTACCGGTGTTGAAATGTTTAGAAAACTTTTAGACTCAGGTGAAGCTGGTGATAACATTGGTGTGCTTTTAAGAGGTATTGAAAGAACAGATGTTGAAAGAGGACAAGTTCTTTGTAAACCAGGATCTGTTAAACCACATACAAAATTTGAGGCTCAAGCTTATGTATTAAAAAAAGAAGAGGGTGGAAGACATACTCCTTTTTTTACTAAATATAGACCTCAGTTTTATTTTAGAACTACAGATGTTACGGGAGAGGTAGAATTACCTTCAGGTACTGAAATGGTAATGCCAGGAGATGATGCTAAATTTACCGTAAAATTAATTACACCAATAGCTATGAGTGAAAAATTAAATTTTGCAATTAGAGAAGGTGGTAGAACTGTTGGAGCTGGAGTAGTAACTAAGATTATAGAGTAAGCTCCCATAGGAGTGTAGCTCAATTGGTAGAGCGCCGGTCTCCAAAACCGGAGGTTGGGGGTTCGATTCCCTCCGCTCCTGCCAAGAAAGTGTAAATATTATGATAAACCCTTTGAAATTTATACAAGAAGTTAAACAAGAAGCCTTTAAAGTAACTTGGCCTACATCAAAGGAAACTTTACAAGGAACTTTAATGGTAATTGCTATGGCAATTGTTGCCTCGTTATTTTTTCTATTATTAGACCAAATTTGGAAATTTTTTTTAGATATAGTAATTAACATCAGTATATAATTATATGAAAAATTGGTACATAGTTCAGTCACACTCAAGCTTTGAAAACAAAGTTGCAGATCTAATTAAAGAAGAAGCAGAAAAGGCAAAAATATCAGAAAAAATAGATGAAATTGTTGTTCCAACTCATGATGTAACTGAAGTAAAAAGAGGAAAAAGAATACAGAGGAAAAAAAAATATTTTCCTGGCTATATTTTAATAAAAAGTGAAATGGATAACAATATTTATCATATGATTAAAAATATTAAAAAAGTGAGTGGATTTTTAGGTTCCAAAGGAACTCCAGTTCCAGTATCAGATAAGGAAATAAGCAAAATATTAGGACAGATTAAAGATGGAGTAGCACAACCTAAATCTGGTGTAGAGTATACTATTGGAGAAAAAGTTCAGGTTATAGATGGACCTTTTGCATCATTCAGTGGGCTAGTAGAAGATATAGATGAGGATAAATCTAGACTAAAAGTTTCCGTATCAATATTTGGAAGACCTACCCCAGTTGATTTAGAATATAATCAAGTCGAGAAAGTAAGCTAATGGCAAAAAAAGAAATAAGTGGATACATAAAACTTCAGATCAAAGGTGGTCAAGCAAACCCTGCTCCTCCTGTAGGCCCTGCTTTGGGACAAAGAGGAATTAATATTATGGATTTTTGTAAAGCTTTTAATGAAAAAACAAAATCCTTTATGGGCAAACCTGTTCCAGTTGTAATTACAGTCTATAAAGATAAAAAATTTGATTTTATAATTAAATCTCCTCCAGCATCACATTTTATAAAAGAGGCTGTTAAATTAAAAAGCGGTTCGAAAGAACCAGGTAGAAATATAGTTGGATACATAACAAAGAAACAGGTTGCGGATATCGCTAAACAAAAAATGTCAGATCTAAATGCTAACGATATAGAAGAAGCTTCAAAAATTATTGCTGGATCTGCAAGATCTATGGGGATTGAAGTTAAGGAGTAACGATGTCAAAAAGATTTAATAAATTACCGAAAGACACATTGGATTTAGATCCAGAAGTAATTGATAAATTAATTCCTGTTATTAAAAAAAATTGTACTACTAAATTTGATGAGTCTATTGACTTATCGTTTCAAATTAACAATAAACAAAAAAAAAATGAGCTAAGTTTAAGAACAATAGTTAATTTACCGGGAGGTACTGGGAAAAAAATAAAAGTTGCTGTTGTGTGTGAAGATTCAAAAGTGCAAGCTTCTAAAGATGCGGGAGCTGATATAGTTGGAGGAGATGAATTTATAGAAAAGATTAAGCTAGGAGAAATAAATTTTGATAAATTAATATGCACTCCTGCAATGATGATTAAATTATCAAAATTAGGTAAAGTATTAGGCCCTAAAGGCCTAATGCCAAATCCAAAACTTGGAACAGTAAATGAAAATGTTGAAAAAGCTATTAAAGACGCTAAATCTGGTCAAGTAGAAATAAGAAATGATAAAGATGGTAACATAGGTTTAGCAATTGGAAAAAAATCTTTCTCAGATGAAAATTTAATAAAAAACTATAATGCAGTAATAGATACTTTAGAAAAAGAGAAATCCAACAATACTGTTAAAGGTAATTTAATCAAAAGTGCATTTATTACTTCTTCTATGGGTGTTTCGTATAAATTAAAGTTAAATAAGGGTATATAATCATGATGAGTAAAGAAAAAAAACAGAGCTATATAAAAGATATGACATCTCAATTAGATAGCTCAGAAGCTGTCATTGTAGCTCATTACCAAGGTTTAACAGTAAAACAATTGGATGAACTTAGGTCCAAAATGAGAGAACATGGAATAATTTTTAAAATTACAAAAAATAGAATTACTAAACTCGCTTTAGAGAAAACTAGATGTAAAGACCTATCAAATTTATTCTCAGGTCCTACAGCAGTAGCTTTATCGAAAGATGCAATAACATCTGCAAAGATTTTAACCAATTTTTCTAAAGAAAATAAAAATCTAAAAATACTTGGTGGAATCATGGGTAATGACATTTTAGACGTTGCTGGCGTTCAAAATGTTGCAACTTTACCAACCCTAGATGAGGCAAGGGCCAAAATTGTGGGTATTTTAAGATCTCCGGCACAAAAAATCGCAAGTATTTTACTTGCACCAGGCTCAAAAATCGCTATTTTGGCGCTTGAAAAATCAAAAAAATAACCAGGGCAATTTATTATGGCAGACTTAAATAAAATTATAGAGGATTTATCAAGTCTAACAGTTGTTGAAGCTGCAGAGCTATCAAAACAGTTAGAGGAAAAATGGGGTGTTTCAGCAGCAGCAGCAGTAGCAGCACCAGTAGCAGCTGCAGGTGGAGCAGCACCAGCTGAAGAGAAAGACGAGTTTACAGTCGTATTAGCAGCAGCAGGAGACAAAAAAATTAATGTAATAAAAGAAGTTAGAGCTGTAACTTCATTAGGTTTAAAAGAAGCAAAAGATTTAGTAGAAGGTGCACCAAAAGAAGTCAAAGCAGGTGTAAATAAAAAAGAGGCTGAAGAAATTAAAGCTAAATTAGAAGCTGCAGGCGCAAAAGTAGAACTTAAGTAATTAATAGGATTTTTTAACTGCTAAATTTTGTTTTTGCAGTTATGTATAAATGAATTTATCATTTACTGAAAAAAAAAATATAAGGAAAAATTTTGGTAAGCTTAAAGAAAGCTTATCTATACCTAACCTTATAGAAGTTCAAAAAAATTCATATAAAGAACTTACAGATCTAGACACATCAGTTGAGTCTCACTTAGTAAAAGGTTTTGAAAGAGTATTTAAAAGTATTTTCCCAATTGAAGATCTAAATGATAAAGCAACACTTGAATATGTATCTTATCGGTTAGAAAAACCTAAGTTTGATGTTGATGAATGTATATCAAGAGGCTTAACTTATTCTGCTGCTTTGAAATGCACTTTAAGATTAGTTGTTTATGAAATTAATCAAGAAGAAAATACGAAAGATATTTTATCAGCAAAATAACAAGAAGTTTATATGGGTGAAGTTCCGATGATGACAAATAGTGGGACTTTTATAACTAATGGCGTTCAAAGAGTAGTTGTTAACCAAATGCATAGAAGCCCAGGTGTCTTTTTTGATCATGATAAAGGAAAATCCCATGCAAGTGGAAAATTGTTATTCAATTGTAGAGTTATACCAAACAGAGGTTCATGGTTAGATTTTGAATTTGATGTAAAAGATTTACTTTATTTTAGAATAGACAGAAAGAAGAAAATTTTAGTTACAACATTACTTCAAGCTCTAGGATATTCTAAAGAAGATATTGTAAATGAATTTTATGATAAGGAAACTTATTCTTTTGACAAAAATATAGGCAAGTGGAAGACTAAATTTGATCCAGAAAATTATAAAGCAAAAAATTTTACAGAAGAAGTTGTTGATGCAAAAACACAAAAAGTTGTTGTAAAAATAGGAGAAAAAATTAATTTTTTAACAGCAAAAAAACTTGCAAACGATGGTTTAAAAGAAATTTATGTTTCAAACAATTCACTTTACGGAAACTATTTGCATACTAAAATAGTAGCAGGTGATGAAACTTTTAACATTGGTACAGAAATTAATGAGACGATATTAACTAAAATATTAGATGCCGATATTGATAAATTATATGTTTCCAAAACAAATTCTATTATTAAAGGACCTTATTTGCTTCATACATTGCTTCAAGATAAAAATGAAAATAAAAACGACTCAATTACAGAGATATATAAAATGTTGAGACCTGGTGAGCCACCAACAATAGAAATAGCATCTCAAATTTTTAACAATTTATTTTTTAGCTCCGATCGTTATGATCTTTCCGATGTCGGTAGAGTTAAGATGAATTCAAGATTAAATTTAAATTGTTCAGATAAAATAACTATATTAAGAAATGATGACATTTTATCCATAATTAAAAAAATGTTAGATCTAAGAGATGGAAAAGATGATGTTGATGATATTGATCATTTAGGTAATCGAAGAGTTAGATCTGTTGGTGAATTAGTAGAAAATCAAGCCAGAATTGGTTTATATAGAATGGAAAGGGCTATAAAAGAAAAAATGACAACATTGGATGTTGAGTCTGCAATGCCTCAAGATCTAATAAATGCCAAACCTCTTACCGTTTCACTAAAAGATTTTTTTGCAACATCTCAACTATCTCAATTTATGGATCAGACAAATCCGCTTTCTGAAATTACTCATAAAAGAAGAGTATCCGCATTAGGGCCAGGAGGCTTGACTAGAGAGAGAGCAGGTTTTGAAGTTAGAGATGTACACCCAACTCATTATGGAAGAATATGTCCAATTGAAACTCCAGAAGGTCCTAATATTGGTTTGATCAATAGTTTATCAACATATTCTAAAATTAATAAGTATGGCTTTATAGAGAGTCCATATAAAAGAGTAAAAAGTGGAGTAGTTCAACAAGATAGTGTCGAATATTTATCAGCAATGGAAGAGACAAAATATACAATTGCTCAAGCAAATTCTATAATTGATAAAAATGGTAAGTTTAAAGAAGAGCTTGTTTCTTGCAGACAAAATTTAAATTTTATTTTGTCTAAACCTGAAAATATTGATTATATCGATGTTTCTCCTAAGCAGTTAGTTTCAGTTGCAGCATCCTTAATACCTTTTTTAGAAAATGATGATGCAAATAGAGCATTGATGGGATCAAATATGATGAGACAAGCTGTTCCTTTATTAAAGCCAGAGGCCCCTTTAGTTGGAACGGGTATAGAGAGCGATGTTGCTCTTGACTCAGGAGTGACAATAGTTGCAAAAAGAAACGGTGTAGTTGATAAAATAGATGGAAAAAGAATAGTTATTAAAGCTACTGATGATAAGGATTTTAGCAAATCTGGTGTTGATATCTATAATTTACAAAAATTCAAAAGATCCAATCAAAATACATGTATTAACCAAAAACCTTTAGTAAGAGTTGGTGATAAAGTTAAATCTGGAGATATTATTGCCGATGGACCTTCAACTAAAGTTGGAGAATTAGCACTTGGAAAAAATGTTACTGTAGCGTTTATGCCTTGGCAAGGCTACAATTTTGAAGACTCAATTTTAATCTCTGAAAGATGTGTAACTGATGATGTGTTTACTTCTATACACATAGAGGAATATGAAGTCATGGCTAGAGATACAAAACTAGGAGAGGAAGATATAACTAGAGATATACCAAATGTAAATGAGGAGTCACTTAGAAATTTAGATGAGTCAGGAATTGTTTATATAGGAGCAGAAGTAAAGCCAGGGGATATTTTGGTTGGAAAAGTGACACCAAAGGGAGACTCGGCTTCTGGACCAGAGGAAAAGCTTCTAAGATCTATTTTCGGGGAGAAAGCAATAGATGTTACTGACACTTCATTAAAGATGCCAAGTGGAAGCGGTGGTATTGTTGTTGATGTAAGAGTTTTTAATAGACATGGTATAGAAAAAGACGAAAGATCAATTACTATTGAAAGATCAGAAATTGAAAGTGTTCAACAAGATAAGATTGTTGAAGAGGAAATATTAGAAAGAAGTATTAAAAATTCTGCGTTATCAATTTTTACAGGATTGACAATTAACAAAAAGATTAAATCTTTAAATATTGGAGATAAAATTGATGAAAATAACATTCACCAAATTCCTATATCAGATTTATTTAAAGTTTCTTTAGATGATAAAAACAAATTGGATGCGGTAACAAAATTAAAAGATCAATATAATCAAGCAAAAAAAGATATTCAAGAGAGATTTGAGGATAAAGTTTTAAAAATTAGACAGGGTGACGATTTACTCCCAAGTGTTATGAAGATGGTTAAAGTTTTTGTTGCTATTAAAAGGAGATTAAGACCAGGTGATAAAATGTCAGGAAGACACGGAAACAAAGGTGTTGTAAGTAAAATTGTACCTGTTGAGGATATGCCCTACAGAGAAAATGGAAAACCTGTCGACATCGTATTAAATCCTTTAGGTGTACCAAGTAGAATGAATGTAGGTCAAATTTTAGAAACTCATTTAGGATGGGCTTGTACTGAACTTGGAGAAAATTTAAAAAATCTAATTAATCAAAATCAAAAAATTGTAGAAAGAAACTCAAAAATTGAAAATTTCTTAAAAAATGTTTATGGAAAAGAAGTTTATGATGAAAATATTCAATCCTTAAACGCAACGGAGTTTAAAGATTTATGCGAAAATATACAAAAAGGAATTCCTATTGCTACTCCAGTATTTGATGGAGCTAAGGAAAAGGATGTAACGAAAATGTTAGGGATAGCAGAGCTTCCTAGCTCAGGACAAACACATTTATGGGATGGAAGAACAGGTGAAAAATTTGATAGACCAGTAACTGTAGGAACAATTTATATGTTAAAACTTCATCATTTGGTTGAAGATAAGATACATGCTAGATCTACAGGACCATACAGCCTTGTAACCCAGCAACCTTTAGGAGGAAAGGCACAATTAGGTGGACAAAGATTTGGAGAGATGGAAGTTTGGGCTCTAGAAGCTTATGGAGCATCATATACTTTACAAGAAATATTAACTGTTAAATCAGATGATGTGGCCGGAAGAGTAAAAGTTTATGAAACCATAGTTAAAGGTGAAGAAAATTTTGAATCAGGTATACCAGAATCATTCAATGTATTAGTTAAAGAAATTAAATCATTAGCTTTAAATGTGGAATTAAATTAATTATGAAAAAAGAAATTACAGATATATTTAAAAGTTCAGAAATTTCAGACTCACAAAATTTTAATAGTATTAAAATAACACTTGCAAGTCCTGAAAAAATAAAATCATGGACATACGGAGAGATAAAAAAACCTGAGACAATAAACTACAGAACATTTAGACCCGAAAAAGATGGCTTATTTTGTGCGAGAATTTTTGGTCCAATAAAAGACTACGAATGTTTATGTGGTAAATACAAAAGAATGAAATTTAGAGGAATAATATGTGAAAAATGTGGAGTTGAAATAACAAAATCTAATGTTCGAAGAGAAAGAATGGGACACATAAATCTTGCAACACCTGTAGCGCATATATGGTTTTTAAAATCATTGCCTAGTCGGATTTCTTTAGCAATAGATATGAAATTAAAAGAAGTAGAAAGAGTATTATATTTTGAAAATTTTATTGTAATAGAACCGGGTTTGACAAATCTTAAAAAAAATCAATTACTCACTGAAGAAGAACTTATCAAGTATCAAGATGAGTATGGAGAAGAAGCATTCACAGCAGGAATTGGAGCTGAAGCCATTCTTGAAATTTTAAAATCGATCAACTTAAGTGAAGAAAGAGAAAAACTGGTCAAAACTATAAAAGAAACTAAATCTAAGGTAGCTGAGGAAAGATCAATAAAAAGACTTAAATTAATAGAATCATTTATAGAAACTGGAAACAAGCCTGAATGGATGATATTAACAGTTATACCGGTTATACCACCTGAATTAAGACCTTTAGTACCACTTGATGGAGGAAGATTTGCTACATCAGATTTGAATGATTTGTATCGTAGAGTAATAAACAGAAATAATCGATTAAAAAGACTAATTGATTTAAAGGCTCCAGATATAATTGTAAGAAATGAAAAAAGAATGCTCCAAGAGTCTGTTGATGCACTTTTTGATAATGGTAGAAGAGGTAGAGTAATAACGGGTACAGGCAAAAGACCTTTAAAATCTTTGGCAGAGATGTTGAAGGGTAAACAAGGAAGATTTAGACAGAACTTATTGGGAAAAAGAGTAGACTATTCAGGACGTTCAGTGATAGTTGTTGGACCAGATCTCAAGTTACATGAATGTGGTCTTCCAAAAAAAATGGCTTTGGAATTGTTCAAACCCTTCCTTTATGCAAGATTAAATAAATTAGGATTAGCTTCAACAATCAAACAAGCAAAAAAATTAGTAGAGAAAGAGAGAGAAGAAGTTTGGGATGCCCTAGAACTTATAGTAAGGGAACATCCAGTAATTTTAAATAGAGCCCCAACATTACATAGATTGGGTGTCCAGGCGTTTGAACCTAAATTAATTGAAGGTGATGCAATTGAGTTGCACCCGTTAACTTGTGCAGCTTTTAACGCAGATTTTGATGGAGATCAAATGGCAGTTCATATTCCTTTAAGTTTAGAAGCTCAACTTGAGGCAAGGGTGTTAATGATGTCGACTAACAATATACTAAGCCCTTCAAATGGAAAACCAATAATAGTCCCTAGTCAGGACATGATATTAGGAATTTATTATTTATCACAACCACCGCATCAAGAAAAAAGAGTTGAAGGATACTTTGTTAACAATTCTGAAATTGAGCATGCTTTAGAGGAGGGACAAATTAAAGTTCATTCAAGAATAGTATCACGTTTTGAAACAGTAGATGAAAAAGGTAATAAAAAAATAGAAAAATATATTAGTACAGCAGGAAGATTTTTGTTATCAAATCTATTACCAAAAAACTTCAATAATAAATTCTCATTAATAGATAGATTGTTACCAAAGAAAGTAGTTTCAGAAGTAATTGATCATGTATTTAGATACTGTGGTCAAAAATCAACAGTAATTTTTTGTGATAAATTAAAAGATTTAGGTTTTAAACATGCCTTTAAAGCTGGAATATCTTTTGGTAAAGATGACTTGGTTATTCCTGAAAACAAACAACAATTAATTGATGAAACAAAAAAATTAATAACTGATTATGAAAATCAATATTCAGAGGGTTTAATAACTAGAGGAGAAAAATATAATAAAGTCGTTGATGCATGGTCCAAATGTACAGATAGAGTTGCATCTGAAATGATGAAAAGAATTTCTGCAACAGAAGTAACAGATAAAGGACTTAAAATAAATTCAGTTTTTATGATGGCAGATAGTGGTGCAAGAGGTTCAGCCGCACAGATGAAACAACTTGCTGGAATGAGAGGGTTAATAGCCAAACCTTCAGGTGAAATTATAGAATCTCCAATTACTTCAAATTTTAAAGAAGGATTAACTGCCTTAGAGTATTTTAATTCAACGCACGGTGCTAGAAAAGGATTAGCTGATACAGCACTTAAAACTGCAAATTCTGGTTATTTAACAAGAAGACTTTGTGATGTTGCTCAGGATTTAACTATAACCAAAAAAGAGTGCGATTGCGGAAAAGCTGCTGGAAGTATCAGTTTATCAGAAATAATTGAGGGTGGTAATGTAATAGTTAGCTTATCTGAAAGAGCATTAGGAAGAGTTGTAGCAGATGATGTGAAAAATCCTATAACAGGAGAACTTATAATAAAAAAACAAGAAATGATTGATGAGTCAATTTGTGAAAAAATAGATGCTGCAGGAGTAAAGTCAGTAAAAGTATATTCTGTAATAACATGTGGTTCAAAAGAAGGTGTTTGTGCTATGAGTTATGGTAGAGATCTTTCTAGAGGAAAAATGGTTCACGTAGGAGAAGCTATTGGAATGATATCTGCACAATCTATCGGTGAGCCAGGTACTCAATTGACAATGAGAACATTCCACGTTGGAGGTACAGCTTCAATAAAACAAGATTCTCAAGTTGTGACTAAGTCCGAAGGTACGCTAAAAGTCATAAACACAAACTTATTAGAAGACTCTAAAAAAAATCTAGTAGTAATGGGAAGAAATACTCAATTATCAATTGAGGATGAGAACGGACTTCAAACAGCAGTCTATAAGGTACCTTACGGTTCAAAATTATTTTTTCAAAATGGAGATAAAGTTAAAAAAAATACAAAAATATGTGAATGGGATCCATACACAACACCTGTTATTGCAGAAAAAAGTGGTATAGCTAATTATGTTGATTTAATTGATGGTGTATCTATTGCAGAAACTTTAGATGATGCTACAGGTATATCTACTAAAGCAGTCATTGATTGGAAAACTCAATCAAAAAATACAGATCTAAAACCAATAATTACCCTTAGAGATGAAAAAGGTAATGTTATTAAAAAAGCTGATGATAATGAAGCAAGGTATTATTTAGTTCCAGATTCAATTCTATCTGTAAAAGATGGACAAAAAATATTTGCTGGGGATGTAATTGCAAGACTACCAAAAGAAACATCAAAGACTAAAGATATAACAGGTGGATTACCAAGAGTAGCAGAACTTTTTGAAGCAAGGAAAGCAAAAGACAGCGCTATTATCGCAGAAAATGACGGTAAAGTAATTTTTGGAAAAGAAGTTCGAGGTAAACAAAGAATATCTATATTAGCGGATAATGGTGAAAGTTCTAATTATTTAATTCCTAAAGGTAAGCATATAAATTTTAATCAAGGCGAGTCTATTCAAAAAGGAGAATATTTGCTAGACGGTCAACCACTTCCTCATGATATATTAAGAATTTTAGGAATAAAAGAATTAACGGAGTATTTTGTTAACCAAGTTCAAGAAGTTTATAGACTTCAAGGAGTTATTATAAATGATAAACATATTGAAACAATTTTAAGGCAAATGCTAAAAAAAATTGAAGTTAAAGAGTCGGGAGATTCAGGATTATTGCCTGGTGAAATTATTGATAGAATAAAATTTGAGAATTTAAACGAAAAACTTAAATTAGAGAAAAAAATTCCAGCTAAGGGTGAAAGAGTTTTAATGGGTATAACAAAGGCTTCTTTACAAACTGAGTCATTTATTTCAGCTGCTTCATTTCAAGAAACTACTAGAGTGTTAACTGATGCTGCTATTAGAGGTAAAGTTGATAAACTAGCTGGATTAAAAGAGAATGTTATTGTCGGTCGATTAGTACCAGCGGGAACAGGCACAATTAAAAATTCTTGGAACAAAAAAGCTATATCAGACGATCAAAAGTTTCTATCTGATCAAGAAAGTAAAGAGCCTCCAGAAGATCAAGTAAATCAATAAAAATAGGCTGTTTTTCTTACTGTTTTAAATTGACAAAAGAGATTTCTATAGTAATTTGTCGATAATTTTTGGTTGGAATGTAGCGCATTAGCGCTAAACGCTGCCATAAATAACCTGTCAGTTATTTTCATCAAAAATAAAAATATAAAATTATGCCAACGATAAACCAGTTGTTAAGAAAAAAAAGAATTAAACCACTAGCAAGAAATAAAGTTCCTGCTTTGGAAAAACAACCCTTAAAAAGAGGAGTATGTGTAAAAGTTTATACGACCACTCCTAAAAAACCAAACTCAGCTTTAAGGAAAGTTGCAAGAGTAAGGTTGTCTAATGGATTCGAAGTTACAGCATATATACCTGGAGAAGGTCACAATCTACAAGAACACTCAGTTGTTTTAATTAGAGGCGGAAGAGTTAAGGATTTACCTGGAGTTAGATATCATATTTTAAGAGGTAATCTTGATACACAAGGTGTTGCAAACAGAAAAAAAAGAAGATCTTTGTACGGAACAAAAAAAGGTAAATAATAATCATGTCAAGAAAAAGAAAAGCTCCAAAAAAAATTCCCGTTATTGATCCTAAATATAAGTCAACAATAATTCCAAAATTAATTAATTCAATTATGTATGATGGAAAAAAAACAATAGCTGAAAAAATAGTTTATGATGCTATTGATAAAATTAAAACGAAGTCGAAAGAAGAACCAATTAATATTTTTAATGAAGCAATAAATAATATAAGACCGACTGTTGAGGTAAGATCAAGAAGAGTAGGTGGAGCAACTTATCAAGTTCCAGTTGAAGTTAAGAATAAAAGATCTCAAGCTTTAGCTTTGAGATGGTTAATTGACGCTTCAAGAAAAAGAAAAGATAAAAATATGTCAGATAAGATTTTTAATGAAATATTTGATGCATATCAAAACAGAGGATCAGCAATTAAAAAAAAGGAAGATACACATAAAATGGCAGAGTCGAATAAAGCTTTTGCACATTTTAGATGGTAAAATTTTATGTCAAGAACGCATACATTAGACAAATATAGAAATATAGGCATCATGGCTCATATTGATGCTGGCAAAACCACAACTACTGAAAGAATTTTGTATTACACAGGAAAGAGCCACAAAATTGGAGAAGTTCACGATGGAGCAGCAACAATGGATTGGATGGAGCAAGAACAAGAAAGAGGAATAACAATAACTTCTGCAGCAACAACTTGTTTTTGGAATGATCACAGGATTAATATTATAGATACACCAGGACATGTTGATTTTACAATTGAAGTTGAAAGATCTCTTAAAGTTCTAGATGGTGCTGTTGCGGTATTTGATGGAGTTGCAGGTGTTGAGCCCCAATCTGAAACTGTATGGAGACAGGCTGACAAATATAAAGTTCCTAGAATTTGTTTTATAAATAAATTGGATAGAACTGGTGCTGATTTTTTTAGATGTGTTGAAATGATAAAAGATAGGCTTGGGGCGAAACCCTTAGTCTTACAAGTCCCAATTGGTATTGAAGCTTCGTTAACAGGTATTGTAGACCTAGTTAAAATGAAAGCAATAGTTTGGAAAAATGAGGATTTAGGAGCAGCTTGGGAAGAAAAAGAAATACCTGAAGATTTACAAGAAATTTCAAAAAAATATAGAACAGAATTAGTCGAAACTGCTGTTGAGCAAGATGAAAAATTAATGGAAAGCTACTTAAATGGTGATGAAATTAAAGGCGAAGATTTGATAAGGTGTATACGTAAAGGTTGTTTAAATTTTAGCTTTGTTCCTATAACCACTGGATCAGCATTCAAAAATAAAGGTGTTCAACCACTTTTAGATGCAGTTATAAACTATTTACCTAGCCCTGTGGATATTGGATCAATCAAAGGTACAAAACCAGGTACTGAGGACGAGATGGAGATGAAATTTGACGATAAAGCGCCATTTTCAGCTTTAGCATTTAAAGTTGCAAATGATCCATTTGTTGGATCACTTACCTTTATAAGGATTTATTCTGGAACAATAAAATCTGGTACAGGTGTTTATAACTCATCAAAAGAGAAAGAAGAAAGAGTTGGAAGAATGCTCTTGATGCATGCAAATTCTAGAGAAGATATTAAAGAAGCTAATGCTGGAGATATAGTAGCACTAGCTGGTTTGAAATATACAATTACTGGTCATACGCTGGCGAATGAGGAAAACCCTGTATTGTTAGAACCTATGGAATTTCCTGATCCTGTAATAGAGATTGCAGTTGAACCAAAAACAAAAGCTGACCAAGAAAAAATGGGAGAAGCTTTAGGCCGTTTAGCTAAGGAAGATCCATCCTTTAGAGTTACATCTGATGAAGAATCCGGTCAAACAATAATCAAAGGTATGGGTGAATTACATTTAGATATTATTGTAGATAGAATGAAAAGAGAATTTAAAGTTGAAGCAAATGTTGGTGCGCCTCAAGTAGCCTATAGAGAGACACTTCAAAATCCTACAGAGTTTGATTACACTCATAAAAAACAAAGTGGTGGTGCAGGACAATTTGCTAGAGTTAAATTGTTGGTCGAACCACTTGAGCCAGGCAAAGGTAGAGAAATAGAAAGCAAAATTAAAGGTGGTGCGATCCCAAAAGAATTTATTCCTGGAGTAGAAAAAGGAGTAGAAACAGTTGCAGATGGAGGAATTTTAGCTGGTTTTCCAATGATTGATTATAAAGTTACAATATTAGATGGCTTACACCACGATGTAGACTCAAGTGTTTTAGCATTTGAATTAGCTGCACGTGCATGTTTTAAAGAAGCATGTACCAGAGGTACACTTAAATTACTTGAACCTGTAATGAGAGTTGAAGTAGTGACTCCAGAAGATTATATGGGGGACGTAATTGGAGACCTAAATAGTAGAAGAGGTCAAATTAATACACAAGAAACCAGAGGAAATGCTACCGTTATAACAGCAATGGTTCCATTGGCCAATATGTTTGGTTATATAAATAGCCTAAGGTCAATGTCTCAAGGAAGAGCCCAATATTCGATGTTTTTTGATCATTATTCGAAAGTACCACAAAATGTTCAAGACGATGTAACTAAAAAGATTGCAGGATAAAATGGAAAAACAAAATATTAGAATAAAGTTAAGAGCTTATGATAATAAGATTTTGGACCAATCCACTGAAGAGATAGTTAATACAGTAAAAAGAACAGGTGCTAATATAAAAGGACCAATACCTCTACCAACCAAAATTGAAAGATATACAGTACTTAGATCACCTCATATAGATAAAAAAAGTAGAGAGCAATTTGAAACAAGAACGCATAAAAGACTTATAGATATTATAGAACCAACACCACAAACTGTAGAAGCATTAATGAAATTAGATTTAGCTTCAGGTGTAGATGTGGAGATAAAAATATAAAAATGACAGATATAGCTTTGATAGGAAGAAAGATAGGTATGACAAGAGAGTTTTTTAAATCAGGTCAATCTGTACCTGTAACTGTTGTTAAAATGCAAAAAGGTAGAGTAATACAAATTATCAGTAAGGATAAAAATGGTTATAATGCAGTTCAAATAGGATTTGGTAAAATTAAAAATTCAAAACTTACCAAATCAATGAAAGGTTTCTTCGCAAAAAGAAATACTGAGCCAAAAAAAAAATTAAAAGAATTTAGAGTGAAAAATCTTGAGAGCTTTAAAGAGGGCAATGAAATAGGCCTTGAAATATTTAAAGATATTAAGTTTGTAGATATTAAATCAAAAACAATAGGTAAAGGATTTGCTGGAGCAATGAAACGTCACAATTTTAGTGGTTTAAGAGCATCTCATGGTGTTTCAATTTCTCACCGTGCTCACGGATCAACAGGACAAAATCAGGACCCCGGAAAAGTATTTAAGAATAAAAAAATGGCTGGTCATATGGGTGATAAATTAAGAACAATTCAAAATATTGAAATTATTAAATCTGATGAGGAAAATGATCTCTTGTACTTAAAAGGATCAATACCAGGATCAAAAAACTCAGAAGTTTTAGTAAAAAAATCAGTAAAAAATATTACAAAATTAACTATTAAAGAAAAAATTGAACAATTCGAAAAACAAAAAAAAATCCCAGATAAAAAGAAAAAATAATGAAAATAGATAAATACAACATAGATGGTAATAAAGAAAGTATTGAAGTTTTAGATAAGTTGTTTTCAGCTAAAATTAACAAGCAACTTGTTAGTAATGTTATTTATAAGGCTAATTCAAATTACAAAGGTAGAAAAGCAAAAACTAAGCAAAAAAATGAAATCGTAGGATCAACTTCAAAGATTTATGCCCAAAAAGGTACTGGAAATGCTAGACACGCCAGCAGAAAAGCACCTATCTTTGTTGGAGGAGGAATTGCTCATGGACCAAAAGGGGAGTCAAACTATAAAAAAAGAAAAATTAATAAAAGTGAGAAAAAAAATAGTATTTCCTCTTTGATAACTGAAAAAAATAAAATGAAATCACTAATTATTTTAAATGACTTTGTTAAATATATTAAAAAAACTAAAGAAATGAACAATTTTTTGGTGAAGTTCGATGCAAAAAATTCTTTATTAATCCTTGATAAAAATTCAAAAGAAAAAATATTTAAATCAATTAAAAATATTCCAAATGTTAAAGCAACTGATGTTAACCATTTTAATGCCTTTGACATTGTTAAATATAAAAAACTTATAATTACAGAAACTGCTGTTAAAGAAATCGAAAAGAGATACTCATGATAAATAAAATACATTTATATGATAAAATTATTTCTCCAGTAATTACTGAAAAATCGACAAACTTGTCTGAGCAAAATAAGATAGTTTTTAAAATTAATAGAAATGCTAATAAAAAAAACGTGAAAAAAAGTATAGAAAAGATATTTAAAGTAAATGTAATTAAAGTTAACATAATAAATAAAAAAACTAGAACAAAATTAACTAGAGGACGTAAAGTTAAAGTTGTAGGTTATAAAAAAGCTATAATTACATTAAAAAAAGGTCAAAGCATTGACCTATCAACAGGAGTATAAAGTGGGACTAAAGACTTTTAAACCATACACAAAATCAACTAGAGGGACCATTCTAATTGATAAAACTGGTATTTGGAAGGGCAAACCATTTAAACCACTTACATCGGTAAACAATTCTTCAAAAGGTAGAAATAACCTCGGTCGAATTACATCTAGAAATCATGGCGGAGGTCACAAACAGAAGTATAGAAAGATTGATTTTTATAGAAGAAAATTTAATGCCATAGGTGAAGTTGAGAGAATAGAATATGACCCAAACAGAACTTGTTATATAATGTTAGTAAAATTTGAAGATGGCGAAAAATTTTATTACCTTGCACCGCAAGATGTCAAAAAAGGTGACAAAATTCAAAATGGATCAAATTCAGAGATAAAAATTGGTAATTGTCTACCTTTGCAAGATATTCCAGTAGGTATAAGTATCCATAATGTTGAAATACAGCCTGGTGCTGGAGGAAAAATAGCACGATCTGCAGGCACGTCTGTATCAATATCTGGTGTCGACGGTAATTACTCATTAATAAAAATGGCATCAGGAGAGGTTAGAAAAATAAATTCAAATTCAATGGCTACAATTGGTGTTTTGTCAAATCCCGATCAAAAAAATATTAAAATAGGTAAAGCTGGAAGATCTAGATGGTTAGGTAGACGACCTCATACTAGAGGGGTTGTAAAAAACCCAGTTGATCACCCTCACGGAGGTGGAGAGGGTAAATCTGCTGGAGGAAGACATCCAGTTTCACCAACTGGCCAATCAGCTAAAGGATTAAAAACTAGAGATAACAAAAGAACTGATAGGTTTATTGTTCGAAGAAGAAGAAAGAAAAGGAATTAATTATGTCAAGATCAGTATGGAAAGGACCGTTTGTTGAAGAAAGCTTGATGAAAAAAGTTGATAAATTAAAAAATGAACCAAATAAAAAACCTATTAAAACATGGTCAAGAAAATCTACAATAATTCCAGATTTTATAGGTCTAAGTTTTTTAATTTACAATGGGAAAAAATTTATACCAATTACAGTTTCAGAAGATATGGTTGGACATAAACTAGGTGAATTTGCACCAACAAGACAATTTTTTGGTCATACACCTGCAGATAAAAAAGCAAAAGCTGAAGAAACTAAAACAGAGAAAAAATAAAAATGAGTAAAATTAAAAAAAAAGATATAGACACTAAAATTGTAAGATCAGTAAATAAAAATATTAGATCAAGCACAAGAAAACTTAAACCTCTCTTAAAATCAATTGTAGGAAAGAAAGTTGACATTGTTTTAAGAGACCTTACATTTTCAGATAAAAGAATATCTAATGATATAAGAAAAACAATATCTTCAGCCGTAGCTAATGCAGAGAATAATTTCCAATATGATATTGACAAATTAATCGTAAAAGAAGCTTATTGTGGTAAGCAAATAGTTATGAAAAGATTCAGAGCAAGAGCAAAAGGTAGGGCTGCTCCGATTTTAAAACCATACTCTAATTTAACAATAATTTTATCAGAAAAAAAGAAAGTTGAAAATCATGGGACAAAAGGTTAATCCGATAGGATTGAGATTAGGAGTAAATAGAGGTTGGGACTCCGTTTGGTATGCACGTAAGAAAGAATTCGGGAATTACTTGATAGAAGATTTTAGAATTAGAGACCACATTAAAAAAAATGTAATAAACTCAGGTGTTTCAAAAGTGATGATTGAGAGAACTTCTAAAAAATGTTTCGTTACAATTTATACATCGAGACCAGGTTTTGTTATTGGTAAAAAAGGTAGTGATATTGAAAAAATTAAAGGAAGATTATCAAAATTAACAAAACATGAAGTTGTTTTGAATATAAAAGAAGTTAAAAAACCTGAAATTAACAGCTATTTAGTTGCAGAAAATATTGCACAACAACTAGTTAAAAGAGTTTCTTACAGAAGAGCTATGAAAAGGGCAATGCAATCTGCATTAAGGCTTGGAGCAAAAGGAATAAAGGTTTCAGTAAGTGGTAGATTGGGAGGAAATGAGATAGCTAGGACTGAGTGGTTAAGGGATGGAAGTATACCATCTCATACGCTAAGAGCTGATATAGACTATGCTGAAGCTGAAGCATTAACTACCTATGGTATTATAGGTGTTAAAGTATGGATTTATAAAGGAGAAATATTTTCAAAGGAGTTTAGTCAAGAGACTAATAAAAAATAATTATGCTACAACCTACTAGAACAAAATTTAGAAAAGCACATAAAGGTAGAATTCATGGTAAAGCATCAAGATGCAATTTAATGAATTACGGCTCTTATGGATTAAAAGCAATTCAACCTGATAGGGTAATTTCAAAGCAAATTGAAGCGGCCAGAGTAGCACTTACAAGACATATGAAAAGACAAGGAAAAGTATGGACGAGAATGTTTCCAAATATCCCAGTTTCAAAAAAACCAACAGAAGTAAGAATGGGAAAAGGAAAAGGATCCCCAGAATTTTGGGCTTGTAGAGTAAAGCCTGGAAGAATTTTATTTGAAGTAGACGGAGTTTCTGAGCAAATAGCGAAGGAAGCTTTGTACAAGGCATCTGCAAAATTGCCTATCAAAACTAAATTTATAAAGAGAGTTTAAGTGAAAAAAAAAGAAATTAAAAAACAATCAAAAGACGAACTAAATAAAAATATAGATAAGCTTAAGAAAGATTTATTTAATATGAGATTTCAAAAAATAAATGGTCAAATTAAAAGTACAGCGCAGGTGAGAGAAACTAAAAAAAGCTTAGCGAGACTCAAAACATATTTGGGAGAAAAAAATAATGCCTAAAAAAATGTTAAAAGGAACTGTTGTTAGTGATAAACCTAATAAAACCATAACAGTTGTTGTTGAAAGAAAATATCAACATCCTGTGCTTAAAAAAGTTATTAAAGCAAAAAAAAAATATAGTGTGCATGATAAAGACAATAAATTTAAAAATGGAGATAAAGTTACAATTGTTGAGTGTAAGCCATACTCAAAATCAAAGAAATTTGAAGTTTTAGGAGATTCTAAATGATACAAGTGCAAACCGAGCTTTTAGTTGCTGATAATACTGGTGCAAAAAGAATAGAGTGCATAAAAGTTCTTGGAGGTTCAAAACGTAGATATGCAAGTATTGGTGATACTATAGTTATAGCTGTAAAAGAAGCTATACCGAAAGGTAAAGTTAAAAAAGGCTCAGTTCATAAAGCTGTTGTTGTAAGAGTTAAAAAGGGGATTCATAGAAATGATGGATCAAAAGTAAGATTTGATAATAACGCTGCTGTATTAGTTGATGATAAAGGGGAACCAGTAGGCACTAGAATATTTGGTCCCGTCACAAGAGAGCTTAGAAGTAGAGGTCAAATGAAAATAATTTCATTAGCACCGGAGGTACTTTAAATGATAAAAAAAGGGGTTAAGGTAAAAATATTAGCAGGTAAAGATAAAACAAAAGAGGGCGAAGTAATAGAAATTGATAGATCAAACAACCGAGCAAAAGTTAAAGAATTAAATATGATCAAAAAACACGTAAAGACAACAAAGGAAAAAAAAGGCGGCATAGTGTCTAAAGAAAATTTTATTCATATTTCAAACCTTGCTGTTTTTGATGAAAAAAAACAAACTAATAAAACCAAAGATAAGGAAGTCGTTAAAAAATGACACCAAGATTAAAAGAGCTTTATAATAAAGAAATCAAAGTTAGTCTGAAAGATAAATTCGGCTATAAAAATTTTTATATGGTTCCTGAAATACAAAAAATTGTTTTAAATATGGGTCTAGGTTTGGACGGTAACGACTCAAAAATATTAAAAACCTGTCAGGAAGATTTATCAAAAATAACAGGACAATTACCAGTGGTAACAAAATTTAAAAAATCAATTTCAAATTTTAAAACAAGAAAAAATAGTAACTCAGGCTTAAAAGTTACACTTAGAAAAAATAAAATGTATGAATTTATAGACCGTCTAGTTAATATTGCGTTACCAAGAATAAAGGATTTCAGAGGTCTATCAAGTGATGGTTTTGATAAATTTGGAAACTATTCTTTTGGTATCAAAGAGCACATAATCTTTCCAGAAGTTAATTTTGACAAAGTAGATAAAGTAAGAGGTCTAGATATATCCATAATCATTAAAAATAAGAAAACAGAAGATAGTCATGAATTATTAAAAAAATTCAATTTTCCGTTTAAAAAGGAGAAGGTAAATTAATATGGCAAAGTTAAGTTCAATCAATAAAAACAATAGAAGACTGAAATTATCAGACAAATATTATAAAAAAAGGAAAAAATTAAAAAAGATAATTATGGATAAGAAACTTCCTTTAGAAGAAAGATTTAAGGCACAAATGAAACTATCTAGTCTTCCAAGAAATTCAGCAAAAACTAGAGTTAGAAATAGATGTCAAATAACAGGTAGACCACATGGTGTTTACAGAAAACTAAAAATTTCAAGAATTGCACTTAGACAATTAGGTTTAGAAGGAAAAATTCCTGGAATGGTAAAATCAAGTTGGTAGAAAGGTATTTATGAGTTTTAGTGATCCAATAGGTGATATGTTAGCGAGAATAAAAAATTCTCAATTAAGAAATTATAAAAAAATACAAATGCCAAATTCAAAGTTTAAGGTAAAAATAGCTGAAGTCCTTAAAAATGAAGGGTATATTATTGATTATAAAATTTTATCAAATGATAAGATTTCTACTTTAGAAATAAATCTTAAATATAATTCAGGTAATCCCGTTATTAGTTCAATTGAAAGGGTTTCAAAACCTGGAAGAAGAATATTTTCAAGCGCACAAAGTTTGCCTAAAATCAATAATGGACTAGGAATAGCAATCGTTTCAACTCCAAAAGGAGTAATGACCGATATTGACGCTAGAAAGCAAAAAATAGGTGGCGAAATAATTTGTAAGGTATTTTAATGTCTAAGATTGGTAAAATAAATATTTCTATTCCAGAAAAAGTAAAAGTTGTTCTTAATGGCAGTGTTGTCAATATTGAAGGGCCACTTGGAAAAAAATCATTAAATTTAGACTTAGAAGTTTTTGATTTTAACTTAGATGATGGCAAATCATTTTCAATTAAACCTAAGACTATAAATCAAGACACAAAAAGATTATGGGGTATGAATAGAAGTTTGTTAAATAATGCAATAATAGGAATTACAACAGGATATTCTAAGACATTAGAATTAAGTGGTGTTGGATATAGAGCTGCTTTAAAAGGTAAACAATTAAATCTTCAACTTGGATTTAGCCATGATATTAATTTTGACATACCCGATGGTGTAAAAATATCAGTTGAAAAACAAAATATTATAAAAATTAGTGGAAGTGATAAACAAGAAGTAGGTTCAATAGCATCTAAAATTAAATCTTTCAGACCACCAGAGCCATACAAAGGCAAAGGAATTAAAGAACAAGGTCAATACATACTAAGAAAAGAGGGAAAGAAGAAATAATGCAAAAGATAGACACAAAAACTAGAAAAAAATATAGAATCAGAAATAAACTTAAAAAAATTTCATCACAAGATAGATTTAGATTAACAGTCTCAAGATCTTCAAAAAATATAAGTGCACAAATTATTGATGATAGCAAACATATTACAATATTGTCAGCTTCTTCTAATGAGAAGTCAATTAGAGACTTGAAACTTAAAAATAAGTCAGAAATGTCTGAAGTAGTTGCAAAAAATATAGCAAAAAAAGCAATGGAAAAAAAAATTACAAAAATTTATTTTGATAGAGGTGTTTATAAATACCATGGAAGAGTTAAAATTTTTGCAGAAACATTGAGAAAAAATGGAATGGAGTTTTAAATTATGGAAAAAAATAATGATTTTGTTGAAAAATTAGTTCACATTAACAGAATAACTAAAGTAGTTAAAGGCGGAAGAAGATTTGGATTCTCAGCACTTGTCGTTGTTGGAAATCAAAATGGAAAAATAGGGATTGCTCATGCAAAAGCTAAACAAGTGCCTGATGCAATTAAAAAAGCTAATGAACTAGCTAGAAGAAATTTAATTCAAATACCTTTAAGAGAAGGAAGAACTATTCACCATGATATTTATGGAAAAGATGGAGCTGGTAAAATTAAATTAAGATCTGCTCCAAAAGGAACCGGCATTATAGCTGGAGGACCTGTTAGAGCAGTTTGTGAAGTACTAGGTATTAAAGATATTGTTGCTAAGTCACTTGGAACAGCTAATCCTAACAATGTAATTAGAGCATGCCTTAAAGCTCTACTAAAACAAAATTCACCAAAAAATATATCAATTTTAAGAAATAAAAAAATATCTGAAATTATTGAAAAAAGAGGATAATGACTTCATTAAATACAACATCAAAAGTTAAAATTAAAAAAATTAGAGTAGGTAGAGGTATAGGTTCAGGAAAAGGAAAAACATCTGGAAGAGGTGTGAAAGGACAAAAAT
>CACJZM010000011.1 GCA_902597895.1 uncultured Pelagibacteraceae bacterium
TAGGTATAATTGCAAAAATTCTTTTCATAAGCTCAGCAAATGTTTTCTATATCAAGCAAATACTTAAATTTTTTTTTAAAATCTGAGAAATCTTGATTTTCATTTATTTTAATTGCATATCTAAGTTTAGCTGATCTTGAAGGTGGGTTTTTTAAAACTTCATAATTTTCTGGAATTAAAGGTTTTTTTTGAGGTAAATTAAATAATATTTTTTTTCTTTGTTTTTCAGGTAAATACCTTGAAGAATTTTTATTTTGTGAATAATGATGAAAAAAATATTTAACAATCTTATCCTCAATAGAATGAAAAGATACCACAACAATTACTCCTCCTTTAGGAAGTAATTTGAAACTACTGATAAGACTATCAATAAGTTCACTTATCTCTTTATTTACAAATATTCTTAATGCTTGAAAAACTTTTGTTGAATTATGAATTTTTTTAAACTTTTTTTTATATACACTGTCAATTATTTTTACTAAATCCTGAGTTTCAATATTTTTTGACTTCCTAAAATTAATTATTTTTCTTGCTATATTATTAGCTTTTTTTTCGTCTCCAAAAGAATAAAATATTTTTGATAGAGACGATTGATCAAAATCATTTACAATTTCATTTGCAGAAAACTCATTTAATCCCATCCGCATATTCAATTTACCCTTTGACAAAAAAGAGAGACCTTTTTCTGGGTCTTTTATTTGAGTAGTAGAATATCCTAAATCAAATATTATTCCTTTTAGAATATTTTTATTTATTTTTATCCTGTTAATTTCGCTAAATTTCATATTTTTGAATTTAAATCTATTTTTATATTTTTTTTCGAACTTTTTTGAAATTTCTAAAGACTTTACGTCCCTATCAATTGCAATAATATTGTTATATTTGTTTTCTAGAATTTTTTTGGAATAACCACCCTGACCGAATGTACAATCAATAAATGTGCCACCATAAAGAGGGGAAATAATGCTGATTAACTTTTCTAGCAGTACTGGAAAATGTTTTTCATTTTCCAATTTTATGGTGGCATTCATTTATTTTAGAGAAGACCATTAATTTTTTTGTCTTCTTAAAAATGCCGGAATTTCTAAATCATCCTCCTCTGAATTTTCAGTATTATCAATACTAGCAACTTCATTTTGATCAGAATTATCAGAGTTGAAAAGTTCAGGAGTATCTTCTTCTAATGCAAAGTTTTCTAAACCATTTGAAGAATTTTCTTCAACCTCATTATTTTGATGATCTATTTGTTCGTCTAAAGCTGAATTGGTTTCAAGCTCATTACTAATATTACTTTCAACTAATTCTTCTGTTAAAGAATTGCTTTCATTAATACTAACATTTGTTGTGCTAGAGTCTTGAATTATAGGCTCTTCAACCTCATTATCCAATTTAAGAGCATTTGCTCCTTCTGTAAGAGTTGAGGTTGCTTGAGTTGAAAAATTGAAAGATTGATGACTACCATTATTTGTTATATCTGAATAACCAGAATTCCTATTTTGAATCCTGTGAACCATATTTATTACAGATTTTGACTCTGGTTGTTGCCCATCTAATGAAGTGGCTACAATTGAAACTCTCATTTTTCCGTCTAAAGTTGGATCAGTAATTGCTCCAATAATAAGTTCTGCTTCATGATCAACCTCTGATCTTACTTTATTAACAGCTTCATCAACTTCAAAAAGTTTAAGATCTTTTCCACCAGTAATATTAACTAATAATCCCTTTGCACCTTTTAACGTATAATCATCTATTAATGGATTGTTAATAGCAGCCTCTGCAGCTTTAACTGCTCTTCCTTCGCCCTCAGCTTCACCAGTTCCCATCATAGCTTTACCCATTGAACTCATTACAGTTTCTACATCTGCAAAATCCAAATTGATTAAACCTGGTCTTACCATCAAATCAGTAATACTTTGAACTCCGTGCAATAATACATCGTTTGACAGATGAAAAGATTCCTCAAAAGTTGTTTGCTCACTTGCAATCTTAAATAGATTTTGATTTGGGACTACTATGATTGTATCTACATGTTTTCTTAATTCCTCTAAACCTTGTTGGGCCCTTCTCATTCGAGATGGACCTTCATATAAGAAAGGGAGAGTTACAACTCCAACTGTAAGGATATTTAATTCTTTTGCAGCTCTTGCAATAACATGTGCTGCTCCAGTTCCTGTGCCACCACCCATTCCTGCAGTAATAAAAACCATATTTGCACCCTGAATAATATTTATTATCTCATTTAAAGACTCGTCTGCAGCAGCTTGACCAACATCTAACCTAGCGCCTGCACCCAAACCTTTAGTTAAATTTAATCCCATTTGAATTTTAGTTTTTGCGTGACTTAATTTTAAATCTTGTGCGTCTGTATTTACTGCAATAAATTCTACTCCTTGAAGTCCATTTTCAACCATTCCATTTATTGCATTTCCTCCAGCTCCACCAACTCCCATTACAAGAATTCTTGGCTTTAGCTCTTTTATGTCTGGTGCCTTAAAATTAATTGTCATTTTATCCCCCTATTAGTTATTTATTTTTTGCTCCCATCTAAGGCTCGCTCGATGAATATTTGATTTTTTCTTTGCACTTACCCTAAATTTTTCAAAATTTACTGGTTCCCATATTTGAAATGTTTTTCCTTGACCAACAAATAACATGCTATTTTTGATTTTTGCATGTTTTAATAATTTTGATGTTATTGACATTCTTCCTTCGCTATCAAATTGTAAATTTGAACTTTCTGATAAAATTGAAGTTGCAAAATAATCTTTTTTTTCTTCAAATGGGTTTAAAGAATCTATTGAATTAGAAATTTTTTCTATTCTGTCTTGTGGCCAAGCCTCGATACATTGATTATTAAAAGAAGGAAAGCATACCACTCCATTATAACCAAGATTTGATAAGTGTGACCTAAAACTAGCAGGCACTGACACCCTTCCTTTTTTGTCTATTTTGTTTTCGTAAGTAGATAAAAACATATTTCATAATTCTCTATAAATACCCAAATTTGGGAATTTATGGGAATATATGGGTTTTTGTATATAAGGTCAATACTATAAATATAGATATAATTCATGAAGAACAAACATGAAACAGTAAAAGTTTTTTGTTAAGAATGAAGTGCCAGATAAACTATAAGCCGGGTTCTGTCATTTAAACCTATCATTTCTCTAGGCCTTAAATCACTTTAAGGCTCAAGCAACTAACCCTGATGACTAGCCAAAGACAGCTTTTAGTTTTTTAAACAATGTCATCTCTACTCAGTCTTGCTCCCAGTGGGGTTTTCCATGCGCTGCTTGTTACCAATCAGCCGGTGTGCTCTTACCACACCTTTTCACCCTTGCCTTGATGAGGCGGTTTATTTTCTGTGGCACTATCCCTGAGGTCTCCCCCGCCAGTTGTTAACTGGCACTGCGTCTTTGTAGAGCCCGGACTTTCCTCTTTAATAAAATTAAAGCGATAAGTCATTTATCTGGCAGATGGAAAATATAAATTTTTTAAATATTTTCAAGTAAATAAAATAATTAGCTAATTTTACTCAATTTTTCAGCAATAATTAAGCATTCTTTGTCTAATATTCCATTAATTAGTTCCTGCCTAAATCTTCTTTGAAAGTTTTTAAATAGCTTAATTTTATTTTTTTTATTATTTTTTTTTACTAAATATCCTATTTTTTTAATAAAATTTAAACATTGTCTTTTCTGGACTTCGGTTATTTTCTTTTTTCTTAATTTTCTTAATTTTTCTTTATGTAATTGATGCCAAATACCAATTTTCTTTTTCGATAAAAATTTCCAAGGAAATTTTTCACCTGGATCAACTTTTCTATCAAATGAAATATCTGAATGCCCAACTATATTTGAACTTTTAATTTTAAATTTTTTAATAAGTAATCTAGATAGTTTTATTAAAGAAAGAATTTGTTTTTTTGAATAGTTTTCATAACCAAATCTATGACCTTTGTTTGATATTTCAATTCCTATAGAGGATCTGTTTAAAAAACTGTCTTTTTTCCAATTAGAAATACCTGCATGCCACGCTTGATATTTTTCTGGAACCATCAAAATTATTTCTCCACTTTTTTTTATAAAGTAATGGCAACTAACTTTTGATTTGACATCAGTTAGCCTACTTATTGCCTTAGTTTCGCTACTCATTCCAGTGTAATGAAATACTATGTATTTAATGTTTTTTTTATTTCTTGCAGGGGTTGTAAAATTTGGCGAGTAATATATGCCTATTTTGTTAGTCATTACAGCATGTTATATCATAAAATATTCATTTACATTTATTAAAGATATACATATAAAAAATAAATTATGACTAGAATTATAGCAATACTGTTTCTAAGTATTAGCATTTTCACATCTTCGTTTGCAGGAAGTGATGGTGAGAACGAATTATCAAAAATAAAAAATGGTGAAGTTAAAGATTGTTTTGAAAAATTGAATAGAGGTATATTTGCTTTTAATCAGGCTATTGATGGTACAATTTTCGAACCACTTGCAAAAGGATATAAATATCTACCATCGCCAGTAAGAACTGGGACAAGTAATTTTGTTGGAAACGTTTCCACATTATTGACTATCCCAAATAATGTTTTGCAAGGTGATTTGGACATTGCTGGTAAAAATACTTTAAGATTTATCGTAAATACTACTATAGGAATTGTAGGAATATTTGATCCCGCTTCTGCTATAGGACTTAACAGTTATGAAAAAGAAGACTTTGGTCAAACACTAGGCAAATGGGGAGCAGGCGAAGGTTGTTATTTAGTTTTGCCAGTTTTAGGACCTTCGACAGCTAGAGATGCTTTAGGTTCTTTAGGAAACTATATGGGTGGAGATGCTTGGTATAATGTTACTGTTAGAAACGACACACATTACTTCGCAGATTTTGATTACTATGCCTCTAAAGGAGCCGCGGGTATAGATTTTAGAGCAAAAAACTTCGAAGATATTAATAATTTAGAAGAAAATTCAATTGATTTTTATGCATCAGTAAAAAGTTTATATTTACAAGACAGACGTAAGAAAATTCTTAATGCAAAAGGTGTTACACAAACACAAAACGATAGCGATTGGGAAGAAATAGAATAAACTCAGTTAAATGAGTATTGAAAAAATAAGAAAAAGTTTAATTTATATAGTCTTTAGTTTTTTACTAACAAGCAATGCATTTTCAATAAGTCCTAAAGATTTTGTTCAACAAACTGTAGATGAAGCAGCAGTAGCTTTAGGTCAAAATTTAAGTAAAGAACTTAAAATTGTTAAATTAAAAACAATAGCAAATAAATCTGTAGATATTGAAGGTATAGGGCTTTATTCAATTGGAAAAAGAAGAAAAGAATTAACTGACACTCAAAAAGAAGAATATTTAGATATTTTTAAAAAGTATTTTTTAAAATCTTTTGCAAGTAGATTGGCTCAATATTCTGATCCTAAAATTAGGGTAGACTCCGAAAAGTATTTAAATAAAAAATATACAATGGTTTCAAGCGTTCTTGTTGCAACTGATGATAAGCCTGAGGTTAAAATTGACTGGAGAGTAATAACTAAAGATCCAGAAAATCCATTAATAATAGACGTAATAATTGAGGGAGTAAGTTTGGCAAAAGTTCAAAAAGAAGAATTCAACGCTATAATTCAAAATAATAATGGAGATATAAATGCTCTGTTCAAAAATCTTTTAGATTTTGTAAATAAAGATTAAATTTGGTGGTGGGCCCGCCAGGACTCGAACCTGGGACCAATACATTATGAGTGTACTGCTCTAACCAACTGAGCTACAGGCCCAAAATTAAACTACTAAATATAACATTTTCTCTTAGTTATCAATTACAGATAATAGAAAATGGTGGGCCGTGTTGGTTACGCTCCAACTACCCCTGCAATGTCAATGCAGTACTCTACTATTGAGCTAACGGCCCTTTTAACTTTCTAAGAAACTTTTTAGCTGTTTTGATCTACTGGGATGTTTTAATTTTCTAAGCGCTTTAGCCTCAATTTGTCTTATTCTTTCTCTTGTGACAGAAAACTGTAATCCAACTTCTTCAAGAGTGTGATCTGTATTCATTCCAACACCAAATCTCATTCTTAAAACTCTTTCTTCTCTTGGGGTTAGTGTTGATAAAATTTTAGTAGTTGCTTCACTTAAATTAGATTTTATAGCTTGCTCAAGTGGAGCTAATGCTTTTGTATCTTCAATAAAATCTCCCAAACTACTGTCTTCCTCATCACCAACTGGTTTTTCTAATGACACAGGTTCCTTAGAAATCTTTAATACTTTTCTTACTTTATCTAATGGCATTCTTAATTTTTTTGCTAATTCTTCTGGGGTAGCTTCTCTGCCAAATTCACTTAAGATTAATCTCTGTGTTCTAACAATTTTATTTATTGTTTCAATCATATGTACTGGAATTCTAATTGTTCTTGCTTGGTCAGCAATTGATCTGGTAATAGCCTGTCTAATCCACCAAGTGGCATAAGTTGAAAACTTATATCCTCTTCTATATTCAAATTTATCAACTGCTTTCATCAAGCCAATATTTCCCTCTTGAATTAAATCTAAAAATTGAAGACCTCTATTTGTATATTTTTTAGCAATAGATATAACCAACCTTAAGTTTGCCTCTACCATTTCTTTTTTGGCAATCCTTGATTCTTTTTCTCCTTTTTGAATTCTACTTACTAATTTTTTAAAATCTGTAACTGATACACCAAGTTTATTACTTGTTTCTACCAATCTTTCTCTGATATTTTTAAATTCATCTTTATTTTTTTGGAAGAACTTTTTCCAGATTTCGTTAGTATTTAAAAAATTTTTCAAGTTTGGATTTATTTCATTTCCAACATAAAATTTAATAAATTCATCTCTGTTGATTTTATTATCTATAGCTAATCTTAAAAGATTTCCCTCCAAAGAAACAATCTTCTTGTTTTCTATATAATGTCTTTGGACTAATTCCTCTAAAACGGATGGAGAAAGTTGTAAAGTTTTAATATTTTCCAGAATACTTTCGACTATTTTGTCATAATTTTTTTGTTTGGAATTTGAAAAAACATTTGAGTTTAACACACATTCAAGTTTTTCTTTTTGGTACTTAATTAATTTATTGTATTCTTTCGTTAGAGTATTAACTGTTTTTAGAACTTTTGGCTTAATCTCAGTTTCCATTGCTGCTAAAGTAGGATTGAACTCATCATCACTAACTTCAGAATTTTCTTCAGAATTTTCTTCAGCGTCATCGTTTTCACCTTTTTTTTGTTTAACACTGGATCCTGTATCTTCATCTTCAGTATAATTAGTATCTATATCTATAATTTCTCTTACTAAAATTTCATCGCTCTGTAATTTAACATTCCATTCAAAAAATTGTTGTGCTGTGATTGGACTTTGAGATAAAGCATTTAACATCACATCTTTTCCTGCTTCTATTCTTTTAGCTATTGCAATTTCTCCCTCCCTTGAGAGTAATTCAACTCCGCCCATTTCTCTGAGATACATTCTAATTGGATCATCACTTTTCTCTGCTGATTTACCTTCTTCTTTAGAACTTGAATCCTTTTTTCTTAAAACTTTAAAGTCTGATTTTTTTTCTACTAAAACTATTTTGTCATCTAATATATGAATAAATGCTTGGGCAAGATTCTCTTGTGATAAATTTCTTTTTCCTAAAGATTTATTTAATTCTTCATAAGTTATAAAACCCCTATGGACACCTCGTCCCATTAGTCTAGCAAACGATTTTGTAATAATTCTTTCCACAGTAAAATAAGTTAGGAAGTCTTATATAATATCAAATCTAAAAAAATCCATCGTTAATTTATTAAATTTAGTTGATTTTTTGCAATTTTTTCAGCTCTTTAATTTCGTTAAATGTACTTTCGTTGAAATCTTTAGAAAATTTAGACTCCAACTCCTCGATTCTTATTTCAAGCTCATAGTTTTTGATATCTCTGATAATTTCATTCAACAATTCTATCTTTTCTTCGTTGTTATCTTCAACTTTATTTAGAACATATTTTATTGAAGCAAATTTTGTAATTTTTTCAATAATGTTCTGGTCTAAAGAAAGTTTTTCTAGGGTTATATCTTCTTCTTTAAATAATTTTCCCAAAATACTTTCAAAAATCAATTTATTTTCGGTACTAAATAATTTTACATTTTGAATTAAACTTAAATTTTCTTTTAAAAGAGTTAAGTTATTTATGACAATATATAAAAAAGAATATTCTTTTATCTCAATATAACTAAGATTTTTTGTTTCATTAAAAAACTTTTGGGTAGATTTTAACGATCTGGCCTTTGGTTTAAACTTATATTTTCTTTCATTTGTGTTGGGTGTTAGGTTATGTATTTTTTCCAAATAATCCTCTAATACATATTTTTTTATAAACTCATCTTTTATAGAGTTGGCGATTGATCTAACTGTTTTTTCAAATATTGCTAATGAAGATGGATTATCCTTTGCTTTATTTTTATAATGCTGAAATATAAAATTGTTAATTAAAACTTTATTAGTTTTTGTAAAATCAATAAAATAATCTTTACCATGTTTATTAACAAAGCTATCAGGATCTTCTTTATCTGGTAAAAATAAGAATGAAATATTTTTTTCAGGTTTTAATTCTTGGATTAAACTCTCGGCAGCTCTTAAGGCTGCTTTATATCCACTTTCATCACCATCAAAGCATATTACTATATCATCGTAGAACTGATTTAAGATTGACATTTGTTTTTCAGTAAGTGATGTTCCTAAATTAGCTACTGTATTATATATTCCCTTATTACTTAAACTAACAACATCCATGTAACCTTCGACTAGATAAATGTAATCTATTTTATTTGAAAACTTTCTTGCAAAATCTAAATTGTATAAATTAGAGCCTTTTTTAAAAAATGGTGTTTCAGGAGAATTAATATATTTTGCAAAATTATTATTTTCTTTTATCTTTCTTCCACCTAGTGCGATTGGATACCCGGTAATGCTATTAATAGGAAATATTACTCTTTCTTTAAATCTTTCAATTAAAACTTTTCTTTTTTCATCTAAATAAAATAACCCAGTTTCAAGTAAACTTTTTTGGTTAAATCTACTTTCTAATTCTCTAACAAAAGAATTATTGGGTTGTACATAACCAATATTAAACTTTACCACTTCTTCTTTTGTTAAATTTCTTTTTTTGAGATATTCTTTAACAAATATAAGATCATTATTTTTTAAAAGTTCATTGTGACAAAAATCTACATAAATTTTAAAAATTTCAGAGTATTCTTTCCATTGATTTTCTCTTTCTTCATCTTTTTTTGTGAAAGTATATGGTTGCATTCCAGCTAAATTAGCCAAATATTTAACAGCCTCTCCAAATCTTAAGTTTTGGGTTTTCATTATAAAATCAAAAATATTCCCATGTTCAGAAGTACTGAAACAATGATAAAAACCTTTTTCATCATTTACAGTAAACGATGGAGTTTTTTCAGTCTTAAAAGGTGATAAACCTATGAATTCTTTTCCTCTTTTTTTTAAACTCACTGTTTTAGAAACTACTGTAGAAACTTTTAATCTTGTTTTTATTTCTTCGAGATATTCCTTTGGGTACTTCATAATAATATATGGCTTTAACTTAACAAATCCTTTAAAATTTTACCTGCCTTTGAAAAATCTAAGTTATCAGAATAATCCTTTTTTAACTCTCCCATAATTTTTCCCATATCTTTGATCGTTTGAGCGCCAATTTTAGTTTTAATATCTAAACAAATTTTTTTAATTTCCTCATCACTTAATTGTTTTGGTAAGTAGCTTGATAAAATCTCAAGTTCACTCTCTTCAACTTTTAATAAATCGTCTCTGTTATTTTTTTTATAAATCTCTATTGATTCGGCTCTTTGTTTAATCATTTTTTTTAATAATTTTTTTATATCATCATCCCCTGTTTCTTTCTTATCGGGTCCTGACCTGTTGGATATATCCAAATCTTTGATACCTGACAAAATTAACCTGTAAGTTGAGATTTTTGACCTATCTTTAGCCTTTAAAGCTTCATTATAATCTGAATTAATTTTATTTTTGAGTTCCATAACTTATCCACTGTATAGAAAAATTTGTTTAAAAGAACAAATTGTATTTTAAAAAAATTACATTAGATCTGTTGCGTAAAAATTGGATTTATTGTATTAACCTTTAACTCATGAGTTGTAATTGACGTCAAAACAAAAAAATAAAAAATCAGTAAACTCAAAATTATCCCAAGCTGTTTTAGTTTTAGACAACAAATCTATTTTTAAAGGTTTAGGCCTAGGCTACAAAGGTGTAGCAACTGGCGAGGTATGCTTTAATACCTCAATTACTGGATATCAAGAGATTATTTCTGATCCATCTTACGCTGGACAAATAATTAACTTCACTTTTCCACATATAGGGAATGTTGGAACAAATAAAGAGGACATTGAGTCTGACAAAATTTGGACGAGAGGGGTAATATTTAATTCAGAGATCACAAGTCCATCTAATTATAGATCATTAAAAAATTTAGATGAGTGGTTAAGGAAAAATAAAATTGTAGGAATTACTGGATTAGATACTAGAAACCTAACTAATTATATAAGAGACAATGGCGCTCCTAGGGGAACAATTTCAAATACTAAAACAGGAAATTTTAATATAAAAAAATTAATTAATACATCTTTAAAATGGCCTGGTTTAAAAGGATTAGATCTTGCAAAAGAAGTAAGTACAAAAAAAATTTACAAATGGAAAGGTTTAAAAACTTGGGTAAAAGGTAAAGGGTTTCAGAAAACAAATAAAAAAAATTACAAGATTATCGCAATTGATTATGGAATAAAAAAAAATATTCTTAGATATTTTTCAAATTATAATTGTGAGGTTATAGTTGTTCCTTGCAAGCATCCATTTGATCAAATATTAAATCTTAAACCACAAGGAATATTTTTATCAAATGGGCCAGGTGATCCTGCTGCAACAGGAAAATATTCTGTGAAAATTATCCAAGAACTAATTAAAAAAAATTTACCAGTTTTTGGAATTTGCCTAGGACATCAATTATTGGCGCTAGCATTAAATGCTAAAACAAAAAAAATGAAATTAGGACATCGGGGAGCCAATCATCCAGTAAAAAATTTAATTAATAATAAAGTAGAAATTACAAGTCAAAACCATGGCTTTGAAGTTATTAAAGAAAGTCTTCCAAAGAATGTTGAGATTACACATAAATCACTTTTTGATAATTCTATTGAAGGAATAAAATTAAAAAATAAACCTGTATATTCAGTCCAGTATCACCCAGAGTCAAATCCAGGACCTCAGGATAGTCACTACTTGTTTAATGAATTTATTAAAGATGTAAAAAAATATGCCAAAAAGAAAAGATATTAAAAAAATTTTAGTTATAGGAGCGGGTCCAATAATTATAGGTCAAGCATGTGAGTTTGATTATTCAGGGACCCAGGCTTGTAAAGCTTTAAAAGATGAGGGATATAAAGTGATATTAATTAATTCAAATCCCGCAACTATTATGACCGATCCCGAAGTTGCTGACAAAACCTACATTGAACCAATATCTATTAAGATTTTAGAAGAGGTAATAAAAAAAGAAAAGCCAGATGCCATACTTCCAACTATGGGTGGTCAAACAGCATTAAATTTAGCAATCAATGCAGAAAAAGTTGGCTTACTTAAAAAACATAAGATTGAATTAATTGGTGCAAATTCTAGAGCTATTCAAAATGCAGAGGATAGAAAAAAATTTAGAAAAAATATGTCTGATATTGGCATTGATCTTCCAAAGTCAGAAATAGTTAATAAATTTAGTCAAGCTAACAAGTGTCTAAAAAAAATTGGATTACCTGCAATTATTCGCCCGTCTTTTACATTAGGTGGACTGGGAGGAGGAATAGCTAAAAATAAAAAAGAATTTTATAAAATAGTTAAAGAAGGTTTGCATGAGTCTCCACAAAATCAAGTTTTGGTGGAAGAATGTCTTGAAGGTTGGAAAGAATTTGAAATGGAAGTAGTTAGGGATAGAAATGATAATTGCATTATTATTTGCTCGATAGAAAATATAGATCCTATGGGAATTCACACAGGAGACTCGGTTACTATTGCTCCAGCTTTAACTTTAACTGATAAAGAATATCAAGTGATGAGAAACGCTTCTATAGCTTGCCTTAGAAAAATTGGTGTAGAGACAGGAGGTTCAAATGTCCAGTTTGCAATAAATCCGAGAGACGGAAGAATGGTAATAATTGAAATGAACCCTAGAGTCTCAAGATCATCTGCATTAGCGTCGAAAGCTACTGGCTTTCCCATAGCAAAAGTAGCTGCAAAACTAGCTGTTGGATATACATTAGATGAATTACAAAACGAAATTACAAAAGTAACTCCAGCATCATTTGAACCGACTATTGATTATGTTGTAACTAAGATACCAAGATTTACGTTTGAAAAATTCTCAGACACAAAAGCAATTTTAGGAACTTCAATGAGGTCTGTTGGGGAGGCAATGGCAATTGGTAGAAATTTTAAAGAATCTTTTCAAAAAGCGTTGGTATCTTTAGAAACTGGACTATCTGGCCTAGATAATATATTTAATTTTTCAAAAAAAGAAATCTTACAAAAATTAAAAGTTAATATACCAAATAAATTATTGTTAATTGGAGAGGCTTTTAGAAAGAAAATTCCAATAAACAAAATATATCAGTTGTCAAAAGTAGACCCTTGGTTTTTAAACCAAATAAAAGAAATAGTCGATGAAGAAAATAAAATCATTGCATATGGCCTTCCAAAGTCTTTTGAAAGTTTTAACAGAATAAAATCAATCGGTTTTTCTGATAAAAAATTATCTATACTTTCTGGTTTGAAAGAGGAAGTTGTCAGATCAAAAAGGTCAGCTTTAAAAGTGTTTCCAGTGTTTAAAAAAGTAGATACCTGTGCAGCTGAGTTTAAATCTTTTACACCTTATATGTACTCAACATATCAGAGAAATTTTTCAATAAATACAGAGTGTGAAGCGAACCCAAGTGACAGAAAGAAAATTATCATTCTTGGGGGTGGTCCAAATAGAATTGGTCAGGGAATAGAATTTGATTATTGCTGTTGCCAGGCTAGTTTTTCTTTAAAAGAAGCTGGCTTTGAAACGATAATGGTTAATTGTAATCCTGAGACAGTTTCTACTGACTATGATACGAGTGATAGACTTTATTTTGAGCCTTTAATTCAAGAGTTTGTACAAAATATAATTTTAAAAGAAAAATCTAAAGGAAATCTTTTAGGAGTTATTGCTCAGTTTGGAGGCCAAACTCCAATTAAACTTGCCAAGTTTTTATATCAAAATAAATTACCAATTCTTGGAACCCAATATTCATCAATTGATCTTGCAGAAGATAGAGACAGATTTAGAGATTTATTAATCAAATTAAAATTAAAACAAGCTGAAAGTGGGATAGCTTATAAATTTGATGAAGCTATAAGAATAACTGAAAATATTGGTTTACCTGTAGTCGTTAGGCCTTCATATGTTTTGGGGGGAAGAGCCATGGAAATTGTTTATGACAAAAGCCAATTAAAACAATTTATTGATGAAGCATTTAAAGCATCAGAACAAAATCCAATATTAATTGATAAGTTTATAGAAAACGCAATGGAAGTAGATGTTGATGCAATATCAGATGGAAAAGAAGTTTATGTTGCGGGTATTATGCAACATATTGAGGAGGCTGGAATTCATTCAGGTGATTCTGCATGTTGTTTACCACCAATATCAATTAAAGATAATTTGCTTAGAGAGATTAAAATTCAAACTAGAAAATTAGCCATAGCCTTGAAAGTAAAGGGCCTTCTTAACATTCAATATGCAATTAAAAATGATGAAATATTTGTTATTGAGGTAAACCCAAGAGCTAGTAGAACAGTCCCTTTTGTATCAAAGGCTAATGGTATTCCGCTTGCTAAAATCGCTTCTAGAATTATGGCTGGAGAAAAACTATCCAAGTATAAATTAAAATATAAAACGAATAAAAGATTTGCAGTTAAAGAGGCTGTTTTTCCTTTTAATAAATTTCCTGACAGCGATGTACTGCTCGGTCCTGAAATGAAATCAACTGGAGAAGTTATGGGTTTTGATGATGATCTTGGGATGGCGATTGCAAAAAGTCAAATAGGTGCATCTAACTCATTGCCTACAAGTGGATTGGCATTTTTATCTGTAAAAAATTCCCATAAAAGAGAAATAGTTGATGTTGCAAAAAAATTAGCAAAATTAGGTTTTTCACTTTCTGGAACTAAAGGCACAGCAAGTATTATTAAAAAAAATGGAATGAAGTGTAGAAAAATAAACAAAGTAAGCAGTGGAAATCCACATATTGTAGATGTTTTAAATTCTAAAAAAATTTCATTAGTTATTAATACTGGTGGAGGAAATAGCGAATATAGAATTAGTGATGCTAGAGCATTAAGAAGAGCTACACTATTAAATAAAGTTCCATATTGTACCAATATGTCAACTGCGTATGCTTTCTTGGAAGGAATTAAATCTCTTAAAACAAAGAAAATTGAAGTAAAATCATTACAAGATAAATGATATTTAATCTAATTCATTGTTTTATATATTAACTTTCCAATCAGTCTCAAATGTTACGTAGTTTACTTGAAGACATCTTCTTTCTTTTTTAATTTCTTTCTTCTCCATACCATGCCAAGTATTTGGACCACTTGAAAAAAAGTAACCATAATTATCTCTAAAAGGAAGAGTTTTAACTTTTTTTAGATCTGCATTATAAAAGTCTGTACCAAGTTCTTCGCTTTCTTGATGTTTATTTACAAACAGCAAACAAGATACTAGTTTTTCTTTAATATCACAGTGAGGTTTTAACCAAAATCCCTTTCTATCACAAATAATCTCAACTCTTACATATGAATTTGATAAATCTTTTCCTATTAAACTTGAAATTTTTTGGTAAGTACTTTTACCTTGAAGTTCATTGATAAACGAGGTTAATCCAGGAAATTGCTTTGAATTTTCTTTTGTTACAAAACATCTAAATTTTAAAGCTTTGCCGCCATTTGAAATACCTTCTCTAAATTTTCCCTCTCCACCATCTATTGCTCTTGTACCATCATAACTGAGATTGTGTTCAATTGGGTTTGCGATTTCTGCATTTATAATTTCGTCTATCTGCTCATCTGTTAAAGGTTTGTTTAATTCCCAGTGATCAAAAGGATTATCATACTTTGTAGAATTGTTTGATAGTGAATTTAAAAATGACATTTATTTTATTTTATCCTTGATAATAGAAGCTACTCTATAGGTTTCGTTTAAACTTTCATAATTCCATGAAGTTAAATCTTCACTTAATTCTTTTATAATGTTTAATTCTTTAAATAAACTTCTAAATTTATTAAATCTTTTATCATTTCTTCTGGGAGGAATCATTGCGACATATACAGGTTTTCCTGTCAAAGCCGCCTCAGAAATCATTGAACTTGAGTCGCATGTCACAACTATATATTTTGATAGAGCTAATGATGAGAGATAAGCCCTCTTATCTACATTATCTATAATTAAACGGCTTTTATTAAAATATTCTTTAGCAAAAGTTATAGTTTCCTTTGGAGTTCTATTTGAAGGAATAAGAATTAATTGTAAATTTTGCTCTATTAAATGCTTATTTACTAAAGAAAAAATTCTTATTATATTTTCATTGCTATAATCATAATAATTTGTTGGACCTCCTAAAATTAAAGTAATTATATCTTTATTTTTTTCTAATTTACTTTCTAAATAATTTTTTTCACTTTCAATTTCATCTAAGGTTAAGTAATGAATTGCACCTTTAGAGTTAATTACATTATGTCCATTTAAGTTATCATGTTCAGGCGAAACTATATAATCAAAGTTATCTATTGATACTTTAGGATTCTGAATATGAATATTAATAATTTTTTTATTTGAGTTTTTCTTTAGATAAATTGAAGGAATAACACTCTTTCTTCCACAAGATATAATTATATCAAATTCTTTTTCTATTTTGTTTTTAAAAACAAATTTACTTACAGGTGTTAAGTTTGGTGGAATCAAATTCCAAAAACTATTTAATTCAACTTTTTCGTGAAAAAAATCTAAATCTAATGCCTTTGCCAATCCCTCAACTTGGCTAATCATGCCATGTAGTCCCTCTGTTAATAATAACCCTTTTAATTTGCTCATTAATTACTATATAGCTTTGATATGAATCAAAATCCAACTAAACACACAAAAGTGTTAATAATTGGGTCGGGTCCTGCAGGATACACAGCTGCAGTTTACGCTGCTAGAGCAATGTTAAATCCAATAATGGTTTCTGGAATGGAGCCAGGCGGCCAACTTACTACTACAACTGATGTTGAAAATTATCCTGGGTTTGCTGAAGTAATTCAAGGACCATGGTTAATGGAACAAATGCGAGATCAAGCTAAGGCTGTTGGTACAGAGATGGTAGAGGATCATATTGCATCTGTGAATTTAAAATCAAAACCTTTTGAAGCAATTGGAGATGGTGGACAGAAATATACCGCCGATAGCATAATTATATCTACTGGTGCTCAAGCAAGATGGTTAAATATTGAGTCAGAGCAAAAATTTAGAGGATTCGGTGTTTCAGCATGTGCAACATGTGATGGTTTTTTCTTTAAAGATAAAACTGTTGCTGTTGTTGGTGGAGGTAATGCTGCAGTTGAAGAAGCAATGTTCTTAACTAAATTTGCTTCTAAAGTTCAATTGATACATAGAAGAGACTCACTAAGAGCTGAAAAAATGCTTCAAAAAAAATTAATGGATAACAAAAAAATTGAGATTATCTGGGATAGTGTTGTTGAGGAAGTAATTGGAGATAATGAACCAAAAAATGTTAAAGGCTTAAAAATCAAAAATGTAAAAACAAATAAAATAGACGAATTAAAAATTGACGGATTGTTCATCGCTATTGGTCATGATCCAGCAACTCAATTGTTTAAAGATCAATTAGATATGGACAAAGAAGGCTATTTAACAACGAAAGCAGACTCTACAGAAACCAATGTTCCTGGTGTTTTTGCAGCAGGAGATGTAAAAGATAAGGTGTTTAGACAAGCAGTAACAGCTGCTGGAATGGGCTGTATGGCTGCTCTTGAAGCTGAAAAATTTTTATCGCACTAAAAAATTATGAAATTAAATTGGATTATTTTTGTAACCGGATGGATGTCATTCAGAGCAGTTGGATCAGGCTTGTTTTTATTTTGGATTTTTACTGAAAACGAACGTTCTGCGCCATCTGAGTGGATAGTTCCTTTTGTAGGTGACTTTATTATCGGGATAACTGCTTTATTTTTAGTTTACCATATTATAAAAAAACCAAGTGCTATCTTATGGGGTCTGTTACTATCATGGAATGCAGTTGGTCTATTTGATTTAATTGGGGCAATAGATGTCAGCTTTGCTGCTCCTTATGGACCTATACCAGAAATAGGATTTAATGAATTAACTGTAAGATCTATTTTAATTTTAAATACTTTATTACAGATTTCTTGTATTTATCTATTATTTCAAAAAGATATAAAAGATTATTTTAAATTTTAAAAAAAATTAAATGTCGGAAAAAGTATTACTTACTGGTATTAGCGGCTTTATTGCAAAACATGTTGCTATTGAATTACTGAATTCAGGTTACGAAGTTTTAGGTACTGTTAGGAATTCAAATTCAATTGAACAAACAAAGAAAACATTAGAAGAAAATAATGTTGCAATTAAAAATTTATCTTTTGTAGAATTAGATTTATTGAAAGATGAAGGCTGGAATGAAGCTGCAGAAGGCTGCAAATATATCATTCATGTAGCCTCTCCTTTCCCTCTAAAAGTTTCAAATGATAGGGAATCGCTTACTCCAGCTGCAAAAGATGGAACTTTAAGAGTTTTAAATGCAGGAATAAATGCAGGAGTTGAACATTTCGTTAAAACTTCTTCCATTGTATGCATGTTCCGAAAACCAAACAGATCTAACCCGTATACATTTGGTGAAAATGATTGGACTGACCTAGAGTGGGATAAAACCACAGATTATTTTGTCTCTAAAACTAGAGCTGAAAAAGCTGCTTGGGATCTTATGGAAAGTAAAGGTCTTAAAAATAGTTTGACGTGTATCAATCCTGGCTTTGTTTTAGGAGATTTTTTGAATGAAAAAACCTGCACTTCAATGGAATATGCAAAACAATTACTTCGAGGAAAATATCCAGCTGCCCCAAAATTTTCAGTAATGATATCTCACGTGAAAGATGTTGCTAAAGCGCATGTTCTATCTTTAAGTAATAAAAGAGCTGGTGGCAGAAGATTGATTGTTGGATCTGAAGTAAGAAGTATTCTTGAATTATCACAGATAATGGCCAAAAATATTCCAAGCCATGCAAAAAAACTTCCTAAAAGAGAATTACCTAATTTTATGGTTAAACTTTTCAGTTATATAGACACAAGTGCAAAAACTATGGTTCCTGATCTTGGCCTAAAAATGCAAACAGACCAAACATACGCAGAAGACATTCTACAAATGAAATTCACAGCATCTGAAATTGCAGTTGTTGATGCGGCAAAATCTGTAATAAGACTGAATTTAGCCTGAAGTTATTTCAGCTATTTCATTAGACTCAAAAATAGTTTTTCTTAAATTTTCGTTTGCAATTTTTATCATTGCTTTTGCAACTTTTTCTGAGTGAATTGGTTTCATTTTTTTTAAAGGTCCCAAAAAAAATGGAGATATTAATTTAAAAATAAATATTCCAATTTTTTCTCCTATCCTTTTCTCTTTTCTGTCCCCTATCAAAAAGGAAGGTCTCATTATTCCAAGTGTTAAAAAATTTAAACTTTTTAATTCCTCTTCAACATCTCCCTTGTTCTTAAGATATGCCCCAGAGCTCTTTGGGTCAGCAAAACCAGACGAAACATAAAGAAAAGATTTAATTGAATTTGACTTTGCTATTTTTGCAATTTCAACAGGAATATTATATTCAATTCTTCTATATTCATCTTTATCAGGAGCATTTTGTTTGGTAGTGCCTATACAAAAAAAACAATCATCCCCTGTAATCTCATCTTTATGGTTCTGCAAGTTATTGAAATCCGTTTTAATGACTTCTATTTTTGGATCATTAATTTTTGGATCCGAACGTACAAAAAGCTTAACTTTACTATAAGAACTGTTTTCAATTAGTTGTTTGGTAAGATGACCGCCAATTAAACCTGATGAGCCAAATAACAGGGCAGTCTTCATGCTAACTTAAGCTCTCGCAAAAAGATTTTATTCTCTCCATTGCAACTTTTAATTTTTCCATTGAAGTTGCATACGAAACTCTAAAATATCCGTCTAATCCAAATGCAGAGCCTTGCACAACTGCAACATTGTTATTTTCTAATAAAGACTGAACAAAGTCAGTATCAGTCTCTAATTTTTTTCCACTTTTATCCTTTTTTCCAATTAAACCTTTACAACTAGGAAATACATAGAATGCACCGTCTGGTTTTAAGCAATTTATTCCATCAATATCATTTAAAGAACTTACAACAAAATCTCTTCTTTCTTGAAATGATTTTGATCTAATTGATATAAAGTCTTGTGTTCCATTCAAAGCTTCAACAGCTGCTGCTTGACTTATTGAAGATGGATTTGATGTAGATTGAGATTGAACTTTTGAAATTGCTTTAATTATTTCTTTCTCTCCCGCGGCATAGCCTATTCTCCAACCTGTCATTGCATAAGATTTGCTAACACCATTCATGGTCACAACTTTATTTTTTAATTCTGGAATTTGGGCAATAGTAAAAAATTTAAAATTATCATAAATAATATGTTCATAAATATCATCACTTAATACACTTACATGAGGGTTTCTTCTTAAAACTTGAGCTAAATTTCTAATTTCTTGTTCGGTATAACATGCTCCTGTAGGATTTGATGGAGAATTCAAAATAACCCACTTTGTGTTATTTGTTATTACGCTCTCAAGGTCCTTTGCGGTTAGTTTAAAACCTTGTTCCTCTGAACACTCTACTACAATAGGATTTGCACCTGCTAGCATTACTATATCAGGATAAGATACCCAATATGGAGCTGGAATAATTACTTCATCACCTTTATTAAGAGTGGCCATCATTAAGTTGTAAATTACATGCTTTCCTCCCACCCCAACTGTAATTTGGTCAGTAGAATAACTTAAATTATTTTCTCTTTTAAATTTTTCTGAAATTGCTTTTTTTAATGCAGGTGTTCCATCTACTGCTGTATATTTTGTATCACCTTCTTTGATCGCTTTAATTGCAGCGTCTTTAACATTATCTGGAGTATCAAAATCAGGCTCCCCTGCTCCTAAGCCAATAACATCTTTGCCAGCAGCTTTTAATTCCCTAGCTTTTTGGGTAACGGCAATAGTAGGGGAAGGTTTAATCCTTTTTAAAATATCTGATATTATGCTCATTGAAATATAAAATTATTCTAATACGTTATTTAATATATGGAAAATACTTATCAAGATTTAATTACAGATATTCAGAGTAAAAATCCTAAAATTAGTGGAAAACTTGAAGGTGGCAAAAAATTTAAAATTAAATCAGATTTTAAACCTGCTGGAGACCAACCAGAAGCTATAAAAAAATTAGTCAAAAGTGCAAATAAAGGTGAATTTAACCAAGTCTTACTTGGTGTGACTGGATCAGGAAAAACCTTTACTATGGCTAAAGTCATTGAAGAAACAAATAGACCAGCATTAATCTTAGCTCCAAACAAAACACTTGCAGCTCAACTTTATGGGGAGATGAAGGGTTTTTTTCCAGATAATGCTGTGGAATATTTTGTTTCATATTATGATTATTATACTCCTGAAGCTTACGTACCAAGATCAGACACCTACATTGAAAAAGAAGCATCAATTAATGAACAAATAGATAGAATGAGACATTCAGCAACAAGGTCTCTTCTGGAAAGAGATGATGTTTTAATTGTTGCAAGTGTTTCTTGTATTTATGGCCTTGGATCAGTTGAAGCGTATAGTAAAATGACTTTAACACTTCAAAAAAATTATGATTATAACAGAGAACAAATAATAAAATCTTTAGTTGCGCTACAATATAAAAGAAATGATCAAAATTTTTTCAGAGGGACGTTTAGGGCAAGAGGAGAATATCTAGAAATTTTTCCATCTCATTTAGAAGATAGAGCATGGAGGCTAAGTCTGTTTGGAGATAAATTGGAAAAGATAGAAGAGTTTGATCCTCTAACTGGAGATCAAGTAAGAGAACTTAATTTAATTAAAGTTTACGCTAACAGTCATTACATAACTCCAAAACCAACTGTAGAACAAGCAGTTATTAATATTAAAAAAGAATTGGAGATTACTTTAAAAAAACACAAAGAATCAAATAAACTTTTAGAAGCTCAAAGATTAGAGGAAAGAACTAAATTTGATTTAGAAATGATTGAAGCAACAGGTTCGTGTGCTGGAATTGAAAATTATTCTAGATTTTTATCTGGTAGAAAGCCCGGAGAACCACCTCCTACTTTGTTTGAATATTTTCCAGATAATACTTTGGTATTTGTTGATGAATCGCACGTTACAGTTCCTCAACTGAATGGCATGTTTAAAGGTGATAGATCTAGAAAAAGCACTCTTGCTGAATATGGTTTTAGACTACCGTCTTGTATGGATAATAGACCATTAAAATTTGAGGAATGGGACATGATGAGAACTCAAACGATTTTTGTTTCAGCAACACCTGGGCCTTGGGAATTAAATCAAACAAAAGGCAAATATATTGATCAAGTAATAAGACCTACAGGATTGATAGACCCAAATGTTGAGATAAGACCAGCAAAAAATCAGGTAGATGATTTAATGCATGAGTGCAAAAAAGTTGTAGAAAAAAATAGCAGAGTTTTAGTTACAACTTTAACAAAAAAAATGGCTGAAGATTTAACTGAATACCTTCATGAAAATGGAGTGAAAGTTAGATATCTACACTCTGACATTGATACTTTAGAGAGAATAGAGATCATGAGAGATTTAAGACTGGGCGTGTTTGATGTGCTGGTTGGAATAAATTTATTAAGAGAAGGTCTTGATATTCCAGAATGTGCATTAGTTGGAATATTAGATGCAGATAAAGAAGGTTTTTTAAGATCAGAAACTTCGCTGATACAGACAATTGGAAGAGCAGCAAGAAATATCGAAGGAAAAGTAATTTTGTATGCAGATAAAGAAACTAAAAGTATAAAAAAAGCAATTCAAGAAACTGATAGACGAAGAAAAATTCAATTAAATTATAATAAAAAAAATAAAATTGACGCAAAATCAGTAAAAAAAGAAATAAGTGACATTTTAGAGAGTGTGTACGAAAAAGATTACGTAAAAGTCAGTGAGGGTTCAAATATTGGTGGAAATCTTAAGAAACATTTAAAAGCACTTGATAAAAAAATGAAAGATGCCGCTTCTAATTTAGAATTTGAAGAGGCTGCAAAAATAAGAGATGAGATAAGAAAATTAGAAAGTACAGAATTAGAAATTACTTTAAATCCAAAAATAAGACAGTACGATGTGAAGAATAAACTTTACCCAAAAGGAAGATCAACTATGGGTATGCCTGGCACCAAAGTTACTAAGAAAAGAGACAAAAAATGGAAGCAAAAAAAATAATCATTACTGGTGGTGCTACGAGAATTGGTGCGGCTATAGCTAAAAAATTATCAGGACACAATATTGAAATATTAATTCATTATAATAAGTCCAAAGTAAAAGCTGAAGCTTTAAAAAAAAATTTACAAAAAAAAGGATCAAAAATATACCTAGTTAAAGCAGATTTAAGTAAAGAGGTAGATTTAAATAAACTAGTAAAATTTGCAAAGTCCAAATTAAAATATTTTGATTGTTTAATAAATAATGCTTCGTTATTTGAAAATGATAAGTTAGAAAATTTTACTACAGATAGCTGGGGTCAACATTTAAGAACAAATTTAAGAACACCAGCGCTTTTATCTAAAGAGTTTTCAAAAAACATTAGAGGTAAAAATAACAATATAATTAATATTATTGACCAGAGAGTATTTAAATTAACTCCTTATTTTTTTTCTTATACTATTAGCAAAACTGGCCTTTATACTTTAACCAAAACAAGTGCTATGAGCCTATCTCCCAATATAAGAGTAAATGGTATCGCCCCAGGGCCAACAATTAAAAATAAAAGACAATCTGAAAAGCATTTTAAAAAACAATACTTATCAACACCTTTAAAAAGACAAGTTGATGTAGATCAAATTTGTAATGCTGTTGACTTTTTTATAAAAAATAGATCTATTACAGGTCAAGTTTTGGCTATTGATAGTGGACAAAGCTTAAATTGGCAAACTCCAGATATAATGGGAGGAAAAGAATGAAAAAAAATAATCTTAAAATCGTAAAAATTGATAAAATAAAAAAACTTTTTAATTATGAAAAGAAGGTTTTAATTAAGGAGTTAGTTTTAGACCTTAAACTTGGATACTTTGACTTTGAAAAAGAAAGAGATCAAAAAGTTAAATTTAATTTAGAAGTAAACTATGAGGATAAAAAACCTTCAAATGACAAGGATTTAAAATCAATTGTCAATTATGCTAAAATAGTAAAATTAATTAAAAAACTTGTTAAGAATAAACACTATAACTTTCTTGAAACTTTGGCCGAAGATGTTTTTGATGAACTTTTTAAAGATAGAAGAATAGATAAAATTACATTGCAAATTGAAAAATTAGAAATAATGAAAGATTGTTCTTCTGTTGGAATTCAAATTTCTAAAAAAAGAAGCCATGATAAGCTCTAATCTTGGAAAAGAAGTAATTAAAAAAGAATTACCATTAATACCAAAACTTCCTGGCGTTTATAGAATGTTAAATTTGAAAAATGAAATTTTATACGTCGGTAAAGCTAAAAACTTACCAAATAGGCTTAAAAGCTATATCACTGAAAAAAATCATATTATTAGAACAGAACGAATGTTATCTCAAACAAAAAAGCTTGAAATAACAACAACATCTAATGAAAGTGAAGCATTACTTTTAGAAGCAAACTTAATTAAAAAATATAAACCTAAATTTAATATTTTATTGAGAGATGATAAATCATTTCCATTTATTTTCATTGGAAATGAAGATAAGTGGCCTCAAATAAAAAGACATCGAGGTAAAAAAGATAAAAAAGGATTTTTCTTTGGTCCATTTGCATCAGCTGGATCAGCAAACTGGACAATAAAAATGATACAAAAAATTTTTCATTTAAGAGTTTGTGATGATACTGTTTTTAAAAACAGAGAAAGACCTTGTATACTCTACCAAATTAAAAGATGTTCGGGACCTTGTGTAGGTTACATTAAAGAAAGTGATTATAAACAGGATGTTGATGATGCAATAGAGTTTGTGTCAGGTAAATCTAGAAGAATCCAAAAAAATCTTTCCTATCATATGGAAAAGGCAAGTGACGAACTTGACTTTGAAAAAGCAACTATTTTAAGAGACAGAATCAAAGCGCTTAATATAATTCAATCATCTCAACGAATAAATGAAGCCAACCTAGTAGAAGCAGATGTAATTGCTGGATATAAAGAGTCTGGTAAAACTTGTATTCAAGTATTCTTTTATAGATCAAAACAAAATTGGGGTAACCAAGCTTTTTTTCCAAAACATGATACTGATGAAAATTTAAGTGAAATATTAAATTCATTTATTGCACAGTTTTATGAAAACAAAAGTGTTCCTTCATCAATAATACTATCTGAAGAGATAAAAGAAAAAATTTTAATTGAAAAAACACTTTCTCAAAAGGAAAATAAACAAATAAATATTTCAGTTGCAAAAAAAGGATCTAAATTAAAAGTTATTGAACAGGCAATAAAAAATGCAAAAGATAGTTTAAATAGAAAACTATATGAAAGCCAAAATAATAAAGAACTATTTGAAAGTGTTGCCAAGAAATTCAATTTAGAAACTAATATTAATTTAATTGAAGTATATGACAACAGTCATATTCAAGGCACTGACAGTGTTGGTGCATTAATTGCATTTGGTGATGAGGGTTTTGTAAAAAAAAGATATAGGAAATTTAATATCAAAATAAAGAAAAATGAACAAGACGATTACGGAATGATGAAAGAGGTTTTAAACAGAAGATTTAAGAGAGCAATTCAAGAAAAGGAAAACTTTTTATCCTTTCCAGACTTAGTTTTAATTGATGGAGGCAAAGGTCAATATTCGACTGCTAGAGAAGTTTTAAATGAACTTGGACTTCATGATTTACCAATAATTGCCATAGCTAAAGGAAAGTTTAGAAATAGTGGAAACGAAACTTTTTTTCACAATGGAAAGGAATATAAATTCCAAAAAAATGATCCTACTTTGTTTTTTTTACAAAGGATTAGAGATGAGTCGCATAGGTTTGCAATTAGTGCTCATAGGGCTAAAAGAAAAAAAGGTATTAGCAAATCGCTTTTAGATCAAATTGAAGGTATAGGATCGATCAGAAAAAGAGCATTATTAAACCATTTTGGCTCTGCCAGAGGAGTAGAATCAGCTAGTTTAGATGAAATAAAATCTGTAGAAGGAGTTGAAGATAAAGTTGCAAAAAAAATATATAATTTTTTTCACGAATGAATTTTAAGATACCAAATTATCTAACCATTGGAAGAATAATAATAGTTCCTATATTTGTGTTTACTTACTATTTACCGGGAATATATGGAGATATTTTACCCTTTGCATTGTTTGTTATTGCTTCTTTCACTGATTTTCTAGATGGGTTATTAGCTCGAATGTATAAAGAAGAGTCTAAGCTTGGAGAATTACTTGATCCAATTGCAGATAAAATAATTGTTGCAACTGCGCTGATATTATTAGTGATGGATAATACAATTAAAAATTATGAAGTTATTGCGGCTATTATTATTCTAACAAGAGAAATATTAATATCTGGATTAAGAGAATTCTTAGCTAAAGGAAGAATTAAATTACCTGTATCAAATTTAGCGAAGCTAAAAACTTTTCTACAAATGTTTGCAATAGCAATTTTATTAACGGGTGAAACTGGTAATAAGTTTTTAAATTTTCAAGACTATAATGCTCAGACAATAGGGATTATTCTTTTATGGCTCTCAGCTTTTTTAACTTTATTCACTGGTTATGAATATTTAAAAAAAGGAATTGACCACGCAATATCTGAAGATAATAAAAATTAAGCTGCTTTTCTTTTTCTTACTATCTCTTGGTAATTATCAGATAAGCCAATAATGGTGTTACAAACCTTAAAATTAAATTTATCAATTTGAGAAACAGGGGTTACTTCTGCTGCTGTACCAGTTAAAAAACAACCAACAAAATTTGACAATTCATCTGGTTTAATTTTTCTTTCAATAACTTCAATATTTTTTGATTTCGCAATTTCAATTATTGTTCGTCTAGTAATTCCATCTAAAAAAGAATCTGGAGTAGGTGTATGTAATTTTCCATCACTATCTTTAAAAAAAACATTGGCACCAGTTGCCTCGGCTACATAACCCTCGTGATCGAGCATTAAAGAATCGGTATAACCTTGTTTTTCTGCTTCATGCTTTGATAAAGTACATATCATATATAATCCGGCAGCTTTAGTATCCCAAGGAATTGTGTTTGGAGCAGGTCTTCTCCATTTGGAAATGTTTAATTTTATTCCCTCAATTTTTAATTTTGGATCAAAATAGGACCCCCACTCCCAGGTTGCAACAGCAACATGAATTTTTGTTTTCTGTGCAGAAATTGCCATCATCTCACTCCCTCTCCACGCAACTGGTCTTACATATCCGTTAGACACATTTTGAATAGATACAATTTTTTTTGAAGCAGCATTAATTTCCTCAAGAGTATATGGTATTTCAAATCCCATTCTTTCTGCTGAATAAAAAAATCTTTTTGTATGTTCTTCTAATTTGAATATTTCTCCATCATAAACCCTTTCACCTTCAAATACACAACTTGCATAGTGCAATCCATGACTTAAAACATGAACTTTTACATCGCTCCAATCAACTAGTTCGTTGTTGTACCAGATTTTTCCTTCTCTTTTATCGTAGGGTATCATTTTGATTTAATTTTATTTAAAAAATATCTTTGTATTTATAATATGTCAATATAACTTACCAATTATGAAAGAACTTTTATATCTCAAGGACGATCAGCTCATAGAATTTATTGAAAAAATATCAATGAGTTATAGAGAAACTTTCTCAGATGCTAAGAAGGTATTAGATCGTAATTCCATAGGAATTGCTCATCACAAAGTCATAAATCTTATATCTTTATATGAAGGGATAACTATCTCGGAACTTTTAAAAAAACTCAAAATTACAAAACAAAGTTTAAATAGAGTTTTAAAAGATTTAATTAAGATAGAAGTTGTAGATTTTAAAAAAGATAAAAAAGACACCAGATTAAAACATGTTTATTTAAACGAAAAAGGTAATAAATTATTTAATGAAATTTTTAGTATTCAAAAAAAAAGAATTTACAAAGCACTTTTAAATTCAAGTTCTAAAGAAGTGATTAATTTTAATAATGTTTTAAATAGAATCATAAATGAAAAAATTTGAGGCACATATTTTAGTTGTAGATGATGATGATGGTATAAGAGAGTTAGTTAAACAATACTTAAATCAAAATAACTTTCTTGTCTCTACTGCTAACAGTGCTGAAGATGCACTTGAAAAAATACAGGTTATAAAATTTGATTTAATTATTTTAGATATAATGATGCCTGGAAAAAGTGGACTAGAATTTACTATTGAAAATAAAAAAAAAATAAATACTCCAATAATTCTTCTTACAGCTAAAGGTGAAGCATCTGAAAGAGTTAAAGGGCTTGAAGTAGGTGCGGATGATTATTTGCCAAAACCATTTGAACCAAAAGAGTTAATTCTCAGAATAAAAAATATTTTAAATAAAACTCAAATTGATGCAAAAAAAAGAATGGTAAGTTTTGGAAATATAGAAATTAATTTAAATAAACATTTAATAATTAAAAACAATGAAGAATTTAAAATAAACTCAACAGAGAAAACTATTCTAGAAGTAATGATTAATTCTCCTGGAAAAACTTTTTCAAGAGAAGAAATAGGAGGTATTATTAAATTAGATAAAGAAAGATCGATAGATGTTGTAATAACTCGGTTAAGAAAAAAGATTGAAATAGACCCCAAAAATCCAAAATATTTACAAACTTTAAGAGGAGAAGGATATGTTTTATGGATTGAGTAAATTGATTAAAAGAATCCTACCAAAACAGTTATTTTATAGAGGTCTGTTAATTGTTGCTACTCCAATAATTATCTTACAGGTAACGATATCATTAGTTTTTTTTGACAGCTTATGGATCAAAACAAATAAAGGAATGACAAAAGCTCTTGTGAGTGAAGTTAGAACTTTTATTGATGCATATGATAACGATCAAAATAATAAAGATTATATTATTGTAATGTTCAAAGACTACCTTCAATTTAATATAAAGTATGAAGAAAATAAAAAGATTCCAAAAATAAAAAAAGAAAGATGGTTCAGTCCAATAGATAGATCGTTGAGAAGAGAATTAAAATCTCAAAATTTAACTTTTTTCTATGATACTTCATCATATGTAAATTTAATTGATTTAAAAATAAAATATAAAGATGGATACTTTCAGTTCTTTATACCAAGAGAAAGATTAACTAATTCATCTGTTAGATTATTTGCTTTATGGATAACAATCCCGGCTTTATTAATGATTGGTATAGCAATTATTTTTTTAAAAAACCAGACTAGACCAATTATTAAGCTTGCGGAGGCCTCAGAAAGATTTGGTCGAGGAGAAAGTGTAGAGGAATATTCGCCATCTGGTGCGTTAGAAATTAGAAAAGCTGGATATGAATTTGAAAGAATGAGAAAACGTATTTTAAGACATTTAAATCAAAGATCAGAGATGTTATCTGGTATTAGTCATGATTTAAGAACACCATTAACAAGAATCAAATTACAAATGGAAATAATAAAAGACGAGGAGATTAAGAAAAAACTATCTGACGATATTGATGAAATGGAAAAAATGTTAAATGAGTATCTACAATTTTCTAAATCAACTTTTACAGAAAAAAATGAGAAATTTGATATTTCTGAATTGATAAAAATAATAGTTAAAAAATATAATTTAGAAAATATTTTTATTAAGCAAAGTGAAAAAAACATTTTTACTGGAAGAAAAAGTTTAATTCATAGATGTTTATCTAATTTAATTGATAATAGTTTAAAATATGGAAAAAATGTTACTATTAACCAATATGTTTCAAAGAAAAAGCTTACTTTATTAGTGGAAGATGACGGGCCAGGTATTCCTGAGTCCGAATATGATAATGTTTTTAAACCCTTCTATAAAATTGACAAAAGTAGAAATAAAACAAAATCAAGCGTCGGCCTTGGTTTATCCATCGCATCAGATATTGTTAGATCTCACGGTGGTAATATTGAATTAGATAAATCAGGAATGGGTGGACTTAAAGTTAAGATCTCTTTGCCAATTTAGATTTGGTTTTTTTTCTTTTCTCAAGATTTTCTATTTTTTTTTCTAACTTTTCAATCCTTTTTGATAAAATATCTGTTTCTTCTTTACTGGTTAATTTCATCTTAAAAACTATTTCATCCCTTTTAGACTTTAATATGCTTAAAATATCTTCACTAAAATCTTTATAATTTACAATGCCCTGTTCAACTAATTTTGCTAATCTATCAATAACAAATTTTGTTTTTTTCATATATTTCTTTATTAAATAAAATTATATAATCTAAATTTTTATAGTATTAATATACAATGTTCATTAATAATTTTGACCCAGTAGCATTTGAATTTCTGACATTTGAAATAAGGTGGTATTCTTTATCTTATATTGCTGGAATTGTTCTAGCATGGATTTATATTAAAAAATTTATTTTAAAAGAAACAGAATATTCAAAATATATTGATGACTTTATATCTTATGTAATAATAGGAGTTATAATTGGAGGAAGGTTAGGATATGTAATATTCTATAACTTTGAATATTATATTAGCAACCCTCTAGAAATTTTAATGATTTGGACAGGTGGAATGTCTTTTCATGGTGGAGTGTTAGGAGTTATTATTTCAACATATTTATTTTGTAAAAAAAATAAACTAAGCACCTTTTATTTTTTAGATCTTATTTCATTATCTGCCCCTATTGGAATTTTTTTAGGCAGAATAGCAAATTTTATAAATTCAGAATTATATGGAACAAGAACTGATTTTTTTCTAGCAGTAATTTTTGAAAAAGTCGATACAGTTTCAAGACATCCTTCTCAGTTATACGAAGCTTTTTTTGAAGGTATAATTTTATTTATATTATTAAATTTGATTTATAAAAAATATATCAATCACAAGCCAGGAGTATTATCTGCCTTGTTTTTAATATTCTATTCTGTATTCCGGTTTATAATTGAATTCACTAGAGAGCCGGATGCTCATTTAGGTTTAGTATTTATGGAATTAAGTCAAGGTCAAGTAATGAGTATTCTATTTTTTGTTTTGGGGTTAATCATTTTAAAAATTAAAAATGCTTAAAAATAATAGATCAATTCCCTTAGACCAGTTTATTAATAAAGCATTATACGATAAATCAAGTGGATATTATTTTAAGAAAAATCCTTTTGGAAAAAATGGTGACTATATAACCTCTCCAAATATATCTAGACTTTTTTCAGAAATGTTATCTATTTGGACCATTGCGTTTTGGGAAAATCTTAAATTTCCAAAAAAAATCAATCTTATAGAATTGGGAGGTGGAAATGGTGAAATGGTACTCCAAATGATTAAAACTTTTGAAAAATTTCCAAAATTTTCTAATTCTTGCAATTTTTTTATATATGAAAAAAGTCCATATTTAAAAAAAATTCAAAAAAAAAAATTACAAAATTATAAAGTTAAATGGATCAAAAGTTTTAATGAACTCAATAATGAACCAAATATATTTTTTGCTAATGAATTTTTTGATGCATTACCAGTAAAACAATTTATTAAAATTAAAAATCGATGGGCAGAAAGATATATTGAAATTTTAAATAACAAAAGCTTTAAATTCGTTAATAAGTTTACAGATATGAATTTAATTGAACAAAGGGTTGGTTTTAAAATTTCTCAAAAACAAAAAATTATAGAATACTCACCTTTATCTCTTAAATTTCTTAAGTTGATTTCTAGAAAATTAAAGAGATCAAATGGTGGTATTTTAATAATAGATTATGGTTATATGAATAATATGATGAGAGATACGGTGCAATCAATCTATAAACATAAAACCAATAATATTTTTTTAAATTTTAGTGATGCAGATATTACACATTTAATTAATTTTGAGTTATTTAAAAAAATAATTAAAAAAAATAATTTAAAAGTTCAGGGAATTACCTCACAGAGGGAATTCTTGATAAATATGGGAATTCTTGAAAGAGCAGAAATGATATCTAAAAAACTAAAATTTACAGGTAAGGCAAATATATTTTATAGGCTTAGGAAACTTATCGACAATAAAGAAATGGGTAAATTATTTAAGTTCATGCTTATAACTAACAAAAATATAAAATTTAAAACAGGTTTTAAAGTTGATTAAATCAAAAATATTAAAAAAATTTAAAAACATAGAACATGGCTTTTTTAATAGCAAAGGGGGAGTATCAAAAGGAATATACAAAA
>CACJZM010000012.1 GCA_902597895.1 uncultured Pelagibacteraceae bacterium
TCTTTTTCAGAAAATACTCTTTTAATGAATTTATTATTCCTTATAGAATTTTTTATCCTAACGTTTTCAACAACATCTGTTCCAATACCAAGTATAGTCATTATTTTTTATTAATAATTTTTTTAAATTTATGTATTACTTTGAACAATCCATCATTAATAGACTCGCCTATTATAAAATGACCTATATTAAATTCTACAATCCCTTTTATACTTGATAAGTATTTGGCAGTTTTATAATCAATTCCATGACCGGCATGAACTTCTAAATTTAAAGATTTAGCATAATTTGTACATTTTTTGATTTTTGCAAGTTCATGTTTAAAATTCTTATTTTTTTTAATTAAAATTGATATTTTTCCAGTGTGTAGCTCTACACATTTCGATCCTAAAAGTTTTGACAATTTAATATCATTCATATTTGGGTTTATAAATAAACTGGTACGAATGTTGTTTTGATTTAATTTTTTAATAATTGTTTCAATTATTTTTTTATTTTTTTTAATATTTAATCCACCTTCTGTGGTTATTTCTTTTCTTTTCTCTGGGACTAAACAAACAAATTTTGGTTTTCTTCTTAATGCTATATCTAACATTTTTCTATTTGATGCCATTTCTAAATTAATTGGTATTTTTGATTTGACCAATAATGACAAATCTTTATCTTTTATATGTCTTCTATCTTCTCTTAAATGAATAGTTATAGAATGAGCTCCATAGCTCATAATTTTTTTTGCCGATTCAATAATGTTTGGATGTCCTTCGTTTCTAGCATTTCTCAATGTAGCTATATGATCTATATTGATACCTAGTCTTGTCATATTAATTTTCTACTACCAGGAACTGATATTGGTAAATTCTTAAGACTGATAGGTAAATTTTTCTTTTTAAATGTAGGAATTTTAATTTTTACTTGAGAAATTATTTTTTTTTTAATTTTTAAACTTTTTTTATCTGATCGATCAATTATACAAGCAAATCCTACAATTTTAGCATTATATTTTTTAATTAGCCTTACACACTCTAAACTAGATTTGCCTGTGGTAATAACATCTTCAACAATTAAAACTTTTGAATTTTTTTTAATATTAAAACCTCTCCTTAAACTAAATTTACCTGATACTCTTTCGCAAAATATTGTTTCTTTATTTAGCAATCTACCTATTTCATATCCTACTATTATTCCTCCCATTGCTGGGGATAAGATTAAATCAAAATTCTTTATTTCTTTTTTTATTTTTTTACTTAATGAAACACATATTTTTGATGCTAAACTTGGATGACTTAATAATTTAGCACATTGAACATACATTGGTGAATGAAGACCAGATGATAAAATAAAATGACCCTCTAAAAGAGCGTTAGTTTTTTTTAAAACCACCAAAGAGTCTTTTAAAGAAAGCATATTTTTTATTTTTATGTCTAATAATTTTGAAATTATATTCTTTTTGTTTTAGCTCACTAATAAGTTTTGTAAAGTTTTTCAAGTCATGAATTATAAGATTAAATCTAAAATTAATTGATTTGTCAGTTTTTTCTACCATTTCTACACTTGAAATGTTTACATTATTTAAACCAATCATAGTTGTAACGTCTCCAAGTTTGCCTGGTTGATCAGTTAAAGATATCCATAATGTTGTATTATATTTTTTTGTTTTTAATGATTTAACATTCTCTTTATACTGCCAGTATCTTCTTATTGCAGCCCTAGCTTTACCAGTTTTTGTTGATGTAAGCCAATGCAATGATGGTGATGCTTTTTTTGAAGTAATTATCTTGACTACATCTCCATTTATAAGGGTGCTTTGTAAAGGACTGTTTTTTCCATTAATTTCACATCCTGTCGCCGCATCGCCAACTTTAGTATGAACAGCATAAGAAAAATCAATAGGAGTAGCATCTTTTGGGAGTTTTATAATCATACCTTTGGGTGTAAAACAAAAAACATTTTCTTTAAACATCTGTAGTTTCGTATATTCAAAATAATGTTCTGGATTTTGATTTTTATCTATAATTTCAACCAAATCTTTTAACCAATCGTATTCTTTCCAGGTAAGAGAATTAAATTTTTCAGATGATTTATACTTCCAATGAGAGGCAACACCTCTTTCAGCAAATTCATGCATTGGCATTGTTCTAATTTGAATTTCGATTGGCCTTTTATTAGGACCAATAATTGCAGTGTGAATGGATTGATAATTGTTGATTTTGGGTGATGATATATAATCTTTAAACTTACCAGGTATACAATTGTAAATCGAATGAAATACTCCTAGCGCCTTGTAACAATCCTCAATACTATTTAAAATTATACGAAATCCAATTATATCGGTAATTTGTTCTAGTGATACTCTTTTTTTTTGAATTTTCCTCCAAATTGAAAATGGAGTTTTTTCTCTGCCAAATATTTGGGATGTTAAATTATTTTGATTTAAAATATCACTAAATTCATAAGAAATTGTTTTAAATGTAATTGATCTATTATCTTTAATTTCATCTAACCTATTTTTTATTAACTCTCTTGCGTCGTTGTTTAAAACTTTAAAAGATAAGTCCTCAAGTTCGTCTCTTATTCTATTCATGCCCATTCTGTCTGCCAAAGGTGCATATATTTCCATTGTCTCCTTTGCTTTTCTTATTTGTTTATTTTTATCTTTAAGAAAATGAATGGTTCTCATATTGTGTAATCTATCTGCAATTTTAACAAGTAGAACTCTAATATCTTTTGATGTAGCGATGATTAATTTTCTGAAATTTTCTGCTTTTGAATTTTCAACAGCTTTATTTTCAAATTCGGATATTTTAGTTACACCATCAACTAAATCTGCAACCTCTTGACCAAATTCGTTTTTTATAGTTTCATAAGTTGCGTGGGTGTCTTCAATTGTGTCATGTAATAGACCGGTAGCAATTGTAGCACTATCTAATTTAAGATCAGTTAATATATCTGCAACAGCTACTGGATGAAAAATGTATGGAACACCCTCATCTCTCTTTTGTGTTTTGTGAGCTTTAAGAGCAAAATCATAAGCTTTATTTAAAGTTTCTGGATTTAGAAACTTATTATATGTTTTGATCTTCGATATTAAATCATCAGATTTGAGCATAATTTATTATATCACTAAATTAAATTTGTTTAATAGTAGTTAAAGATTTAGGGCTCAATTTACACATTAAATCAATTATATTTGTATTATTTAGAGGGTGTTTCCAATTTTTTTCTATCTCATACAATGGAAACAACACAAAATTACGGTTTTCCATTCTTGGATGGGGAACTATTAATCGATGAGATCCGAGGACAAAATTCATATTTTTTCCGTTAAAATCGATTATATCAATATCACAAGTTCTTGGACTATTTTTAATATTTTTTATTCTGCCCAATCTTTTCTCAATTTTTTTAATTTGTAAAAAAAGAGCATCAATTTTAAGTCTTGTTTTAATTTTAATTACTATATTATTAAAATCCGGGTACTTTTCATTTGGCCAAGCTGGAGTTAAGTAAAAACTTGAACAATTTAATATTTTTATTGAAGCTTTTTCTAATAAGGTTTTTGCCGTATTAATATTTTGTACTTTATTACCTAAATTAGAACCGATGGCTAAATAGCAAATATTAACTGGAATTTCTGAAATATCTTGCTTTATCACGGTTCCAATCTCTTGTTTTTTTAGTTTGTCTTTTATCAAAAAGTTTTTTTCCTTTAGCAACAGCAATTTCTATTTTTGCCTTTCCTTTTTTAAAATACATTTTTGTTGGTATTAAAGAGAATCCATCAATATTAATTTTTCCAATTAATTTATTTATTTCTTTTTTATTCAATAATAATTTTCTTTCATCGTAAGGATTGTGATTTGATCCAGAAGCTTGTTCATAAATTGGTATATGTGAATTTAGTAAAAAAATTTCACCATTCTTTTCTATTGCATATGAGTCAGCAATATTGATTTTTCCTGATCTTATTGATTTAATTTCAGATCCTTTCAAAACTATACCTGCCTCAATCAAATCATTAAAAAAAAAGTTAAAACTTGCTTTTCTATTAAGGCAAATTATTTTTAAACCAGAGTTGGTTTTATTTTTCATTAACTTAAAAGTTTTGCTGAGTGTAAGGCTTTTTTGACTTCTTCCTGAGTTTCCTTTTTTATTTTAACCAAAGGCAACCTTATTGAGTCGTCGCACAATCCTAAAAGTTTTGCAGCATACTTAACTGGGGCAGGATTGCTTTCAAGAAATAAAGATTTATGTAGCGGCTGTAGCAATTGATCTATTCTTTCAGCTTCCTTCATTTCATTATCAGATTTAGATTTAGAGCACCTTTGCATATCAGAACATAATTTTGGAGCAATGTTGGCAGTAACAGATATAATTCCAACACCACCTCTTTTATTAAACTCAAACGCAAGACCATCTTCACCTGTAAGCTGAATAAATTCATGACCTAATTTTTCAATTGTTTGATCTAATCTTTTTAAATCACCTGTTGCATCTTTTACGCCAGCAATATTTTTTAGTTCAAATAATCTCGCCATAGTATCAACCGACATATCAATTACACATCTGCTAGGAATATTATAAATTATAATTGGAAGACTTGTGTTATCATTAATCGTTTTATAATGCTGATATAAACCTTCTTGAGTAGGTTTATTATAATAAGGTGTAACGACCAAAGCTCCGTCAGCACCAGCTTTTTCTGCATGTTTGGTTAATTCTACAGCTTCAGCTGTTGAATTAGATCCTGTTCCTGCGATGACCGGGATTTTACCTTTCGCCTCTTTTATACATAGTTCTATTACTTTTTGATGTTCATCATGACTTAATGTTGGGGATTCACCAGTTGTTCCTGCGGGTACTAATCCATTAGTTCCATTTTCAATATGAAAATTAATTAATTTAATATAGTTTTCGGTATCTAATTTATCATCTTTAAATGGTGTTATTAGAGCAACATTTGATCCTTTAAACATAAATACTTATAACATAGTTTAAAGATTCATTTATAAATATATGTTAAAAAAAATAATTAAAATTATCGCTTTAATTACAGTTTTTTTGCTTCCGATACAATTTGCCTTATCAAATGAATTAATTTTACCTAAAAAAAAACCTGCTCTTTCAGATGAAATTATAAAAGAAAAGATTATTAAGAGTGAAATTGTTCCATTAAAAAAACCTTCTCAAGATGATGAGGTACAAATAACCAAAAAGGATGAGGTCAAGAAACAGAAAGTAACGAAAATAATTGATGGGGAAATTATACCAAAAAATAAACCACTTGTTGTAAATACTACTAAGTCAAAAAAGGCAAAAAAATCAAAATATTACTCAAAAAAAGATTTTGAAATTGGGAAAACTTCTATCAAGTATATGGAACAAAAAAAGTGGACCCTTGCTGAAAAAACTTCAAAAAAAGCAAAAGATAAATCTATATTTAAATTTATTAGGTGGAAACATCTAATAACGACTGGAAATCAATTATCTTTTTATGATTATAAAGCATTTATTCAACAAAGTCCAAACTACCCTAGAATTGGAAGAGTAAAGTATTTGGCTGAACATAAAATTTCCACAAAAAATTTATCACCAAAATCTATAATTGAATGGTTTAATCAACACCCGCCACTTAGTGGGTTTGGTAAATTAGTTTTGGGGGAAGCCTTAATTAGTACAGGAGATGTTGTAAAAGGAGAAAGTTTAATTAAATCTGGTTGGATAACTGCAGATTTAAATAGAAATGATATGAAGTTTTTTAGAAAAAAATTCAAAAAAATTCTTAATTCATCTGACTATATTAAAAGAGCTGATTATCTTTCGTATGAAAATAAATATTGGGATTTAAAAAGGATGCTGAGGTATTTGCCTAAAGATTATGAACTTCTATACACAGCAAGACAACTTTTAATGAGTAGATCATATGGAGTTGATGCAGCTATAAGTAAAGTTCCAAATAAATTAAAAAACGATGCTGGATTAAATTATGATAGATTAAAATGGAGAAGAAAGAGAGGTAGAGTTGATGGGTCTTTAGAAATTTTATTAAAAGTTAAAAATACCAAAGAATATTTAGTAAGACCAGACAAATGGTGGATTGAGAGAGCAATAATTGGAAGATCCTTAATATATAAAAAAAAATATGAAACTGCTTATAAAATTGTAAGCAGGCATGCCCTTACTGAAGGGCCAGAATATGCAGAAGCAGAATGGATGAGTGGTTGGATAGCTTTGAGCTTTCTAAAAGACCCAATTCTTGCAGAAAATCATTTTAAAAATTTTTACAATAATGTTGGATACCCAATAAGCTTATCCAGGGGTGCGTTTTGGTTAGGTAGAACATATGAAAAAATTGGAAAGAAGGATTTAGCTAAAGAATGGTATACAGAAGCATCTAAATTTCTCACAACATATTATGGTCAGTTAGCGCATTTAAAAATTAAACCTAATGAAGATTTTCAATTAGATGAACTCATGGATGTGGATAAAGTTTTTGCAGAAGATTTTTATAAGAATGATGTAGTCAAAGTAATATACTTATTAAAAGAGCTAAACAAAGACAAATATACTAAACATCTACTAAGGGGTCTTGCAAGCACAAATCCTGAATTAGGAAGTGAAGTGCTAGCAGCAAAACTAGCTACAGATATTTCTAGATTTGACTTTGCAATACAAATAGCAAAAATAGCTTCCTATGAAAAAAGATTTCATAACAAATATAATTATCCAGTAATAAGCACCCCAAAATATATTAACGGAAGAAAGATACCTGAGAGTGCTTTTATACTATCAATTATAAGACAAGAAAGTGAGTTTGATATATCAGCTAATAGTCATGCTGGTGCAAAAGGATTGATGCAATTAATGACTTACACTGCAAAGGTAGTTGCTAAACAAGCTAAACTTCCTTATTCAAAATCAAGATTAACTACAGATCCTGAATATAATGTTAATTTGGGTTCTCATTACATTGCGGGTCTTATTTTAGAATATGATGGTTCTTATCCATTTTCGATTGCTGCTTATAATGCTGGACCAAAAAGAGTTAGATATTGGAAAAAAATTAATAAAAATCCCCAAAAAAATCAAATAGATTATATAGATTGGATTGAATTAATTAAATTTAAAGAAACAAGAAATTATGTTCAAAGAGTATTAGAAAATTACAATGTGTATAGATATATATTGGCTCAAAAACCTATAAAACTTAAAAACTTCTTCAAAAACGATCCATTATACTAATTGATTATGGCGGAAAGGGAGGGATTCGAACCCTCGGTACATCTTTCGACGCACGACGAGTTAGCAACCCGTTGGTTTAAACCAGCTCACCCACCTTTCCGTTCATACCTGTGTAACTTGAAATCATTGAATATTCAATATTAATCAAGTATTTATTGCTCAATGAAAAATAAATATTCAATATTTTCTTTATTTAAAAATGCTTTTTCAGGGCATGAAAATTGGCAGAGAGCTTGGAGAGACCCAGAGCCAAAGAAAGAATATGATGCAATAATTGTAGGGGGTGGTGGCCATGGGTTAGCTACTGCTTACTATTTAGCAAAAAAACATAATATGAGAAATATTGCTGTTGTAGAAAAAGGTTGGATTGGTGGAGGTAATACAGGAAGAAACACAACAATAATTAGATCAAATTATTTATGGGATGCAAGTGCTGGTTTATATGATCATGCATTAAAAATTTGGGAAGGCTTATCTCAAGAACTAAACTATAATGTAATGTTTAGTCAAAGAGGAGTTATGAACCTTGCTCATAATCTTCAAGATGTAAGAGATTTAAAAAGAAGAACACACGCTAATAGACTTAATGGTATTGATGCTGTTTGGTTAAATACAGATGAAGTAAAAAAATTTTGTCCAATAATAAATACCTCACCTAATATTAGATATCCAGTTTTGGGTGGTACTTTACAAAGAAGAGCTGGAACAGCAAGACATGATGCAGTTGCGTGGGGATACGCAAGAGGAGCAGACGAACTTGGCGTAGATATAATTCAAAATTGTGAAGTTAAAGGTATTAAAAGAAATGGAAATAAAATTGAAGGAATTGAAACAACTAAAGGATTTATTAAAACAAAGAAAATTGGAGTAGTTGCTGCTGGTCATTCTAGTGTTATAGCAAGTATGGTTGATATAAGATTGCCGCTTGAAAGCAAGCCTTTGCAAGCATTAGTCTCTGAACCAGTCAAACCAATAATCGATACTGTAGTAATGTCCAATGCTGTACATGCTTATGTAAGTCAATCAGATAAAGGTGAATTGGTTATTGGTGCAGGAACAGATTCTTACGTATCATATTCGCAAAAAGGAAGTCATGATGTTGTTGAAGGAACATTAAAAGCTATCTTAGAACTTTACCCAATATTTAGTAGAATGAAAATGTTAAGACAATGGGGGGGAATTGTAGATATTTGTCCTGACGCGAGTCCAATAATTACTAAAACGAATATAGAGGGTTTATATTTTAATTGTGGATGGGGAACTGGAGGTTTTAAAGCAACTCCAGGATCTGGAGATCTTTTTGCACATACTATAGCAAACGATGAACCACATAAATTAAACGCTGCTTTTAGTTTAAATAGATTTGTAAGTGGCGACCTTGTTGATGAACATGGAGCAGCAGCTGTAGCACATTAATGTTTTTGATTAATTGTCCATATTGTGGTGAAAGAGATCAAAGTGAATTTTCATCTGGTGGAGAAGCTCATATTGAAAGACCAAAACAACCAACAGAACTAAGTGATGATGAATGGGCTGATTTTTTATTTATGAGAAAAAATATTAAAGGTATTCAGTTTGAAAGATGGAATCATTCTCACGGTTGTAGAAAGTGGTTTAACTTAATCAGAGATACATCTAACGATAAAATACATGGGATATACAAAATGGGTGAAAAACCACCAAAAGTATAATTTATGTCTAAATTTAGGATTAATAAAACTAACTTTGTAGACCAAACAAATAGAATTTCATTTAAATTTGATGGAAAAACTTTTTTTGGTTTTAAGGGTGATACATTGGCATCTGCATTGATAGCTAATGGTATTCATCTAGTAGGAAGAAGTTTCAAATATCATAGACCTCGAGGAATAATGACATGTGGCTCAGAAGAACCAAATGCAATATGTCAGATTAATGATAAATCAAATTTAACAGAGCCAAATGTAAGAGCAACAGAGATTGAACTATACGAAGGTTTAGAGGCAAATAGTCAAAATTGTTGGCCTAGTGTGCAATTTGATATTGGAGGAATTAATAATTTGATTTCACCTTTTATACCAGCTGGGTTTTATTATAAAACTTTTATGTGGCCAAAAAGTTTTTGGAAGACTGTATACGAACCTTTAATTAGAAAAACTGCAGGTTTAGGAAAATCGCCAATAAAGCCAGACCCAGAAATATATGATCACAAACATGTTCATTGTGATGTTCTAGTAATTGGAGGTGGTATATCAGGTATTATATCTGCAAAGTTATCTGCAAAAAATAATTTAAATACAATATTAATTGATGATAAAAAAGAGTTAGGTGGCTCTACTATATTTCAGGATAATGAAATTTTTAAAATTAATAATAAGATTTCAAAAGATTGGTTATTAAATGAAATTCATGAAATTAAAAAACTTAAAAATCTCCAAATAAAAACTAGAACTAGTGTAGCGGCTTATCATGATTATAATTACCTTTTAGCAAGCGAAAGTTTAAATGATCATTTACCAAAAAATGAAAAGGATAGATCTGTAAGGCAAAGACTTTGGAAAATAAGAGCAAAAAAAGTTATTATCGCAACAGGTGCTATTGAAAGACCTCTGGTTTTTAATAATAATGATAGACCAGGAATACTATTAGCAAATTCAATAAATAAATATTTAAACTATTTTGGTGTTACATGTGGTTTGAAAAATGTGATTTTTACTAATAATGATAGTGGTTACGAGACAGCTATATCATTACATAAAAAAGGTTTAGATGTAAAAATTATCGATCTTAGAAAAAGATCAGGTTCAGAGTTAATTAAAGAGACAGAAAAATTAGGGATTAAAATTCATTGGAATTCAACAATTACTAACACTTTTGGTTATAGGAAAATTAATTCTATAGAAATTATGAGTTTATCAGAAGATGGGTCTAATGTTATAGGTGAAAAAAATAAAATTTTTTGTGATTGTTTGGGAATAAGTGGGGGATGGACACCAATGGTCCACATGCACACACAATCCGGTGGGAAATTAAATTTCCGTGAAACTGATCAAGTATTTATACCTAAAGAATTTTCAGATAACAGAATAAGCGTTGGATCTTCAAATGGACATTTTGAACTTGATGAAATTGTAAAATCGACAAACCAAACAGTTAAAAAGTTTTTACATATTCAAGACACAGATTTAGATGACACTAATATTTCTTGTTCAAAAGAATTAGAAAAAAGAAATATATGGTTATTACCTAATTATATATCTATAGGAAAAAATAAATCTTTTATTGATTTTCAAAATGACTCTACAGCAAAAGATATCAAATTAGCGATGCGAGAAGGTTTTAAATCTATAGAACATGTAAAAAGATATACAACAACTGGAATGGCCACAGACCAGGGTAAACTATCGAACATGCATGCTCTTGGTATAATAGCTGAAACAGCTGCTGTGAAAATGGGCTCATTAGGCACAACTACTTTTAGACCACCCTTCACTCCTTTAACATTTGGAACTATAGTTGGAAGAAGTGTTGGTAAATTTTTTGATATTACAAGAAAAACACCAATGCATGAATGGCATGTAAAAAATAATGCAGAGTTTGAAAATGTAGGTCAATGGAAAAGAGCTTGGTACTATTCTAGAGATAATGAAAACATGCATCAATCTGTTCAAAGAGAAAGCAAAGCTGCTAGAGATAGTGCTGGAATATTGGATGCATCAACATTAGGAAAAATTGACATTAAAGGATCTGATGCGACTGAATTTTTAAATAGAGTATATACAAATGCGTGGTCAAAATTATCTATAGGTAAATGTAGATATGGGCTCATGTTAAACGAAGATGGAATGGTATATGATGATGGTGTTACAACAAGGATAGGTGAAAATCATTATTTAATGACAACAACAACTGGTGGTGCTGCAAATGTGTTATCTAAATTAGAAGATTATTTACAAACTGAATGGCCTGAACTAGATGTTTGGTTAACATCTGTAACTGATCATTATGCTACTGCGAGTATATGTGGACCAAATTCAAAAAAAATACTAAAGAAATTATTTTCAGACATAGAGTTCAATGATCAAAATTTTCCACATATGTCATTTAAAAATGCTAAAATTGACGGAATAGATTGTAGAATAATGAGAATTAGTTTTACTGGTGAACATAGCTATGAAATAAATATAGAGGCAAAATATGGGAACTCATTATGGGAAAAATGTATGGAAGCTGGTAAAGATTTTAATATTACACCTTATGGAACAGAAACAATGCATTTACTTAGAGCGGAAAAAGGTTTTATTATTGTAGGTCAAGATACAGATGGGACAATGACGCCAATAGATCTTCAAATGGATTGGATTGTTAGTAAAAAAAAATATGATTTTATAGGTAAAAGATCATTGTATAGAAGTGATACAATGAGAGAAGATAGAAAGCAGTTAGTAGGGTTATTAACTGATGAACCTAATACTGTACTAGAGGAAGGTGCCCAAATAGTTTATGATGAGAATAAGAAACCAATAGAAATGATTGGTCATGTAACCTCAAGTTACTTTAGTCCAAATCTCAATAAATCAATTGCTTTGGCAGTGGTTAAAAATGGAAGAAAACTCAAAGGTCAAAAATTATTAGTACCTATGAGAGATCAAACCATAAATGTAACTGTTTCAGATTTTATTTTTTATGACAAAAATAATGAGAGATTAAATGCTTGATATTAAATTACCTGAATTCGAAAAAAAAGTTTATCCAGAGTTAGAGTTAAGTTTATTAGAACCATCCTATAAAATTAATCTTAGAGGTAAAAACCGTGATTTTTTTACAAAGGCTGGAAAATTGCTTTCCATTATGTTGCCGATAGAAAGTAACACAAGTGCAAATATAAAAAATATTAATGCCCTTTGGTTAAGTCCAGATGAATGGTTGATATATGGAAAAGACATAGATAAAAATTTAGAAATTAATTTAAATAATGAAATTTCAAAATTAAAATACGGTTCAGTTACAAATGTGTCAGATCAATGGGTAATTATTAATTTTAAAGGAAAAAATATTTTTGAGGTATTGTCTAAAGGATCACCATTTAATTTTAATGATTTTAAAGGAAAAAAAAATGTTGTTGTTCAAACATTATTAAATAATGTCGATGTTATTTTACATCATCAAGAAATTAATGATTTAAATTTATTTGTCAGAAAATCTTTCTCAGAACACCTATGGTTATGGATTAACGACAGCTCCAGATTTATTTAGTTTTAATCTCATATAATTAAATGTGAACAAAAAGTATCCTGTAGAAAATAACCAATTAATTATCACCCATATCCAAAAAAACTGAGCAAATGAAGCATCATATAATTTTGCAAAATAAAATACTGTAACAGGATTGAGTACATTTCTAAAAAAATTAGATATCATTGCATATTCAGATTTTTTTAAAGCCATAAAGAAACCATTTGATAAGAAAAAAATAGGATAAGCTGTCAAAACAAAGGCTGATATTTGAAGGTATTTACCACCATATTCTATAACTGTTGGGTCATTTGAGAAAACACTAGTTATATGATTTGAAAAAATAAAAACAGTTACAGAACAAATCAACATTATAATTAAAGCATATTTAATAGCTCCAAAATAAGCTTCTTTTACTCTTTCAAAATTTCTTGCACCAAAATTTTGAGCAATAATAGTGATAATAGCAGTATTAATTCCTAAAATAGGTAATAAAACTACCTGCTCAATTCTTGTACCAACACCATATCCTGCAGTAGCATACTCACCTGATAAACCAACATATGTAAAAATAATTCCTGCAGCAATTGAATATCCACATATTGATACAATAATAGGCATAGATTGAAAAAATATATTTTTAAAATAATAAAATTTAGGAAATAAGAATTCTTTCGTTAATTTTTTGATACGATCATTTTTTAAAACTTTTAATAAAACTATAATTAAAGCCACAGATTGTGCAATCAACGTTGATATACCTATACCCTTCATACCCATTGCAGGAATAAATAAGAATCCAAATATTAAAATTGGATTTAAAATGATATTAATTAGGAATGATAATATTAAAACATTTCTGTATGTTTTTGTATCACCTTCTGCATGCAATAATGAATTAACTGCAACAACAATAATAAATAATATAGATCCTGAGAATATTATGTTTGTGTACTGAAGACCTAAATTTCTCACATATTCTGAAGAACCCATTAATTTAAAAATATCACCTGAATAATTAAGTCCAAAAAAGGTAATTATAATAGAAATTAATATTCCAAAATAAATTATATGTGAAAAATAGAATAAAGAATTTTTTTCATTTTTTTCACCAATGCTATTACCAATTAGAGAAGTACCAGCAACTGTAACACCTATGGATGTTGCTATTATAATAAAATAAACTGGAAATGATTTACTTAAAGCAGATAATGCATCTGGTGATATTTTTCCTGCAAAAAAAGTGTCGACTATGTTGTATAAAGTTTGAAACAAAGTTCCAATCATAGCGGGGACTGCTAATTTTTTAATTAATTTTTTTATATCATCACTTAGAATGTTCATTTTAATTTTTTTTAAATTTATATTGAATTTTAGAATTTAAAATTTGTTTATGTCGTATAGTAAACCTTTTGATTTGTTCAGCTGTTAAATTGTCATAGCACTTTGGGCATGAAAGTCCTATTTTATATTTTGTTGATTTCATTTCTTTATTAGATATTGGCATTCTACAAGCATTACATATTCCATAAGTACCAGGTTTAGTATCTTTTTTAATTGTAACCCTATTATCAAAAACGAAACAATCCCCTTTCCACATGCTATTTCTAGGTTTAATTTTATTAAAATAATTAATTATACCACCTTTAAGCATGTAAACATTTTTGAATCCTTTTTTGTAAAGGTAGTTAGATGCCTTTTCACATCGAATTCCACCAGTACAAAACATACCGATATGATCTTTTTTTTTAATGCCAGAAAGATAATTTTTAAATTCCCTGAAGTTTTTAGTATTGGGATTTATTGCCTTTTTAAAAGTTCCAACTTCATACTCAAATGGTTTACGAGCATCAATTATTTTATTTTTTTTTTTATCCAAAAACTTATTCCACTGAAAGGGTGTTAAATAATTTTTTTTTATTTTTTTATTAAAATCATATTTTTCATTAATGGGTACTACTTCAGATTTAATTTTTATTTTAGCTTTTAAAAAAGGCACAAATTTTGAGTGTGTAATGTTTTGAACATCAAATTTAGAAATATTTAAAACAAATAAAAGATATTTTCTAGCAACACTTATGCTTTTTGGTGTACCAGATATTGTTCCATTTATTCCTTCAGGTGACAATATGATTAAACCTTTAATTGATAAAATATCTATTTTCTCAAATAAAATAGTTTTAAGGTTTTTTAATTTTTTAATTTTTTTTAATTTATAAAAAGATAAAATTGTAATCATCTATTTCCAACATATGAAAAAACCATCACCAATTGGAAGAATATATTTATTAATTTTGGTTTTTTTAATATGATTATTAAAATTTCTAATTTTAATCGTTAATTTATCTTTTGCCATAACGTTTATAACTTCACCTTTCCAAAGAATGTTATCAATAATAATAAAGCCATTTTTATTAAGTAATTTTAAAGATTTATCAAAATATTTGATATAATTTTCTTTATCTGCGTCTATAAAAATTAAATCAAATTTTTTTCTTTTTTTAATTAGTTTATCTATTGCAATAATTCCATCTGATATTTCAGTTTTAATTTTTTTTTCTACTTTTGCTTTAACAAAAAAACTTTTAGCTATTTTATTTTTACTTATGTCATTGTCGATAGTATGGATTTTACCATTTTTAGGTAAAGATAAAGCCATCGATAATGAGCTGTAGCCAGTAAAAGTTCCAAGTTCTAAACATGATTTAATATTTTTCATTCTAATTAAGAATTGTAAAAAATTACCTTGTAATATTGATATCTGAAGTCTTTTGATATGACCTAAATCTTCATTAAATTTAATTAACTCTTTTTGAACTGGATGCAAATTGTTAGTATGAGATAATATATATTCGATCATTTTATGATCGATATTTATATTTTTATCCATTTAGTTTTTCTTTAAGTATTTTATTAATCAATTGAGGATTGCCCTTTCCTTTACTCTCCTTCATTACTTGACCAACAAAAAAACCAAATAATTTATCTTTTCCACTTTTATATTCTTTAACTTTATCCTCATTAGAGCTCATAACTTTCTGTATTAAAACTTCTAAAGCTTTAGGATCACTCTCTTGCTTTAATCCCTTTTCTTTGACAATAAGGTTTGGATCTTTCTCATCTTTTGACATAATTTCAAATACAGTTTTTGCTATTTTTCCTGAAATTGTTCCATCTGATATTAAATTTAAAAGTTTTGACAAATTTTCAGGACCTATTGGACTCTGGCTTATTTCAAGATTTTTATCATTTAAAAGTGCAAATAGTTCACCTGTTATCCAGTTAGCTGATAGTTTAACATCTGACTTTTCTATTACCTTTTCGAAATATTTAGATGTATCTAAATCTGAAACCAGTATTGTGGCTTCGTAAGGTGTTAGTTTAAACTTTTCGATAAAACGGTTCTTTTTCTGGTCTGGTAACTCAGGTATTTCTTTTTTAACATTTTCAATATACTCATCATTAAATTCCAATGGCAATAAATCTGGATCAGGAAAATATCTATAATCGTGAGCATCCTCTTTAGATCTCATAGATCTAGTTTGGTTTTTTTTAGTATCAAACAATCTAGTTTCTTGATCTATCTTTCCTCCCTTCTCTAATAATTCGACCTGTCTATTTGCTTCATATTCAATTGCCATTTGCATAAATTTAATTGAATTTACATTTTTTATTTCACACCTAGTACCTAATTTATCATCACCAAATTTTCTTACAGATACGTTAACATCAGCTCTAAGAGATCCTTCCTGCATATTTCCATCGCATGTTCCAAGATACCTCATTATAGATCTTAATTTTTTTATATATAAATTAACTTCCTCTGGGGATCTAAGGTCAGGTTTACTAACAATTTCCATAAGAGCAACACCAGATCTATTCAGATCAACCAATGTACTACCTGGATCTATATCATGTATGCTTTTTCCAGCGTCCTGTTCCAAATGTAGTCTTTCTATACCAATAGTTTTAGGACCTGATGGTAGGTCTAAAATAACATTACCCTCTCCAACAATTGGATCTTTATATTGTGAAATTTGATAACCTTGAGGAAGATCAGCATAGAAATAATTCTTACGATCAAATATTGATTTTTTATGAATTTTAGCATTTAAACCAATGCCAGTTTTGACTGCTTGTTTAATGCAATACTCATTTATTACTGGAAGCATCCCTGGAAAAGCTGCATCAACTAAACTAACCTGAGTATTCGGTTCAGATCCAAATTTTGTTGCTGAGGCAGAAAATAGTTTTGAGTCTGACAAAACTTGAGCATGTACCTCTAAACCAATAACAACTTCATATTTGTTACCATTTTTTTCAATAACGTATTGGTCTTTGCTCACTTGATCCACCAATCTTTTATATTTAACTTAAAGTTAATTTTTTCTTCCATAGAATAAGCAATATTTAATATATTTTGCTCATCAAAAGGTTTGCCAATTATTTGAAGTCCTAAAGGATAATTATTTTTATCTAAGCCTGCAGGAATTGATATGCCCGGCAAACCAGCTAAATTTACTGGAACTGTAAAAATATCATTTAAATACATTGAAACTGGATCATTTGATTTTTCGCCGACTTTAAATGCTGAACTGGGTGTGGATGGTGTTAAAATTGCATCAACTTTTTTAAAAACATCATCAAAGTCATTTTTGATTAATTTTCTTACTTTTTGAGCCTTTAAATAATAAGCATCATAATAGCCTGATGACAAAACATAAGTACCTATCATAATTCTTCTTTTTACTTCTTCGCCAAAACCTTGGGATCTTGTTTTTTCATACATATCAATTAAATTTTCACCGTCAGCCCTTAGACCGTATTTTACGCCATCATATCTAGCTAAATTCGATGAAGCTTCAGCTGGTGCAACGATATAATAAGTTGGCAAAGCATAATTTGTATGTGGCAAAGAAATATCGACAATTTCAGCACCACAATCTTTTAAATATTCTTTACCCTTTTCCCATAACTTATCTATTTCTTTTGGCATTCCATCAACTCTGTACTCTTTGGGAATACCAATTTTTTTACCTTTAATGTTTTTATTTAATCCTGTGAAATAGTTGGGTCGCTTAAAATCTACAGATGTTGAATCCTTAGGATCAAAAGAACTCATAACCTCCAATAATAAAGAACAATCTTTTACGTTTCTAGTCATTGGACCTGCCTGATCAAGTGAGGAGGCAAAAGCAACTATTCCATATCTAGAACAACTGCCATATGTTGGTTTTAAACCAACTGTTCCTGTAAAAGAAGCTGGCTGTCTTATTGATCCACCAGTGTCTGTGCCAATTGTTGCTGGTGTAAGTTTTGCAGCTAGTGCTGAAGCAGATCCTCCTGATGAACCCCCTGGTACAAGATTATCACTAATTGGACTAATAACATTTCCAAAATAGCTTGTTTCATTTGAAGATCCCATAGCAAATTCATCGCAATTTAATTTACCTAACAATATTGCTCCAGCATCCCAGAGATTTTGTGTAATTGTAGATTCATATGTTGGTATAAAATTTTCTAAAATTTTACTACTAGCTGTTGTTTTAACACCCTTAGTACAAAAAAGATCTTTTACCGCAAATGGTATACCCGGCAATTTTTTTTCTAAATTAGGACTATTGTCAAATTTTTCTGAATTTTTTAGTGCATTATCAAACGTACGCTCAATATATGTATTCAATTTGTTAGATTTTTTTGATCTCTCAACATATGCTTTTGTAATTTCTTTTGAAGAAATTTTTTTTGATTTTACATTGTTAACTAGTTCATTAAGAGAAAGATCTGTAATATTACTCATTATTCTACTACTTTCGGTACCACAAAATAATCTTTATTATCTTTTGGTGAATTTTTGAGAATTTCATCTCTAATATTCTCTGACAATATTTTGTCTTTTCTTAAACGTAACTTTGTTTCAGCTATTGATGTAAGTGGTTCAACTTTATCAGTATTTAATTCATTTAATTGCTCAATCCATTTAAATATTGAATTTAAATCCTTCTCTAATTTCTTAGCTTTTTCATCATTTACTGAAATTCTAGCAAGTTTTGATATATGTTTAACTGTTTTAAGATCTATAGCCATGTGATAATTAAGTTAAACGCAAATTATCATTAAATATAGAAATTACAATATGATGGAAATTACCAAACTAAGGAAGATTTTAAATACAAAATCAAGAATAATTGGAGTGGATATGGGTACAAAAAAAGTTGGAATTTCGATATCTGATGAAAATAGAAAAATCGCTACCCCTTTGAAAACTATAGATTATAAAAATATCGAATATTTGGGTAATGAAATACAAAAAATAGTTAAAGATAGCGGTATTGATGCAATTATATTTGGAAATCCATTAAACATGGACGGAACGAAAGGTTCAGCCACTCAGTCAATAAAAGATAAAATAAAATTACTCAGTGATAAAATTGATTTACCAATGTTTCTATGGGACGAAAGATTGTCAACAGTAGGTGCATTTAATTTATCAAGTCAATTGGATATAAATGTATCAAAAAGAGTTAAAAATATAGATAAAAACGCTGCAACTTTCATATTACAAGGCGTACTTGATTATTTAAATAATTAAGCTTGCAATATAACAGATCTATAGTTATAGAGTTGGTTTTAATGGCAAATCATAACAAAGCTATTAAAATCTCAAAAAAACATCTTTTAGGTATTCAAGATTTATCGATATCAGACGTAAACTTTATTTTGTCTGAAGCAAAACAATTTATAAATCTAAATAAAAGTAAAAATAAAAAATTAGATATTTTAAGAGGAAAAACTCAGATCAATTTATTCTTTGAACCATCAACAAGAACTCAAAGCTCATTTGAGCTTGCTGGTAAAAGATTAGGTGCAGATGTGATGTCTATGAACTTAAATAATTCTGCAATTAAAAAAGGTGAAACTTTAGTTGATACAGCAATGACTTTAAACGCTATGCACCCTGATATAATAGTTGTACGACATCAAGACTCAGGTGCATCGAATTTGTTATCTCAAAAAGTAAACTGTGCAGTTCTAAATGCTGGTGACGGTAGAAGAGAGCATCCAACTCAAGCTTTATTAGATGCTTTAACTATTATTGACAGAAAAAAAAAAATTGAAGGATTAAAAATTGCTATATGTGGAGATATAGTTCATTCAAGAGTCGCAAGATCAAATATTTATTTATTAAATATGTTAGGAGCTGAAGTAAATATAATTGCGCCATCAAATTTAATGCCAAAAGATATTCAAAAATTAGGTGTTAATAGTTTTTCGGATATGAAAAAAGGTGTTAAAGATTGTGATATAGTCATGATGTTAAGACTTCAAAATGAAAGAATGACTAGTTCATTTTTATCATCAAATAGAGAATATTACGAATATTATGGACTGACTCCAGATAAATTAAATTTTGCTAAAGAAGATGCACTAATAATGCATCCAGGGCCAATGAATAGAGGTATTGAAATTGACACTAAGTTAGCAGATGACATAAATAAAAGTGTAATTAAAGAACAAGTTGAGCTTGGTGTAGCCGTGCGTATGGCTTGTCTTAAAATATTTTGTGAATGATGAAAAAAAAATATTTTTTAAATGCTAATATTATAGATCCTCAAAATTCTATAGATGAACTTGGAGGTATGATAGTTAATGAAGAAGGTAAAATAGAAGCTGTAGGAAAAAAAGTAAACTCTAACAATATTCCATCTAGAGAAAAATATATTGATTTAAAGGGGAAATATATAATTCCAGGAATAGTAGATATGCGGGTTTTTGTAGGGGAGCCAGGTTTTGAATATAAAGAAAATTTTAGAACTTTAAGTGAGGCTGCGTTATCAGGAGGAGTTACATCAGTTGTCACAATGCCAAATACTAATCCGATTATTGACAATGTATCAATTGTAGACTTTTTAAAAAGAAGAGGAAGAGATAAATCCAAAATTAATATTTTTCCAACTGCATCATTAACAAAGAGCTTAGAGGGAACAAATATGACCGAATTTGGCCTTCTACAAAAAAAAGGAATAATAGGATTTACCGATGGATATAAAACGATCCAAAATACTAGATTAATGTCAAGAATTATGAGATCTGCGTATGATTTGAATTGTTTGGTGATGCAGCATGTTGAAGATGAAGAGTTGTCAAAAGATGGGATGGTAAATGATGGGATTATTTCAACAAAACTTGGTCTACAAGGAATTTCTGAACTAGCTGAAAAAATAATAATCGAAAGAGATTTAACATTATTAGAAGATTTTAATTGTAGATATCATATATCACAAATTTCAACTGAAAAATCACTAGATGTAATTAAAAACAGAAAAGATCTTATAAATTTTACATGCGGTGTTTCAATTAACAATTTATCATTAAATGAAAATGATATTGGAGATTTTAGAACCTTTTTGAAATTGTCACCCCCATTAAGAACGGAGGAAGACAGATTAGCTTTAATAAAAGGAATTAATAATGATCTTATAGACGTAATAGTTTCAGATCACAAACCAGAAGACGAAGAACAAAAACGACTTACATTTGCACAAGCTTCAACTGGTGCATCTGGGATTGAAACTTTGTTATCACTAGCATTAGAGCTTTATCATAACGAATCGATAAAATTAAATAAAATAATTAAAGCTCTAACATGCAATCCAGCTAAAATTTTAAAAATAAACAAAGGAAATTTAACAATTGGTAACAATGCTGACTTCTGTATACTTGACATTAATAAACCGTGGATAGTTAAAAAAGAAAACTTAATATCAAAGTCTAAGAATACGTCTATAGAAGGTAGAAAATTGCAAGGAAAAGTAACAAATACATTTGTAAAAGGTGAAGAGTTATTCAAAATTTAAATATGGAATTAATTATAATTATTTTAACATCATATTTAATGGGCTCAATTCCATTTGGTCTAATTCTAACAAAAATATTTTTAAATAAAGATATACGAAAGATTGGATCTGGAAATATTGGTGCAACAAATGTTTTAAGAGCTGGTAACAAAATAGTTGGTTATTTAACATTAACACTAGATGTATTGAAAGCAATTATTCCAATCATATATATCAAATTAAATTATCCAGATTTAATCTATGTTTCTTCACTATCAGTTTTTTTGGGTCATGTATTTTCTATTTGGTTAAAGTTTAAAGGTGGAAAAGGTGTTGCTACGTATGTAGGTATATTATTTTGTATAAATTATTTTTTAGGAATCATTTTTGTCATATCTTGGCTAATAATTTTTATTATTTCAAAATTTTCTTCACTAGGATCAATCTTATCATCTTTAGTAATTCCAATTTATATTTTTTTAAATTCTGATTATAATAATGAATATTTTTTTGTTATAATGTTTGTGCTGATTTTGTTTACTCATAGAGAAAATGTTAAACGACTGATAAATAAAGAAGAATCTAAGACAAAAATTTATTAATTTGACTATTGATATATTTTTTGTGTAGTTTCAATAATTATGAATCTTGTCATAGTTGAAAGTCCAGCTAAAGCAAAAACGATTAATAAATATTTGGGACCAAATTATACAGTTTTAGCTAGCTACGGGCATATTAGAGATCTTCCTTCCAAAAATGGTTCTGTAGATCCAGAAGATAAATTCAAAATGATATGGGAAGTAGATAGTTTTTCAAAAAAGTATTTAAAAGAAATTGTAGATGCTGCAAAAATATCTAAAAAAATTATTCTTGCAACTGATCCTGATCGAGAAGGTGAAGCGATAGCTTGGCATGTTAAAGAATATCTGGAAGAAAAAAAACTTTTAAAAGATAAAGAAATTGAAAGAGTAGTATTTAATGAAATTACAAAAAAAGCGGTAACTAATGGAATAGATAATCCAAGAAATATTGAGTCTAACTTAGTGGATGCTTATATGGCCAGAAGAGCATTGGATTATTTAGTTGGATTTAATATCTCCCCTATTTTATGGACAAAACTACCTGGTTCTAAGTCTGCTGGAAGAGTTCAGTCAGTGGCATTAAGATTGCTTACTGAGAGAGAACATGAGATTGAGTTATTTAAACCTGAAGAGTTTTGGTCTTTAAATGTAGATTTTGAAACATCAGAGGGAATTGTTTTGAATTCTAATATTGTTTTACTTAATAATTCAAAAATTGAAAAATTTTATTTTAAAAATAAAGAGGATATAAATAATGCTATTAATTTAATCAAAAAATCAAATTATAAAATTTCAGATATAAGTTCAAAAGTATATACAAGAAATCCTATTGGTCCTTTTACTACATCAACTCTTCAACAAACTTCCTCAAGTAAATTAGGATTCGGTGCTTCAAGGACAATGCAAATTGCTCAGAGACTATATCAGGGAATAGACATCGAGGGTGACACAGTTGGATTAATTACTTATATGAGAACAGATGGCACAAATATTTCTAATGACGCTGTAAATGACTTTAGAACTTATATAAAGAAATCTTATGGTGAAAATTACTTACCAAAAGAACCAAATAATTTTTCTGGTAAAAAAGCTAAAAATGCACAAGAAGCTCATGAAGCCATAAGACCTACTGATATAACTAGAACACCAGAAACATTAAAGAAGTTTTTAAGCACAGATCAAATTAAGCTTTATGATTTAATTTGGTCTAGAGCTCTTTCTTCGCAGATGGAAGCAGCAAAATTTGATAGAAAAACTATTACAATAATTTCTGATAATAATCTTAATCAATTTAAATGTTCGGGATCCACGATTAAGTTTGATGGATTTTTAAAACTTACAAGAATTGACGAAAACGAAGATGAAAAGATTATACCAGATGTAAATAAAGATGATGTAACAATAAATAAATTTATAGATGAACAACATTTTACTCAACCACCTCCAAGATATTCCGAAGCTAGCTTGGTAAAAAAACTTGAAGAATTAGGAATTGGTAGGCCATCAACTTACGCAAGTATTATTTCTGTAATTTCCAATCGTGGATATGCTGAAGTTATAAATAAACGTTTTTTCCCTTCTGACAGAGGAAAATTGCTCTCAGCTTTTTTAGAAAAATTATTTTCTAAATATGTTGATTATGGTTTTACTGCAGGCTTAGAGGATCAGCTAGATGACATTACAGCAGGCAAGGAAGAATGGATCAAAGTACTTGAAAAATTTTGGAAAGATTTCAACTTAAATGTGTCAAGCGTTAAAGAAAAACGTACCCGAGAAGTACTAGACTTATTAAATGATAGTCTTGGAGAATTGATTTTTGAGTCAAATAATGAAGGGCAAATTGATAGAAAATGCAAGCTTTGCGACAATGGAGAACTAAGTTTAAAGAATAGTTTTAGGGGTGGTGCATTTATTGGATGTTCAAATTATCCTGAATGTAAATTTACAAGACCTTTATCCAAGTCTAAAACTAATGAACAATTCTCATTAGCTGAACCTAAATTAATTGGTAAAAATGACAATGATAAAGATATATTTTTAAAAAGTGGAAGATTTGGACCTTATCTTCAATACGAAAAAATAGAGGATGAAGATATTACCAGGAAAAAGAAGAAGAGGAAGAAAAAGGAAAATGATAATTTTAGAAATGTATCTATACCAAAAGGATTAGATATAGATCAAATAGATTTAAATAAAGCAAAATATTTATGTTCTCTTCCAAAAATTATAGGTCAGCACCCAGAAAATGGTAAAGATATAACTATTAATTCTGGAAGATTTGGTCCGTATCTAAAATGTGAAAATAAATCAGCACGATTAGAAAATGTAGAGGACCTATTTACGATTGGCTTAAACAGAGCCATAACATTAATTGCAGAAGCTAAGCCTGGAAGAATATCATCATCTTTAATTAAAGATTTAGGTGAACATCCAGAGGATAAAAAACCTGTTAGAATAATGAAAGGTCAGTATGGTCCATATATTAAATATAAATCGTTAAATGCAACAATACCTGAGGAAAAAGACCCCGCAGAAGTTAATATGGAAGAGGCGCTAATTTTAATTGAGAAAAGAAAAGAATACGATAGAAATAAAAAAAGGAAAAAAAGTAAATAAATGACTATTGAAAATAAAATCAAAGAACTTGGTTTAACTTTACCTAACGCTACAGATCCTGTTGGATCCTACTTAGCGACAAAATTTGTGGGAAAAATACTGTATATATCTGGTCAAATTTCTATAAATGAAAAGGGTGAACTAATAAAAGGTAAACTTGGTAAAGACTTAAAGACAGAAGAAGGCTATGAAGCAGCCAAAAGATGTGGGCTCAGTATAGTTTCGCAAGTAAAAAAAGCATGTGGAGATGATTTATCAAAAGTTAAATCATGTGTTAAATTAACTGGATTTGTTAATTCAACAGAAGATTTTACAGAACAGCCAAAAGTAATAAACGGAGCTTCAGAACTAATTGTATCAATTTTTGGAGATGCTGGAATGCACACAAGGGCTGCTGTTAGTACAAATAGCTTGCCACTGGGGGTTTCTGTAGAGGTAGATGCAATCTTTGAAATAAATTAACTATCTACCAATAGAATAATATTTAATATTTAATCTTAACATTTTGGTTGGTGAGTATAGATTTCTTAAATCATAAACTTTAAAATTATTTTTTTTTACTAATTTTTTAAAGTTAAGCTGTTTATAGTCATTCCACTCTGTATGAATTATAATAAGATCAGATTTTTCGCAGGCTGATGTGATATTTTTTTTAAAAAAAACATTTTTTTTATTTTTAAAAAATTCTTTTTCTCCTGATGGGTCGTGATATCTAACAACAGCACCTTTTTTGGAAAGATAAGGTATCATTTTTAAACTTGAAGCTTCTCTCATATCATCTGTATTAGGTTTAAAGGTAACCCCAAGAAAACATATTTTTTTTCCTTTAATATTTTTTCCAATGATTTCATGAACTCTTTTTAATAGGGAAATTTTACGTTTTTCGTTAGAATTAATTACATTTTTAATTATTGAGAGATTTGTTTTGAATTTATCAGCTGTATCAACAATTGCTCTTGTATCTTTAGGAAAGCAAGAGCCTCCATAAGCAGGTCCTGCTCGTAAAAATCTTTCACCTATTCTTTGGTCCAGACCAATACCAATTGAAATATCTTTAATATCAACAGAAACTTTTTCACATAAATTTGCTATCTCGTTGATATATGAAATTTTTGTTGCTAGAAAGGCGTTAGAAGCATACTTGATCATTTCAGCTGCCCTCCTAGAAGTATTAAGATATCTGCTTTCTTTTTTAATAATTGGTAAATATAGAGATTTCATTAATTTATTTGCCTTTTTACTATTTGAACCAACTACTACTCTATCCGGATATAGAAAGTCTCTTATAGCTTCTCCTTCTCTTAAAAACTCAGGATTAGAAACTACATCTATTAACTTTTTTGTTTTTAGCTTACTTAATATTTTTTCTATTTTATCCCCAGTAGTTACTGGAACTGTAGATTTAGTAACTATAATTTTATAATTGTTAATATATTTTTTTAGTTGATTGGTAACTTGAAAAACATATTTTAAATCTGCTTTATTAGAATTTTTTTTGGTAGGTGTACCAACGCAAATAAAAATAATTTTAGTATTTTTAATAGCTTCTTTTAAATCACTAGTAAATATTAATCTTTTTTTATTATAGTTTCTTTTTACAATTTCTTCTAAACCAGGCTCATAAATTGGTATGATACCTGAATTCAAACGTTTAATTTTAGTTTTATCATTATCAACACAATAAACTGTGTTTCCTAAATCTGAAAAACATACACCACTTACTAATCCAACGTAACCGGTTCCTATCATACAAATTTTCATTTAGTTGCAATTTCCATTGATGATTTTATGTAACCTTCCATTGAACCACAATCTAAATATTTACCTTTAAAAGTATGTCCAACAAATTCTTCTCCATCTTTTATTAATTTTCTAATTGAGTCAGTTATATGTATTTCTCCACCCTTACCTTTTCTTTGTTTTTGTAATTTTTTAAAAATTTTTTTTGGTAGTATATATCTTCCAATTACAGCATTGTTAGATGGTGCAGATTTAATATTTGGTTTTTCAACTACATCTTTAATATAAAAATTACTTTTATTAATCTGTTTTTTTTTGGAATATATACCCCATCTATTTACAGTTTTTTTGTTTACTTTCATACTTGCCATTACTGAACAACTCATTTTATTATGAATTAAAATCATATCTTTTGAACAATTTTTTTTTATAATTAAATCATCAGGTAATATCATTAAAAAATAATTATCTTTAATTTTGTTTATAGTTTTAAGCACAGCATCACCTGTGCCCTTTGGTTTATTCTGAAAAACAAATTTTATCATTTTTTTATATTTTTTAATTTTATTATATTCGCTAAGAATTCTTTGATCTTTTTTAGCTTTGATTATTTTTTTAAAAAAAAGGTCGTTGTAAAAATATTTCTTGATTATTTTTTTTCTATTTGAAATTATTAAAATTATTTCTTTTATGCCAGCTTCAATGCACTCATCTAAAATATATTCTAATCCAATTTTTCCATTAATAGGTAAAAGTTCTTTAGCATAAACACTTGTTAAAGGTAAAAGCCTTGTACCCAAACCGGCCAATGGTATTATTGCTTGTCTTATCATTACAATGTATTAATTAAATGAAGTACCATAAATGATAATTTTTAAAAGCATTAATAAATTAAATAAAGAAGTTAATTTTAAGGCACCTATTGGCTTTATTCCAACTATGGGCTCATTGCATAAAGGTCACATTTCACTGATTAAATCATCAAAAAAGAAATGTCCTAAAACTTTAGTTAGTATTTTTATCAATCCATCCCAATTCAATAAAAAAAGTGATTATAAAAATTACCCTAAAAATCTTAAGAAGGATATTTTGATTCTAAAAAAATTGAACGTCGACTATGTCTTGCTTCCTAAATTGAATGAAATTTATAAAAGTAAAAAAGATAAGAAAATTAATTTTAAAAAGAAAGATAAAATAATGTGTGCTCAATTTAGACCTGGTCACTTTGAGGGCGTTTTAGCAGTAATCAATCAATTTTTAAAAAATATCAAAGTATCTTATCTTTTTTTAGGTGAAAAAGATTATCAACAATTTTTCTTAATTAAAAAATTCATTAAGAATAAATTTAATATTAAAATTTTTTTATGCAAAACTATAAGAGATAATAACAAAGTTGCCTTATCATCTCGTAACATTTTACTAGGAAAAAAGGATCTTTATAAATCGTCATTCATCGCTAAATTATTATTAAAACTTAAAAAATACCCAAAAAATATTTTTACTTTAAAAAATGAAATAAGAAAAATTAAAGTAAAAATTAATAATTTAAAAAATGTTAAAATCGAATATTTAGAAATAAGAAATAAAAATAATTTATCAAAAAGATATACTTTAAAGAATTTCAAAATTTTTTTAGCTTATTATATTAAGAATGTAAGGTTAATTGATAACTATTGATTTAGAAAAAAAAATAAGCACCAATACCTAAAAAAGATAAAAAGCCTATAACATCTGTTATTGTGGTAACAAAAACACTTGAAGATATAGCGGGATCAATATTCATTTTTTTAAGTGAAACTGGCACTAAAATTCCAAATAGACCTGCTACTATCATATTAAGTATCATTGAAATTGATATAATTAAAGAAAGTGTAGTATCATTAAACCAAAACTGTACTACAACTGCGCTAATTATTGCAAAAATTATTCCATTCAATATTCCTATTGAGAATTCTTTAAATATATTTTGCGAAAAGTTATTTTTAGTGAGTTCGTTAGTTGCTATCGTCCTAATGGTAACTGCTAGTGTTTGCATCCCTGCATTACCACCCATTGACGCTACTATTGGCATCAATACTGCTAATGCTACTACTTTTTCAATATCTTCTTGAAAAAAACCAATTACAACTGATGCTATTATTGCTGTGAATAAATTTAGAAGTAGCCAAGTAAATCTTCTCTTTGTCTTTGTCAAAATACCATCTGTAATTTCCTCGTTTCCAACACCTGCTAATCTTAATACATCTTCCTCAGCTTCTTCTTTTAATACTGTCAACACATCATCACTAGTAATCATACCTACAAGTTTATTGTTTTTATCAACAACACATGCTGAATTTAGATTATAGTTTTCAAATAAATGACCAACTTCTTCTCTATCCATGTCGACAGGGATTAATTGTTGCGACTCGTTCATTATTGAAATCATTTTAGCTTCTCTGGAAGTTCTTAAAACCTTTGAAGACGGAACAGTTCCAATTGGTTTAAATTCATTATCAACAATAAAAATTTCTAAAAATTCATCTGGCAAATCCTTACTTTCTCGAAGATAATCAATTGTTTGTCCAACTGACCAATTACTAGGTATTGCGGTAAATTCCCTTTGCATTATTCTAGCTGCTGAGTCCTCGGGATAACTTAAACTTTCTAATAAAACAAACCTGTCTTTAGGAGGAAGTGAACTTAAAATTTCGTTTTTCTTACTTTCTTCAATATTTTCTAAAATTTTAATAGAGTCATCAGACTCTAAATTTTTTAAAATATAAACTATAGAGTCGATAGATAAATATTGAATAATTTCTGACTGTACAGATTCGTTAACTTCTACAAATACATCTGGATTAATCTTGAAGTTATTTAATTTAATTAAATTTTCTCTATAATTTTCTGATAGTTGTTCAATAATATCAGCAGCATCTGCAGGATGCATTTCCTTAAAAGAATTTGTAATAAAAAAAGCATCATTTTTATCAATTTTATCTGTTAGAACTTTGATATATTCTTTATTAAATTCAAAATTTACTTTTTTATCTGTTAATTTTTTTGCTAATGTCATAAAAAATCATTTTTTTATATGGCACTATTAATCTATAATTTTTATATTACAATTCTTTAATGAGAATAGATCTAAAAAAGTCGTTAAAACCCATAAAATATAGTGAAGCAATCAGTTATATGGAAAAAAGGGTAAACAATTTGAATAGTGGGTCTTCAAATGAGCTAATTTGGATATTGGAGCATCCTCATACATTTACTGGTGGAGCAAGTTATAAAAAATCAGAAATTCTAGATAAATCAATTAAAGTTATTGAAACGTCAAGAGGTGGGAAGATTACTTGTCATGGACCAGGACAATTAATTTGCTACTTTGTAATTGATTTAAAAAAAAGAGATAAAGACATAAGAAAATTTATTAATGTTATTGAGAGTTCAATTATAGAAAGTTTATTTACTTTTGGAATTAAAACCAAAAGTGACAGAAAAAATATAGGTATATGGATTGATATCGATGGAAAAAGAAAAAAAATAGGTGCAATTGGAATTAGAGTAAAAAAATGGATTGCTTTTCACGGTTTTTCTTTGAATATTGAAAACGATCTAAGAATGTACAAAAAAATTATACCATGCGGTATTAATAATTGTGGAATTACAAACCTCAAAGAAATAAAAAAACAAAATTATAAAGATTTACCAAATATACTTGTTGATAAATTGACTAATAATTTGAAAATTTAAGTTTTTTAGTAATTAATAACTTTTTAAAATAATCTGGTAATAAAGCTCTATATGTATATTTTTTATTATTAATCATAAATTTAATTTCATATGAATGTAACATTAATTGTTTATTTAATCTTTTGAAGGATTTATTAAAAGTATATTTACTATCACCATATATTGGATGATCTAATTCTGATAATTGTTTTCTCAATTGATGTTTTCTTCCTGTAACAGGATTCATTTGTATTAATGTTGAATTATTATTGGTATCTATAACCTTGAATTTAGTAATTGCTTTTTCAGTTATTTTTCTATTCCCGTCGTATCTAACTAATTCACCTACCCATTCACCTTTTGATTGACTTATTTCTCCGTTACAAACTGCTAAATATGTTTTGTAAATTTTTCTTAGTCTAAATAATGAAGTTAAAAGTTTTGCTGTCTCACGATTTTTGGCAATAATAAAAACGCCAGATGTATCTTTATCAAGTCTATGTACTGAAAAAGGTTTTGTATTTTGAAAATATTTACTCTTTGAAAAAATATCTATTATATTTTTTTTAGACT
>CACJZM010000013.1 GCA_902597895.1 uncultured Pelagibacteraceae bacterium
TTGAAGTTAATATTAATTATTACGAAATTTTAGGAAATATAGTTTTTACTTTCTTGTTGTATTATATTTTTGCATACTTTTTTGATATTTATCATAAGATTATTTCAAGGATTAAATCATGATTGGTAGCAGTGGAGAAGGATCAGGTATAAAAAAATCAAATACAATAAATAGACGGATGTTTATATTCGCAGCAGCAAAAGCTGTAGTATTTTGCGGTATTATTGGAAGATTATTTTCATTGCAAATAAGTGATAACAAAAAATATTTAACCCTATCTGATAAAAATAGATTAAGAGAGTCAAGATTGCCACCTGTTAGAGGTGAATTCCAAGATTATTTTGGTAATAGAATTGCAAAAAACTTAACAGTTTATCAACTTCATGTAGTGCCAGAACAAGTTGAAGATTTTAAGATTCTGATGGTCAGACTAAAAGATATTCTTAATTTAAGCAATGAACATATGAAAGAATTAATAAAAAAAAAGAATAATCAAAAACCATGGGAAACTTTGATTATTTCAGAAAATTTAACTTGGGACGAGTTTTCAAAAATCAACTTTTATCTTCATGAATTATCAGGCGCTAGACCAGTTTTGACTGTGGGCAGAAATTATCCCTTCAAAAATATTTATACACATGTTTTAGGTTACGTTTCTGAGGCAAGTGTTAAAGATATTGTAGGAAATGAAATAATAAAACAAAGAAATGTACCAGGATTGAGAGTTGGAAAAACAGGTTTGGAAAAAGCACTTGAGAATGAATTAATTGGAACAAATGGCATTCAAAGATTTGAGGTTAATGCGTATGGAAAAAGAATTAACCAAATAGATTTTGAAGAAGGTGAAAAGGGTAAGAGAATTCAGCTAACCATAGATACGGAAGTACAAAAATTAACTCACGAACTATTAGATAATAAAGCAGGATCAATTTCAGTTATGGATATTTATACTGGTGAAATAATTGCAATGAATTCTTCACCATCTTTTGATCCTAATTTGTTTTTATATGGTATAGATAAAGAAAAATGGAAAGAGATTCAAAATAATCCTCTAAAACCACTATTAAATAAATCTGTTTCAGGCCTTTATTCGCCAGGCTCGACAATAAAGCCTATAGTAGCGCTTTCTGCATTAGAAAATAATATAATATCTCCTGACTTAAAAGTTAATTGCAAAGGTCACAAGCATCCTCTTGAATTATATGGAAGCAAGTATCATTGTTGGAAAAAAGAAGGACATGGATATATGACATTATCAAATGCTATTAAGCAGTCCTGTGATACATATTTTTATGAAGTAGCTAGACTTCTGGGAGTAGACAAACTCAAGGAAACTGCAAAAAAATTTGGTCTGGGTGATAAAGTTTTAGGCGATTATTTCAATGAAAAAAAAGGAGTTGTTCCATCAACCGAATGGAAGAAAAGAGCAATAGGCCAAAACTGGTATCTTGGAGAAACTCTAATTACCGGAATTGGACAAGGTTATATTCAAACTACTCCGATTCAGCTTTGCCTGATGACAGCACAACTGGCAAATGGTGGTTATAAAATTTATCCAAAAATAGTACTAGATAAAAATCAAGATTCATTAGAAGAAATAAAATTAAAAATGAAGAAAAAAACAGAAAATAATGAAGATGATAGAAAATCAAGATTTAATTCCGGAATTTTCTTTGATGATGATTCAAATAAATATACTGCTTTATATAGAAACAAAGAAAATGTAAATTTTGTACTAAATGCTATGTTCAGATCAACAAATGAAGTCTATGGAACTTCTTTTTCATCAAGGATTGAAGATACTAAATATCAGTTTGCAGGTAAAACAGGAACAGCACAGGTAAAAAGAATTACAGAGGCAGAAAGAGAGTTAGATTTAGATACAAATCAAATCCCATACAAAGAGAGAGATCATGCATGGTTTATTGCTTTTGGACCGTATAAAAAACCTAGATATGCAATTAGTATTTTGGTCGAACACGGGGGCTCAGGTAGTAAGACAGCCGCACCTATTGCAAAAAAATTATTTAAACTTGTTATCGACAGGCATGAAATAAGAGAAAAATTAAAAACAAACAACTCGGTTAAAATATAATGTTTATTCAAAGCTCTTTATCAAATCAATCTACTTTTTTTCAAAAAATCAGATCTATTGATTACTTATTACTTTTAACAGTATTTATTATTGGGATAATTAGTTGTTTTGCAATGTATTCAACAGATGGAGGTGAATTAAATTATCATACAAAAAATCATGCCATTAGACTTTGTCTATTTTTTACTCTAATGATTTTTATTTCTTTTATAAATATTAAAACATGGCATTCTTTAGGATATTTATTTTATATAGTTGTCTTGGGACTTTTAATTTGGGCTTCTTTATTTGGAATTACAGCATCAGGGTCGCAAAGATGGATTAATTTGTACTTTATAAATTTACAACCTTCTGAGCTAATGAAAATTGCAATAATAGTTTGTTTTGCAAAATATTATCATAGAATTCAGTTATCAAATGTAAATAATCTCAAAAATATTATAATACCTATTTTAATTTTATTTATACCGACTGCTTTAGTAATTTCACAACCAGACTTAGGAACTTCAATACTTATTGTTCTAAGCGGAATAATAGTTCTTTGGTTGGCCGGAGTAAATATTAAATATTTTTTTTACTCTTCATTAGCTTTTGTTATTTCTGCGCCTTTTGTAATTTCTTTCTTAAAGCCTTATCAAAAGCTAAGGATTTTAACTTTTTTTGACCCTGATAAAGATCCTTTAGGTGCAGGGTATCAGATTATACAATCCAAAATAGCTGTTGGATCAGGTGGTTTAACAGGTAAAGGGTTTTTAAAAGGAACTCAAGGATATTTAGAGTTCTTACCAGAAAAACATACAGATTTTATTTTTACATTATTCTCAGAAGAATTTGGCTTTTTGGGCTCTTTGATATTATTGATTTTATACGCAGTTTTAATTTATAGAATTATTAGAATTGGAACTTTATCAAGAAGTTTTTTTGGAAAATTTTTCTGTTATGGTTTTGGTTCAGCAATTTTTGTTTATGTTACTGTAAATATGTCTATGGTTTTAGGTTTACTACCAATAGTTGGATCTCCACTTCCGATATTATCTTATGGAGGATCATCCTTGCTAGCAACAATGATAGGTTTGGGCATTGTAATGAGTACTAAAATCTATAGCAAACAACTAATTTCTTGATATTTCATAGAGTATAATTTGTCACTTTAAATTATTGAATATAATTATGTATTATAGTTTTAATGACAAATAAATTAAGAGTAGGAATTGTAGGTGCGGGAATTCAAGGAGTTTGTAATGCTTTATTCCTTCAAAAAAAAGGTTTTCAAGTTACTCTTTTTGATCGTGATGAACCTGGTAACTCAGCCTCATATGGCAATGCTGGACATTTTTCACCCTATGCATCAATTCCAATAAATAGACCAGATGTTTTAACTGATGTTCCGGCTATGCTTCTAAGTTCTCGAGGACCTCTTGCTCTGAAATGGAGGTATGTTCCTAAGATGATCCCGTGGTTTTTAAAATTTATCTCAAATTGTAGAAAAGATCGTATGCTTTACACAGCAAAATATATGCATCAAATTTTAGATATTTCTCTTCCTGCATTCGACGAATTATTTGAGGATGTTGACATATCAGGATTGGTAGAAAATAAAGGAATTTTATATTTTTGGAACGATCAAAATTTAAAAAGCAGAGATTTGGAAATAAAAATCAGAGAAGAACTAGGTGTAAAACAACAATTAGTATCCCCAAAGGAAATACATGATTTAGAACCAAATATTAAACCTGTTTACCATGGTGGTGTATATTATGATTACGCAAGACATGCGCGAAATCCAAAGAAAATTTTAATTAAATTATTTGAAAATTTTGTTCAAAAAGGTGGAAAGTTTTTAAAATTAAATATTAAAGATTTAAATTTTGATGAAAAAAAACCTGTAATTAGATCTGATACACATAGATTTGTTTTTGATAAACTAGTAATTGCTTGTGGAGCATTTTCAAAAACACTTACAGATAAACTACACGAAGATATTCCTTTAGATACAGAAAGAGGATACCACATTCATTTTAAAAATTTTGATCATTTAATCAAAAGACCAATTATATATTTAAATAGAGGTTTTGGAATGACACCAATGGAGCAAGGTTTAAGAGTTGTGGGCACGGTTGAGTTTGGAGGTCTTAAAAATCCACTTTCAAAATCTAGAATAAAAAATCTTATAGAAAATGCAAAAGAGCTACTTGATGGATTACCTGATCATGAGGATGAATGGTTGGGGTTTAGACCAACCTTACCTGATTTTTTACCAGTTATTGGACCATCAAAAAATTATGACAATGTTTTTTATTCTTTTGGTCATCACCATTTGGGGTGGACTTTAGGAGCTATTTCTGGGAAGATAATTTCAAAAATGATTTCAAACGAAAAGACAAATTTAGATTTAAAACCATATAGTTCTTTAAGATTTTCTTAATTTGTGAAAAATAAAAACAATCTTGCCTACTTTATACTAATTTTAACAACTATTTTTTGGTCGGGCAACTTCATTGTTGGTAAGGCTGCAAGCATTTATGAAATCCCACCATTTTCACTTAATTTTTATAGATGGTTTTTTGCAGGATTGATTTTACTACCGTTTACTTACAGAGAAATATTCAATAATAAAAAATATATTCTCCAAAATATAGGTTTTTTTATTATTTTAGGCGTTACAAGTATTACTATATTTAATTCAATTGTTTATTATTCACTTTACTATACTCAGGTTATAAGTGGAATATTAATGATTTCGACAATACCAGTTTGGATCATTTTTATTTCATCATTTTTAAATATAGAAAAAACAAATATTTTCCAACTTCTAGGAGTAATATTGTCATTAACAGGCGTGATATTTATTGTAACAAAAGCAGATATTAATTTAATAAAAAACTTAGATTTTAATAAGGGAGATTTGTCAATGGTTTTAGCCATGTTCTCTTGGGCAATTTATTCTGCGCTTTTAAAAAGAAAAACTTTTAAAATTTCTCAGATATCTCTTTTAGAGGTAGTTATTATTTGTGGTTTATTTTTTTTAATACCAATTTACCTAACAGAAATGTTTATGGGTAATAAAATTATTTTAGGTAAACCTTTTTACTTAACTTTAACATATGTTGTAATTTTTCCAGGTTTAGCATCTTTCTTTTTTTGGATAAAAGGAATTTCAATAATCGGAGCTAATAGAGCAGGAATTTTTTTGCACTTAATGCCAATATTTGGGGCAATAATGGCAATGGTAATTTTTGATGAAAAATTTATGAACTATCATATATTTGGAGCAATATTTATTATTGCGGGTATAACACTTTCAAATAAAAAAACATTAAATGCTTAAAGTTGCAATTTTAGATGATTATCAAAATGTTTCACAAAATTTTGTGGATCTTAAAAAATTATCTGGCAAGTATGATTTTAAAATTTTCAGCGAACCTTTTTTGGAAGAGGAAGATGCAATAAATCAATTAAAAGCTTTTGAAGCATTATTAATAATGAGAGAAAGAACAAAAATTACGTCTAATTTAATATCAAATTTAAAAAACCTTAAATATATAATCACTAGTGGAATGAGAAACCAAGCGATTGATTTAGATGCTGCAAAAAAAAGAAATATTATTGTAAGTGGAACAGATATAAATGTTAATCCTACATGTGAGCTAACATGGGCTTTAATACTTGGATTAGCTAGAAACTTTAAATCTGAAATTGACAATATGTATCAAGGATACTGGCAAACTACAGTAGGTGTTGAATTAAAAGCTAAAATTTTAGGATTAATTGGTCTTGGTAGGGTTGGCTCACAAGTTGCTAAGATTGCAAAAGTATTTGGAATGGAAGTGATGGCCTGGAGTGAAAATTTGAGTTTAGATAGATGTAAAGAACTTAATGTTTTGCCTGCAAGCAAGGAAGATTTAATCCAAAACTCAGATTTTATATCAATTCACGTTCAAGGAGGTGAAAGGTATAAAGACTGCATTACTATTAAAGAATTTGATAAAATGAAAAAAACTAGTTTTCTAATAAATACGTCAAGAGGTCCAATTGTAAATGAAGATGATTTAATTATTGCGCTATCTACGAATGTAATTGCAGGTGCGGGAATAGATGTTTATGAAAAAGAACCTTTGCCAGCCAACCATAAATTAAGATTTGTTCCTAATGCTTTATTACTACCTCATATTGGTTATGTTACTGTTGAAAATTATTCTATTTTTTATACTCAAATGATAGAAAATTTAGAGGCATGTGTAGCAGGAAAACCAATAAGAGAAATAAAATAAATATGAGTAAAAAAAATCCAAATTTGACTGCTGAACAGAAACTAGTTTTATTTGAAGAATCAACTGAAAGACCCGGATCTAGTGAATTAAATTTTGAAAAAAGAGAAGGAAGTTATCATTGTGCAAATTGTGATGTGAAATTGTTTGCATCAAATACAAAATATGAAAGTGGATCAGGCTGGCCATCATTTTATGAATCATTGCCCGATGTATTTGAAACTAAAACAGATAATTATTTGGGTTATCCAAGAACAGAATATCATTGTAAAAGTTGTGGAGGACATCATGGCCATATTTTTGAAGACGGTCCAAAGCCAACTGGAAAAAGATATTGTAATAATGGAGTTTGCTTAATCTTTAAACCTAAAAATATTACTTAATTAAATTTAAAAGCTTACCATTTTTTTCTAATTCTCTTAATTCAGTATACCCACCTACATGGTGATCATCAAAAAATATTTGAGGAATGGTTCTTCTACCATTTGCTTTTTTAATCATTTCGTCTCTTAAACCTTCTTTTGAAGATATATCGATAATATTATATTCAATATTATTCCTTGCAAACAATCTTTTTGCAGCCTCACAAAAATTACACATTGGTCCAGAATACATAATAATATTTTTCATAATTTATATATAATCATTTTTATTAATTTTTCTTCTTATTTCTTTTCTTGTTTTTTCAAACTTTTTTCTGTGTTTAATACTTTGATTTTTTGCTCTTTTTCTCCAAAGTTTAAAAGATGACGGTTTAAGATTTTTTCTCATTATCTTAATAACGTCAGACTCTGATTTTCCTGTTTTTTTTTTAATATCCTCAAAAGTGATCCTATCTGCCCATGCTGCCCATATGACCCAATTTGGACTATCTGATTTTGGCTCGGGATTTTTCACTTTAGTTATTGGCCTGTGACTTTTTTTCATAGATTTTTAATAAATATTAAAAAATCTTTTAATGCAATTCTTTGAAGGTGTGATATATTAGTTTAGATAGTCCTATTTAGCCATTTTTAGCTCCCGGTTTTTTTAGGACTATCCAAAAATGTTCCCCTTAGACTACTTCATATTTTTACAAATTATACTTTTTTTATTCATTACTCCAGGCACCCCAAGGATTGTTATTATTTCTTATTCTATGAATTATGGAGTTCAAAAATGTGTATGGACTGCATTAGGAGATGTATCAGCAAATATAATTCAAGCTACATTAGTTATTTTTGTAATTGGATCGTTCCTTTCCGATAATCCTATTATTTTAAATGCATTTAAATGGCTTGGCATTATTTATTTATGTTATCTGGCCTATGATATTTATAATTCTAGACCAAAAGATATATCTACAGCTAATATAAAAGAAAAAAGTTCTATTTCTTTCTTTAAAGATGGTTTTTTAGTAGCAGGAACAAGTCCAAAAGCTTGGATGTTTTTTCCATTTATTTTTCCACAATTTATTGATTTTAATAATAATTATGTTGTTCAATTTTTAATTTTGATAATTACTTACATAACTTTAGATTTTTTATCCTTAATTGGTTACGCAGTTCTTGCAAACAAGTTAATAGTATGGATAAAAGCAAACCCAAAAACAATAAATACAATTTCTGCGAGTGTTTTAATAATTATAGCAATAATAATTGCTTTTTTACAACAATACTAAAGCTTAGATGCGCAACTTGCTCTACTTGCTTTAATTTTAATTTCTTAGTTAAATAAACTTTTAAAAACTAAAAAAAGGAGAAATAAATGAAAATTAAAAACATTATAATTACATTTGTTTCTGCAATAGCACTTTTATTATCAACATCTGCTGTATCTTTTGCAAAGGTAGTTGGTGACAAAATTGTTTTAGGTGCTGCAATTTCATTAACTGGAAAATATTCATCTAATGGTGTTCATACTCAAAATGGTTACAATATGGCCGTTGACAGAATAAACGAAATGGGTGGTGTTAAAGTTGGTGGAAAAACTTATAAATTTGAAATTATCTATTATGATGATGAATCAAATCCAAAAAGAGCGGCTCAGCTTGCAGAAAGATTAATTAGCCAAGATAAAGTTGAATTTATGCTTGGTCCTTACAGTTCAGGATTAACTAAAGCAATAGCCCCTGTAACTGAAAAATATGGTGTTCCAATGGTAGAAGCTAATGGTGCATCAAGATCTTTATTTACAAAAGGATATAAGTATTTATTTGCGGTTTTAGCACCAGCAAACTTATACCTTGATGTAGCTATAAGAACAGCTGTTGAGTTAAACGGTGGTAAAGGTGTTAGAATAGCCCAGGCTTTTGAGCAAGACGCTTTCTCACAAGACGTTAGATTAGGTATTTTAGATGCAGCTAAAGAAACTGGATCTGAGATCATAATTGACGACAAATTACCAAAAGAGCTTAACGACATGGCAGCTACGTTAGTAAAAGTTAAGCAAATGAAGCCAGATGTACTTGTTGTATCAGGGCATACAAAAGGAGCTTTAACAGCAATCAGACAAATTGCTGAGATGAAAGTTGACGTTCCTATGCTTGCCATGACACACTGTGATGCTGCGAAATTATCAAAACAACATGGTAAAAATTCTCAGTATGCTTTGTGTGCATCTCAATGGCATAAGACATTAACTTATAAAGATGATTTCTTTAAAGATGGTATGACGTATGCTGCGGACTTTCAGAAACTATTTGATTACGACCCACCATATCAGTCTGCTGAGTCATCTGCTGCATTATTAGTCTTTAAAGATGCTTTTGAAAGAGCAAATTCTTTTGATCAGAAAAAAGTTAGAGATGCTCTTGCTGCTACTAACATGCAAACATTTTATGGAAACATAAAATTTGCTGAAGGTGGTCAAAACGTTGATAAGCCAATGGTATTATTCCAGGTTATGTGTGATAGCGCTGGAAAATGTGAAAACAAAGTAGTTGCTCCACTTAAATGGGCTTCTGCCGAATTAATTCACCCAATACCAAAATGGTCCGATAGATAAAAACTAATATTTAATACCCCCTAAGTTTTAGGGGGTATTTTTTTTGCTATTATGGATTATTTAATTTTTCAGTATCCTATGATCGCTTTACAAGCATCATTGGATGGAATTCTTCTTGGAATTTTATTTGCACTGATTGCTTATGGTATGGCTCTTCAGTGGGGAGTAATGAATATAATAAATATTGCCCAAGGAGATCTAGTAATACTTGGTGGTTATATAGCATACTTTATGTATTTAAGCGGGATACATCCAGCTTGGGGTGTAATTGTTTCTCCAATAATTATGTATTTTGTTGGTATTGGAATTTATAAATTAGTTATAAATAAAGTTGTAGATAGGGATTTGTTTATTTCAATTCTAGCTACATTTGGAATTAGTATTCTTTTTATGCAGCTAATGAATTTTGCATTTGGAGCTGACGTTGTTCTTGCAAATTCAGGCTACGGAACAACAATGTTGTTTGATAATTCAGTAGTTTTACCTAACTCTAAAATATTTTCAGCATTTATAAGTATAATTTTTGCAATTGGTTTAGTTATTTACATGAAAAAATCTAAACTTGGCCGAGCTATTAGAGCTACTGCCCAAAATGCAAGAGCAGCAAAGATTCTAGGTGTTGATACAGAAAAAGTTTATGCGGCAACTTTTGGAATAAATGCAGCTCTTTGTGGTGTAGCAGGAGCTTTAATTTCAATTACTTTTACTATTCATCCGTACATGGGCCTACCTTATACAATAAGATCATTTATGATTGTTATTGTTGCTGGTTTAGGAAATTTACCAGGTGTTGCAATGTCTGGAATGGGGCTAGGAATGTTCGAGGAGTTTGCAGATTATATTCTAGGAACAGAGTTTAGAATTGGTTCAGTATTTTTACTGTTAGTTTTAATTTTAGTATACAGAAGGTTTAAACTTTCAAAGAAAAGAGAGTATTTAAAATGAAAAATATATTATTTTATTTAATAATTATTTTTATAACATCTACTACGAATGTTTTCAGTGATGCTATAAAAAAGAGTGGATTTTTAGATTCTAAAACTAAAATTATTAAAAGTGAAGAAATAAATGACCCCAAAAATAAAATAATACTTATCTATAATCATGGTCAGGACTCTCTAGATAGGAAAGGAAATAATTGTACATGGATTGGAAGTTTAAGAAATAAAGCTTCATTAGTTGATAATGAAATCAACGGAAAAAAAATTATGGTCTATAATTTATGTACTAATAAACTTGTTGGTGATGAGGGATCGGATTGGTGGAGTTCTGGCAGAATTTATAGTGGAAAAACTAAACTTGATAAAAGAGTTCAGGCAAATTTGGACTTAGTTGAAAAATTTGTCTCAATGGGAGTTCCAAGAAAACAAATATTTATTTCTGGCCATTCGTGTGGAGGATTAACTACACTGCTGTTCTTTTCAAGATACCCGGATAAAGCTGGTGGTGGTATATCCTATATGCAAGCGTGTTTTGGTAAATTATCAAGCCAGTACAAGGTTAAAAAAGTAGGTGTTGAAAAGGCATTAGCAAAATTTAAAAAAAAATATCCTGGTCCTTACGAACTAAGAGAAAGACAATTGGAGGAAATTAAAAATAATTTAAAGGTTCCTTTATTGGCTTTTACTCATCCAAAAGATAAATTTGAAGGACTATTGTCAGATTGGATGGATGATATGGAATTAATTGATAGAGTAATTATATCTGAAAATTTTAAAATAAATGGAAAATCTTGTAAAAAAAAACATACCTCAGAAACTCAATCTGTAAAAAAAGGCCATGATATGGATCAGGGTCTTTGTTTTCAATTTTATAATCCAAAAATTCTAAATTATATTTCTTCAAGAATATGAATAAAAATATAATTTTTTATGCAGCTATTTTAATTTTTGGTGTTACAGCTCCATTTATTTTACCAGCATTTAAAGTACAGTTATCTATTCTATGTGTATTAATCATTCTTGCGATAACCTGGAACATTCAAGGTGGAGAAATGGGATATAATTCATTTGGAAACATTCTATTTTATGGTTTAGGAATGTATCTTTGTGCATCGGTTCAAGTAGGCATGTTCTTTCCTTTAGCTGAATGGACTGAAAGTGGAGGAGAAAAAACTTTTGTCCATACACCTGCCCAATTTTTTCAAGGATTTGGAGTTGGTCTAGCGGTTGCTGCAATTGTCCCTGCTATTGTTGCTGGATTAATTGGATATTCAATTTTAGGACTAAGAGGACACTACTTTGCAATTTGTACTTTAGGTCTAGGAGTTGCAGCAGGAGAAATTTCAGGAGGAATTGAAATTATTGGCGCAGGACAAGGTTTTACAACCCCACCATTTCCTGATGTTGGAAGGTTAGAAGCAAGAGGAGAGTTTTTTTATTTTTGCAGTTTTGCAGTTCTAATACTTACTTTTCTTGCAGTTAAATCAATTTATTCAACAAGATTTAAATTAGTGCTTAATGCAATAAGAGATAATGAAGATAAGGCTGAAGCAATGGGTATAGAGACAATGAAATACAAAATCATTGGCTGGATGATATCAGCTTTTTTCTGTGGTCTTGCTGGTGGAATTATGGGAGGTCTTGTTGGTTATATTGATTCCACTGATGTTGCATTTGATGGAAGAGAAATGGGAGTGTTTATGGTTTTAATGGCAATATTAGGTGGTAAAGGAACTTTATGGGGACCAATTATTGGAGCAACTACATTTCATTTTTTTAAAGAAGGTTTTTGGACCTTCTTTCTTGGTTGGCAATATGTTGCTCTTGGAGTCTTGATAGTTGTAATTGTTATTTATTTTCCAGAAGGAATTATGGGATGGCTAAGAGAAAAATACCCTGAAAGATTTGGTGAAGTAGTAGATGAAGCTGATCGAAAGGCACAAGTAGAACTGAAATGAGTATTTTAGAAGTAAAAAATGTAAGCAAATCATTTGGTGGTGTGAAAGCAAATGTTGATATTTCTATGACAGTAGAAAAAGGTAAGATTGTTGGACTTATAGGTCCAAATGGATCTGGAAAGACAACTTTGTTTAACTCAATTGTAGGTACTTATCCAATAGATCAAGGTTCAATAAAATTTAATAACAAAGAAGTCTCAGAATTACCTGTTCCAGTAATTGCTAAATTAGGACTGCTGAGAACATTTCAGCAAACAAGAATTTATGGAAAATTAAATTGTGTAGAGAATATGCTTATAAGTCACAAAGCTAGCGATGAAAGCTTAGTAAAAATATTTTCAAAAATACCTAAAAATTTAAATGAAAAAGCTGAAAACCTATTAAGTTTTGTAGGCCTATACCAAAAAAGAAAATTAAGGGCAGGGGACTTATCCTTTGGACAACAAAAATTATTAGAACTTGCAATGGCCCTTATGAATGAGCCAGAGATGCTACTACTTGATGAACCAACTGCAGGTATTAATCCCACCTTAATCAATGGAATTATAGATAGATTAATAAAAGTAAATCAAGAGTTTGGGATAACTTTGTTAGTGATAGAACACAATATGAGAGTTATAATGCAATTAGCAGAAAGTATTTTTTGTTTAGCTCATGGAAAAATGTTAGCTAATGGAACCCCTGAAGAAATAAAAAATGATAAAAGAGTTATTGATGCATATTTGGGGGCACAATAATGGCTAATCAATATGAAGTTTTAGGTAAAGCTCCAGTATCGGAAGATTTAAAAAAACTTTCTCCATCGAATGTACATTTAACTATTAAAAATTTAAATGCTGGTTATGGAAAAATGGAAATTTTACATAATTTTGATTTGTTTGTTAGTAGAGCTCAATCTTTATGTTTAATTGGTCCTAATGGCGCAGGAAAATCAACAATACTTCATTCTATTTATGGTTTTACAAATATTTTTTCAGGAAAAATTGAAATTGAAGAAAAAGAAATAACAAATTTATCTCCTGCTCAAAAATTAAAATCAGAGGGTATAGCTTATATTTTACAAGATAATTCTGTTTTTCCAGATATGACTGTTGAAGAAAACTTATTAATGGGCGGATACATTAAAGATAAAACTGAAGAGTCTTATAAAGAAGCAGAAAAAATTTTACAAAAATATGAGAGATTAAATAACAGAAGAAATCAACCTGCTAAAGTATTATCTGGTGGAGAAAGAAGATTATTGGAAATATCAAGGGCTCTTGTAATGAAACCATCAATATTATTAGTTGATGAACCTTCAATTGGATTAGAGCCGAAATATATTGAAATGGTATTTGAGATACTTGGAGATCTACAAAAAAATGAAAAGAAAACAATTATACTTGTAGAACAAAATGCAAAAAAAGGATTAGAGTTTGCCGACATTGGTTATGTGCTTGTGTCAGGTCAAACTGCTATTGCAGGTAAGGGAGATGAATTATTAAGTAATCCAGATGTTGGTCGTTTATTTTTAGGCGGCTAATGATTAATTCAAAATACTTTTTTAAAGGATTAAGTTGTATAAAAAAGTTTGATAGCCCCGCAATAGCTTTAGGTACTTGTTTTATAGCGATAGGCTCTCTGCTTAAAAATCTTGGTTTTAATATTCAAGAAAGTGTTTTTTCAACATTACTAACTTATGCTTTACCAGGCTCTCTTGTGATGGCAGAGTCTTTGTTGGTCGGAGCTTCATTAATAAATATTTTTTTAGCAGTCTGGTTAGTTAATGCTCGTCTTTATCCAATGACAGTATCTTTAATGCCATTGCTAATGCATAAAAGTCAACCAAGATGGAAATATTATTTGTCTTGTCATTTTATTGCAGTTTCTGCCTGGTTAATAATGAAGAACAATTATGAAACTGTTAATAAAAAAAATAGAATAGATTTTTGGATTGGAATTGGAACTGCTACTTGGTGTGTAGCCATAATTGGAACTATAATTGGTTTTCTTGCTTCAGATTATATGAACAAAAATATGATGATTGGACTTGCAATAGTTAATCCTGTTTATTTTTCCTGCATGATGGCAGGCTCAATGAAAAATATTCAAATTTCATTGTCAATAGTTTTGGGAGCGATTTTAGGACCTTTATTTTTTTTTATATCTCCAGAATGGTCAATTTTATATGGTGGTTTTATAGCAGGTACTTTTGCTTTTTTTATAGGGGAATTAAATGTCAAGTAGTATAGTTTTTGCTATATTGGTTACATCGTTAGCTACTTACCTTTCCAGGTTTTTAGGTGTTATCAGTTCGGAAAAAATAAAAGAAACATCTAAATGGTTTAGATGGTTTAATTGTTTAGCTTATTCTACATTAGCTGCACTAATTGCTAGATCAATTATTTTTCCTGCAGGTGCATTATCTGAAGCAGATTATTCTTTAAGAATTGTGGTGGTAATATCATCTATATTAATTTTTTATTTCACAAAAAGAAATTTAGTTTATCCCACAGTTTTTTCTGCTATCATATTGGCATTGCTAAATGGTTATTTTGCATGAAAAAGTTAACTTTTATATTTTTATTTATAATTAATTTAATACCAAGCTTATCTTACGCTGGTTGTGATGACCCTCTTGGTGATGGAGTAGACTATACAAATTGTAGATTTTCAGATGGACAAAATCTAGAAGGAAGTTATTTACCAAATTCAAATCTATCTTTTACAAGTTTTATACAAGTTAACTTTGACAAAAGCATAATGATGAATTCAACCTTGGCTTTTGGAACTTTTTCAGAGTCAACATTCTATAGAGCAAATTTGTATGAATCAAATTTGGAGGGAGCAAACTTTGAAAAAACAAATTTCACTAGCGCCAATCTAACAAGAGCAAATTTTACTGGAGCTTCGTTAATAGAGACAAACTTCCAAAATTCCAATTTAGTTGAAGCAAATTTTATATCTGCAAATTTAACAAATGCCAATTTTGAAGGTGCTAATCTCAACGGTGCAACCTGGATAGATTATAGAACATGTAAGGCTGGCTCAATAGGAGAGTGTAAATAAAAAATGGTTGAAATCTTAAATACTATTAAAGGTTTTGATATATCATTTCATAATAAATCACAAAGAATTATTAATATAAGTATAAAAGAAGATATAATTGAAAAATTAATTTTTCCATTTAATAAATTTGATATCATTGCCCTAGAATATAAACCTTTCACCAGGTTTACTTTAGCAAAAAGTTTAGATGATATTACGCAAAATAAATTAGGATTATTTTTACAAAAAATTATTAAAAATAGAAAAACAGGTTGTTTTATTTTGAGTGTAGCAAATGTTAACAAAAAAATTACTAACGATTTTTTAATAAAACTTTCTACAGCCATTGGTCATTTATTAGGGGTTCCTAATCATGATGCAATGTCAGGAAAATATTATGCAAGATTTCATGTTAAACATGAGGACAATAGCGACTCATATCTAAGAAAAGCTTACAAAAATATGGATTTACATACCGATGGTACTTATGTAGATGAAAAAACAGATTGGTTAATAATGTCAAAGCTAGAGGAAAAAAACGCAGAGGGTGGAGAAACCTCTGTTTTGCACCTTGATGATCTTGAGAATTTAGATGAGTTGTTGAAAGACCCAGTAGGAAAAGAGGATTTTTTATGGGGATCTCCGAAAAGTAAAAACATTGACTATAAAGTTAAGCATCCAATCTTTACGGAGGATGAAAACGGAATGCCAAGTATTTCTTATATTGATCAATTCCCAGAACCTCAATCTATGAATCAAGGAAATTTCCTACAAAAACTCTCAGACTCATTAGAAGAGAGTAGTAATAAAATAATCACTGAATTGCCTGTCGGATCAATGATAGTTGCTAATAATCATTTTTGGCTTCATGGAAGAAAACCATTTAAAGAGAATAAAAGCCTATGTAGAGAACTTTTGAGAATTAGAGGAAAATTTAACTAGGATTCGACCAAAGAAATCTGATACTTTACAAAAAACTATAAAGAAGTTAAAGATACTATCTATGATTGAGTTTAAAAAAATCCAATAAATTCAATAGCTTTTTAGTTGTAAAATTGCAACTATTACCAAAATTATGAAATATGACCAAAAAAAAAGTTTAAAAAAAAGTTCGACAATGTTAATTACGACATGAATTTACGTAAATTAATAATAAAGGAAATAACATGAAAAAACTAATTAGCGCGTTTTTTGCTTCTATGATTTTAGTTGCTTTTCAAGCTCCAGCTCAATCTGCAGACGTATCTGTCAGCGTTGGATTTGCAGGAAACCAAGGTGGTTACCATGCAGTCGGTACTGAATTAATTGCTCAGACTGGTGATCAAAGCAAGAAAGAAGTAACTCAAGAAGCTGGTGTTTTTGAAGACAGTCATCCATCATTTTTCTTAGAAGTGAACATTGGTGATAACATGACTGTTGGTGCTGAATTTGCAATGGACGATATTGAAACTCCGCAAAACACTAACGCCAAAGTTGACAAAACAACAGCTGCTGCTACAGGTTCGTTTAAAACGAACACTGCTAAGGCAACTTTCAGTGATAAGAATACAGTTTACATTCAAGCTAGAATGCTTGGAGGCCTGTATACTAAAATCATGTACCATAACGTAAACGTCATTTCAGAAGAAAGTATGGGAACAGGCGGTGCTTATGGTGATGCAACAATTGAAGGTCTTGGTGCAGGTATTGGATATCAACACGATTTTGATGATCTGGGTATATTTGTAAGAGCTGAGGTTACAGCTTCTGCTTACGAAGATGTAAAAGCTATCAACACAAATGATATCACGAAACAAATCACTATTGATAACATGTACGGAGCTGAAGGTTCGATTAGAGTTGGTAAAACATTCTAATTAAATTCTTTTTAAAAATTAAAAAAGACCAGTTATTTATATAACTGGTCTTTTTTTTTGTGTATTATATTCCGATGAAACTAGGATTTATAGGAACAGGCAATATTTCTTCAGATGTAATCACAGGAATTTGTAAATCCAAATTAAGTTTTAAAAAAATAATAATTTCTAAAAGAAATAAAAAGAAATCGAAATTTTTAAAAAAAAAATTTAAAAATAAAATTATAATTGCTCGAAATAATCAGGATGTAATTGATAATTCAGATTGGATTTTTTTAGGTGTTTTGCCTAAGGTTGGTGAAAAAATATTACCTGGTTTAAAATTTAAATCTAATCAAACCTTGGTAAGCTTCATGTCTACTGTAAATTTAAAACAATTAAAAAAAATTACTAATAAAAAAGGTAACGTTGTAAGAGCAATTCCAATGCCACCTATATCATTAGGCAAAGGACCAGTAGCTTTATATCCTCCAAATAAAAAAGTAAAAAATTTTTTTGATAAAATCGGTACAAGTATAGAGATCAAAAGTGAGAAACTTTCAAATAATTTTTGGGCCATATCAGGTACAATGGCATCATTTTACGAATTATTAAAAGTACTATCTGACTGGCTTATAAAACGAGGATTAAAAAAATCTGATGCTCAAAGATATGTAATATCATTATATTCAGCTTTAGCCCAACTTGCTGAAGTTCACTCTTCCAAAAATCTTAGAAAATTTGTGTTGGAATCACAAACTCCAGGAGGACTTAATTGGCAAGGTGTAAACGAACTAAGGAAATCTGGATATTTTAAATCTTTAGAAAAATCTGTTAATAATATTTTAAAAAGACTAAATAAAGCATAATTCTTATGCAGAATAATTCAGACATTCTACAAATAAAAAATCTTTCAAAATACTTTGGAGGCCTGGCTGCTGTTTCCAAATGTTCATTAAAAATTAAAAAAGGATCTATTACAGGAATAATTGGGCCTAATGGATCAGGAAAAACTACTTTGTTCAATTTAATTGCTGGAAATTTAAAAGCATCTGATGGACAAGTTATTTTCAATAATAAAGATATAACAAATGTCCCTTCTTATGAATTATTTTCAAAAGGATTGTTAAGAACATTTCAAATAGCTCATGAATTTACCAATTTAACTGTATTAGAAAATTTAATGATGGTTCCAGGTGATCAATCAGGAGAAAAATTGATGACAGCATTACTTAAACCAAGAATTGTAAAAAAGGAGGAAGAACTAATTAGAAATAAAGCATATGAGGTAATTGAGTTTCTTAATCTTAAACACTTAGCAAATGAACTCGCGGGCAATCTTTCTGGAGGTCAAAAAAAATTATTAGAGTTAGGTAGAACTATGATGGTTGATGCTAAAATAGTATTGTTAGACGAAGTTGGAGCAGGTGTTAATAGAACACTTCTTAAAGATATAGGAACCGCAATATTGAGACTGAATAAAGAAAAAGGTTATACTTTTTGTATGATAGAGCATGACATGGATTTTATAAGCAGAATGTGTGACCCAGTCATTGTTATGGCTGAAGGATCTGTTTTATTTGAAGGAACCCCTGACGAAGTCAAAAGAAATGAAAAAGTTATTGAAAGTTATTTAGGTAGAGGAAGCAATAATAGAGATGGAAAAAACTGATGGCCTTTTTTGAGGGAAATAATATGACGGCAGGTTATGGCAATGGACCTGATATAATAACTTCTTGTTCCATTAATGCTAACAAAGGTGAGATAGTTGCAATTTTAGGACCCAATGGTGCCGGTAAATCAACTGCGATGAAGGCAATGTTAGGACTACTTAACTTAAAGTCAGGTTCTATAGTTTTGAATGAAAAAGACATATCAAAATTAACACCTCAAGATAGAGTTAAAGAAGGAATTTCATTTGTTCCTCAAACAAGAAATGTATTTGCAGATTTAACTGTTAGAGAAAATTTAGAAATAGGGGCCTTTTTAAGAGATGATGATGTAAATAAGGTAATTGAAGAAATCTATGAATTATTTCCAGTTTTAAGTGAAAAGAAAATGCAAAAAGTAGGAGAATTATCTGGAGGACAAAGGCAACAAGTAGCACTAGGTAGGGCATTGATGATTAAACCTTCTGTTTTAATGTTAGATGAGCCAACAGCAGGTGTTTCTCCTATAGTTATGGATGAATTATTTGATCATATAATTAAAGTAAAAGAAACAAATGTTGCTGTTATTATGGTCGAGCAAAACGCAAAACAAGCTCTAAGTATTTCTGATAGAGGTTATGTATTAGTTACTGGTGAAAATAAATTTGAAGGATCTGGAGATGAACTCTTAAATGATCCCGAGGTAAGAAGATCTTTTTTAGGAGCATAGATGGATTTTATAAATGCAATATTGGTACTTTTAAATTTTACAATCATACCTGCATTAACTTATGGATCTCAGCTAGCTTTAGGAGCTATTTTTGTAACTTTAATATATGGAATATTAAGATTTGCAAATTTTGCAACTGGAGACATGATGTCTTTTGGAACAATGTTTGCTGTTCTTCTTACTTATTACTTTCAATCATTAGGAATTAATCTTGGAATTTTCCCAACTGCTTTAATTACAATCCCTTTTGCAACTTTTATGATGATTCTGTATATGCTAACAATAGATAAATTTGTTTTCGAATATTATCGAATAAAAAAAAGCCCCCCAGTTCAACTAGCAATGGTAAGTGTAGGCGTAATGTTTGTAACCCAAGCAATCATAAGAATTATAATCGGACCTACAGATAGAACTTTTATGGATGGAGAAAAATTTATTTTAAAAGCATCAGAATTTAAAGATATGACTGGATTAAGCGAAGGATTAACCATCAAGTCTACCCAAGGTATCACCATCATTGTCACTTTAATTGCGGTATCAATAATGTTCTGGTTTTTAAATAAAACAAAAACTGGAACAAGCATGAGGGCTTATTCAGATAATGAGGACTTAGCATTATTATCTGGAATTGATCCAAAAAAAGTCGTTCTTATAACATGGATAATTGCAGGCATACTCGCAACGATAGGAGGAATTTTATATGGATTAGATAAAAGTTATAGACCATTTGTATATTTTAATAATATGTTGCCTATTTTTGCTGCAGCGATAGTAGGAGGAATTGGAAATCCTTATGGTGCATTTCTAGGAGGATATGTAATTGCTTTTGCTGAAATTTTCTTAACTTATGCTTATAAAAGATTTTTTACCTATATTCTTCCAGAGTCTTTAGAACCAAATTCTATGATACAACTTTTATCTACAGATTATAAATTTGCCGTCTCATTCTCGATATTGGTAATAGTATTATTGTTTAGACCATCAGGAATATTTAAAGGAAAAACTCTATGAAGCAATATACGAACGTTATAACTGCTTATTTAATTATGTTCACATTAATTATAATGGTAGGAGTTTTTCAATCTTGGTCAATAGCCTTAACGATTTTAAATTATTGTTTGATTTCAGCAGTTATGACTATAGGTGCAAATATTCAATGGGGATATGCTGGATTAATAAATTTTGGAATAATGGGCTATACAGCTCTAGGTGGTCTTGCAGTAGTTCTTTTTTCAGTTGCACCAGTCGATGAAGCTTGGAGTGTTGGTGGTTTAAATATGATGATTTGTCTTGTTATAATAATAGGTATTGTTATAGCAATTAAATATACTTTAAAAAAATTAGCACCATCAAAAAAAAGAAATTATCTTATTGCATCTATAATAATAATTGGAATCTTATTATTAAGAATTATATCTGCTCCTGCTATAGATGGAATTGAGTCTGTAGAACCAGCTAAAACAGGTTTCTTAGGTGGATTAGGTTTGCCAGTTTTAATTTCATGGATTGGAGGGGCTTTCTTAGCTGCCGGTCTAGCATTTGTAGTTGGCAAGGTAGCATTAGGTTTGAGAGCTGATTATTTGGCTATAGCTACATTATTAATTGCTGAAATAGTTGTTTCTGTAATTAAACATGAAGATTGGTTAGCTAGAGGTGTTAAAAATGTAATTGGTTTAAAAAGACCAGCTCCATATGAGATTGATCTTCAACGTTCTCAATGGTTTATTGATTTTGTAGAAAAATTTCACTCAGGAAAATTAGCATTAATAAACTCTGCTGCAGAGAAACAAGAAATGCTTAACCAATTAGTTATTAGTGCATCTTCAGTTTATGTAAAATTATGTTTTACAGGTTTATTTGTAACTGTAGTAATCATTTTGCTGGTCCTAACACAAAAAGCTCTTTATTCACCTTGGGGAAGAATGATGAGAGCTATAAGGGATAACGAGGAAGCAGCTGGAGCGATGGGAAAGAATGTTGTTAAACAACATTTGCTAATTTTTATTTTAGGTTCAGCTATTGTTGGATTAGCAGGTGCAATGATGGTAACTAATGATGGATTGTTTACCCCAGGTAGCTACAGACCAATGAGATATACTTTTGTAATATGGGTTATGGTAATTGTAGGAGGAACTGGAAATAACTTTGGAGCAATATTAGGTGGTTTTGTTGTTTGGTTTTTGTGGGTTGAAGCGGCACCAATTGCTCTATTTTTTATAAATTTATTTACTTCACATTTACCTGAAACAAATGAAATTAGGGTTCATTTAATTAATAGTGCTTCATATTTCAGATTTTTAATGATTGGTATAGGCCTTTTAATAATAATGCGTTTTAGACCACAAGGGATTTTACCAGAAAAGATTATAAAGAATTAATGTTTTATATACTATTAGGAATTGGATTAGGTTTAATATTTTATTTATCTGATAAATATTTATTCTAAAAAAAAACCTCAGCGAGATTAATCGCTGAGGTTTTAAATAATATTAAATTATCTTTGTTTTTTTGTTTTAAATTTACCGCCTTTGATTTCTTTTTCTAAGAAAGAACCAAAAGCTTCACCAACATCTGTAAATTCAACACCAGTTGCACCTTCATAGTTGATAGCTTTTCCTTTAGCTAACAAATCTAAAGCTTTCTTTAATTCACCAGGATATATTTTTTTACCAGGTGCATTAGCTACTGACATAACATTTTGTTGTACTGTAGCTCTGTCAGCTTTTCCACCTGCTTGCATAGCAAGAGTGATTAAAGCAGCAGCATCATAAGATTCACCTGTGTAAGGACCTGATGAGTCGATACCAGCACCACTTGCAACTTTAGCAAAAACGCCAGCACCTTTTCCTGTTGATCCAGGTAATGAACCAAATGATTTATTTAAAGCTTTACCAAATTTATCTGTTAATGAATCTCCGATCATACCATCTGATAAAATAAATACATCAAATGATCCAGCATCTAATGATCCTTGGATTATTTGTGCACCAGCTTGATCAAGATATCCTAAAACTGCAACAGCGTCACCGCCAGCAGAAGCTAATGTTGCCACTTCAGCAGAATAGTCACCTTTACCTTCTTCGTGAGCAAGAACTGTTGTAACTTTTAAACCGTGTGCTTTAACAGCTGCTTCGTAAACATCTGCTAAACCTTTACCGTAGTCGTTATTAGTATATGTAATTGCAACACTTTTTACTTTTCTATCTTTAGTTATATCAGCCAATATTGCACCACCTCTTGCATCTGAAGGAGCAGTTCTAAAAAAATAACCATTATCATTTAGATCTGTTAATCCAGGAGATGTCGCAGAAGGAGATATCATTACTACACCATTAGGAACAGCAACATTAGTTGCTATAGCACCTGTAACACCAGAACAGTCTGCACCCATTATAGCTACTACACCGCCATCAATTAAACCTTGAGCTGCAGTTGTTGCAGCTGCTGAGTCAACACATGTTGAGTCTGCTCTTTCTACAGATATTTTTTTTCCACCAAGTAATGAACCTGAGTCTGAAGCTTCTTTAAAAGCTAGTTCAGCTGACGCAGCCATTGCTGGTGTAAGTGATTCAATCGGACCAGTGAAACCTAAAATAATACCCATTTTAATTCCATGTCCATCTGCATAAGAATTTGACACCATTGAAGATGCAAATAAAAATGCAGCAATTATTAATTTTCTCATATTTTCCCTTTAATTGTTAACAATTTATAAAAATAAAATTAAATATGATCCTAAAATAATATCAATAGGTAAATTTATTCACTTTTCTGGAGAAAAATCACTGAACTTATTACTATAATAGCACCAATAAGGAATAAAATTGTAGGAACTTCGCCAAATACAATAAATGTTAGAACTATTCCAAAGATTGGAAAAAGGGAATAGTAGGGAAAAATTTGTCCAATTGTATAAAATTTATAAAGATAAAACATCGACATATGTGCAAATAAAGAAACAATTACCGCTTGATAAAAAATTAATGACCAAGATTCAATATTAATATTTTTAATGTTATTAATAGTATTTCCTTCAATCAAAAAAGAAATTAACATCAAAATAAAAAATCCAAATAAACCTGTAGATGCATTTATCAAATAAATATTCAATTTTCTTAAATCTCTAGAATAAACTTGAGCCATAGCAAAAAAAAGTGCCATTAAAGCTGCAAAGAATAATCCTAATAAATTATTTTTTAAATCAGGATCAAAAAAAACAATTACAATTCCAATAAATGCCATAAATACAAATAACCATTTTTTTTTACTTATATTTTCTTTCAACATTATTGCACTTGCCAAAACTCCAAAGGGTATTGCTAATTGTGATCCAATAATAATTGGTGAAATAAAAGTTGAATATTTTAGAGATAAATTCATAAAAACATAAACCATTACTCCCATAGATACTGAAAATAAAACTAAAGATTTAAAGTATTTTTTCTCTGGGATTTTAAACTTCCAAAAAGGAAGTAATAAAATTAGCACTATTCCCATTCTTAATGAAGCCATTAATATTGGTGGAACTGAATTATTTAACGCTAATTTTGCAATTGGAAAAGCACTACCATGTGTAGCCATTATAAATAGTAGAATTATTATATGCTTTAATGGCACTATCGCATTGAGAAAGGATCTAACGTCGGTTCATCTGACGTGTAATACCAAGTTGTTTTTACTCTTGTGTAATCTTTTATAGACTCTATTCCAGCTTCTTTACCATATCCACTATCTTTCATACCTCCAAATGGAGCAGATGGAGAAATTAATCTATAGGTATTTACAAAAGTTATTCCTGCTCTAATTGATTTAGAAACCCTCATACCTCTTGCAAAATCACTAGTATAAACCCCTGAGGAAAGACCATATTGATTATCATTCATTTTATTAATTACCTCATCTTCTTTTTCAAATTGCATAACAGATAAAATTGGACCAAATAATTCATTTTCTGCTGTCGGTAAATTATGATTATCGCACTCAATAATTGTTGGAGGAAAATAATAGCCTTCATTTGAAAAAGAATGTCTTTTACCACCACATTTAATTTTTCCACCTTGTTCTACTGTAAGTTTGATATTCTTTTCAATTATTTCTAGTTGTTTAAAATTACTTATTGGACCCATTTCACTTTTTGGATCCATTGGTGCTCCTATTTTAATTTTTTCAGCTCTCTTTACTAGTTTATCTAAAAATTCATCATAAATTCCTTTTTGCAAATATAATCTTGAACCAGCGATACAACTTTGCCCACTTGCTCCAAAAATACCTGCGGTAATTCCATTAATTGCATTTTCTTGATTAGCATCATCAAATACAGCTACTGGACTTTTTCCTCCAAGTTCTAAACTTACTTCAGATAAGTTTTCAGCAGAATTTCTTATTATTTGTCGAGCTGTTTCCGGTCCACCTGTAAAAGCAATTTTTTCAACTAGGTTATGTGTTGTTAAAGCTTTTCCACAAGGATCACCAAAACCAGTAATAACATTTAGAACACCCTTTGGTATTCCAGTTTCTTCAACTAATTTTGCAAACTCAAATAATACAGCAGGGGCCAGTTCAGATGATTTTATAACTACGGTATTTCCCATTGCTAGAGCAGGTGCAAGTTTAGTTACTGTTAATAACATCTGCGAGTTCCAAGGAATAATCGCAGCTATAACACCTATAGGAACTCTAGTAGTTATTGCTTGAATATTTGGCTTATCTATAGGCAAAACTGTACCTTCAACTTTATCTGCCATTCCTGCGTAATAGTCGTAATATTCCGCAATATAGTTTGCTTGTTTTTTTGTTTCTCTAAATAATTTTCCAGTATCAATTGTTTCAATTTCTCCAAGTAACTCAGAGTTCTTTCTAAGTTTGTCTGCTATTGCTCTTAAATATTTACCTCTTTCTCTTGGAAGCAACTTTGGCCATTCTCCTTCAAATGCTTTTTGTGCTGCTTTAACTGCTCTATCAACATCATTTGCACTTGCCTCAGGAACCACTGCCCACGGTTTATTATTTTCTGGATTTAAAGTTTCAAAAGTTTTCTTAGTATCAGAGTCTACCCATACCCCATCTATGTACATTTTATATTGTTTAAGCTTATTCATTTTTTATATGTTCCTTAATAGCGTTATTTACATCATCTGAACACTCAATACTACAGAGATGTTTTCCATTGCTTATTATTTTAACTTTAGAATTAGCGATTTTTTTACTTAAATTTTGGGACATTTCCGGTGTTGATCCAATATCATTTTCTCCAGTCATAACTAATGTTTTAGTTTTTATATTTTCAAATATTTCATTATCTTGGTGCTTAACAAAAAGTTCATAAACTTTTAGGAAATTTTCCATATTATTTTCCTCTAACATAGAACAAATTTTTTCATAAATATTTGGATTTTTATTTATATAATCATCTGTGAACCATCTCTTAAGAGCTTGTTTTGATAAAGATCTACTTTTTTTTGATAATTCAAATCTATCATTTACTATTTGTTGCTGTTCAATACTCCTTTGAAAAACTGAGCAAAGCAAAGTTAAAGATTCTAATCTATTATTATATTCGGATGCAAAATTCCTTGCTATTAATGAACCAATTGAAAAACCAACTAAATGCATTTTTTCAAACTTTAGTTCATCAATTAAATTTAGTAATTGTAATGAAAAATCATCAAAACATATTTGTGATTTTGTTAAGGGTGTGTTTCCATGCCCCAAGATATCATATGCCAAGACAGTATTATTAAATGAATTAATCTGAGGCTCCCAAATTTTATGATTAAGTCCTACACCGTGGATTAAAACTATTGGAGTATTTTCTTTTTTATTTAGAATATAAAAAGTATTCTTTGAGTCTTTAGCATTGATCATTTAATTATTTAGGTTCAATGCCCATTTCTTTCATGTCTTGATATCTATCACCAGTTCTTGCATGAGCTCTTCCACTAGAAGCTCCACCAATAGCAATTACTATTTCATTATCAAATGGAGCATCATGAATAGTAAATTCATGTGTTAGATAATAAGGCCTTAAACCAGAATCTGTTTTATGCATCATTGGTATAGAAATTTTTGATCCCGCAGGTCCTCTAGTGTTAGTAAAACTTAAATAAGATGTTCCACCCACTGCATCTCTAAATTTATTTCCAAACCTTAAAGTATGTATAAATGCAGATGCGTGCTCAATCTCTCCATTTAAACCGACAATTCCTGCTTTACCATAAGCTAGAATTTTATCTGGAGAACCAATTTCTTTTATTAATTCTGGAACTAAAGTATCACCAAGCTTTGGAGCTAAATCTAAAATTACAGGTTTAAGATCTTCAACAAATCCTTGACCATCCCAAGGATTTTTAAAAACTGCTGCAACAGAAACTAGCAAGACTGGTTCCTTTGCTTCTTTACTCCCTTCTATAAATGTCTTATCAACAAATTTTGTAAATTTCCTTAATTCTAATTTCATTTTAATTCTCTTCTTTCATATATAAGGATCTGTCAACTAATTAATTATAAGTCATCAAAATTTCACCAGTGGTATAATATGTAGCTCTATCTTCTGACATATAAGGTACAGACTCTGCAATCTTTTGTTCCTCTAGTTTAGCACAATCGTAACCTAGATTTTCTAATAATAATTTTTTACATTTCCTAGCGAAATGAACTTCATCAACATATAATGACTGGTATGATTTATCTGCACCGTGCCCATAAATACCAAACTTAAAATTTGCCTTGTTATTTTTAACACCTTTCTGATCTCTCCATAATGTTTGATTATACTTTTCATGCACCAGTATTCCATTGACCCAAACTTTATGAAAAGCTTTTGATATGTCTTTTTTGTCAAAGTTAATATTCAATACTAAATCGTACCAAATATTTCTTTTTAAATCTTTGCCTGACACCAAAGAATACCAATCATGTCTTGCTTCGCAAAAAGTTCGCTTACTTGTATCACTCTTTGCACCTGCTCCTGGGGAACAATCATCATTACCACCTGGTATGACAATCATACCTCCTCCAGACTCATGTCTCCAAACAAGACCTTTTTTTTTATCAATTTGAAGCATAAACATAGGGCCAAAGAAACTTTCAGTGCTATGTAATTGTAAATAAGATTTTATACTCTTTGTGTATTCAAATTCATCCGTTAGCATAAATGAATATGAAATCCAAACGTTACCCTTGAATCCATAATCAGTGCCAACTTCAACTCTCTTCTGTATTTCTCCATTTGGCCTGTCACAGTCTTGTCTTCTATTATAGCATTCATCCCCAGGGGCTTGAATAAAAAAAGCAGTATTTCCAAACCTTGTTATCTTATCTTGTAATTCAAAAAGAGTGATGCCATATTTTTTTTGATATGCTTTGATTTCTTTTACTGATGTTGCTTTCCAGCCTGGATCTCTTTTAAAACCTTTTACTGTGGTATCACTTCTTTTTAATCCTAAATTCTTAGTTCCATGAACATCTTTTGCATTAGCGTAAAAATTTAAAGAAATTAAAGTAAATAATATTATAATCACTTTACTTATAGTTTTCATTTTTTTTCTCTATGTTGGAAACTATCTCTTCTAAAACTGTATAATGCTTTTGGATCTACATCAACATCAATGACTACAGGCTTATTTATTTTTAAAGCTTCTCTAACGGCTTGGTTTATTTCTGAAACTTTTTTAACCTTAAAACCTTTAGCGCCATAGAGCTCTGCAACTTTATCAAAAGGTGGACTACTAATATCAGCACCTAAGTATCTTTTTCCATAAAAATCTTTTTGATAAGCTTTTTCAGCTCCCCAACTTTTATTGTTCAATACTATAGTTATTGTATTTATTTTATATTCAACAGCTGTACTTAATTCTGAGATTGTCATTCCAAAACCCCCATCTCCCATAAGGCTAATTACTTTTTTGTCAGGTTTTGCAATTTTTACACCTAAACCACATGCAAAAGAAAA
>CACJZM010000014.1 GCA_902597895.1 uncultured Pelagibacteraceae bacterium
ATTTGATGTTGTGTTAAAAAATCAATATTTAGGTGGTATAATTGCACCTGGTGTTTCTCTTTCTTTAAATACTCTAATATCAAATGCCTCATTAATTCCTAATTTAAAACTTAAAGAAATTAGACAGGTTTTAGGAAAAAATACTGTATCTGCAGTCAGATCTGGTTTTTATTGGGGTTATTTGGGTTTAGTTGAAAATATAATTAACAAAATTTACAAACAAACTAAAAAAAAATATAAAATAGTTATAACTGGTGGTTTTTCAAGTTTATTTTCTAAATCTTTGAAAGTTAATCCCATTATAGATAAAGATATAACAATGAAAGGTCTTCAAAGAATAATTAAACATATATGAAAGATGAATTGCTTTTTTGTCCTTTAGGTGGCTCAGGTGAAATAGGTATGAATATGAATTTATATGCTTATGGCAAACCTGGTTCACATAAATGGATTGTTGTTGATACAGGTGTAACTTTTGCTGATGATACTTTGCCTGGAATAGATTTAATTTATGCTGACCCTGGTTTTATAGTTGATAAAAAAAAAGATCTTTTAGGAATTGTACTTACTCATGCACATGAAGACCATATTGGCGCAATAACACATATCTGGAGCAATCTAAAATGTAATATTTATGCCACTCCTTTTACAGCGGCATTAGTATTAGAAAAATTTAAAGAAAAAAAAATAGAAATAAGTTCATACTTAAAAATTATTGAATTAAATGGTTCAATTGATCTTAAACCCTTTAAAATAGAATTTGTAACTTTAACTCACTCAATAATTGAACCTAATGGTTTGAAAATTAACACTCCATTGGGAACAGTTTTTCATACAGGAGACTGGAAAGTAGATCCTAAACCATTGGTTGGAAACAAAATTAATGAGGAAAAATTAAAAAAAATTGGAGATGATGGAGTTTTAGCAATGGTATGTGATTCAACCAATGTTTTTAGTTTTGGAAGAGCAGGCTCTGAATCTGATGTTAGAAAAAATATGCTTGATGTAATGTCAAGACAGAAAAAAAAAATATTAGTAACCTCATTTGCATCAAATGTTGCAAGGATGGAAACAGTTTTTGATTGTGCAAAAAAAATTGGTAGAAATATTTCATTAGTTGGTAGATCTATGCATAGGATATATCAAGTAGCAAGAAAATGTGGTTATCTTCAAAATGTAATTGAACCATTAGATCCTAGAGATGCCAAAAATATTCCAAGAGATAAAATTGTATTTTTGTGTACTGGTAGCCAAGGTGAACCAATGGGTGCATTGAATAGAATTTCTAATTATTCACATCCTGATGTTTTTATTGAAAAAGGAGATACAGTAATATTTTCATCAAAAATTATACCTGGAAATGTTAGAAAACATTACAATGTTCATAACAAACTTCTTAAAGATGGAATAAATGTTATAACAGAGGAAACTGAATTTGTTCATGTTTCGGGTCATCCAAATAGAGATGATCTTAAAGATATGTATAATTGGATAAGACCTAATTCTTTAATACCTGTGCATGGAGAACATCGTCATATGAGAGAGCAAATTAATTTTGCTAAAGAAATGAAAATTCCTCACCCAATCCAAGTTGAAAATGGAGATATAGTAAAGTTTTCATCCTCAGATGCACCTAATATATATGACAAAGCACCAAATGGGAGATTGTGCGTAGATGGAATAATACCAGTTGAAGAGGATTCATCTTTTATTAAAGAGAGAAAAAATATAGCTGGTAATGGCTTTGTTGATATAACAATTATTATTACATCAAAAGGAACGATTCATAAAAAACCCATACTAAATGCTAGAGGTTTACCTATTTTTCATAAAGAGGATTTTTTGCTAGGTCTAGAGGAAGAGATTTTAAATTTGTCAAAAACATTTTCATTAAATAGCATTAAACAAAATGAAAATTTAATTGATGGTTTAAAAAAAATATGCAGAAAATATACAAAAGAAAAAACAGGAAAAAAACCCATAACTAATATTAATGTGGTAAGAATATAAAATGTTATTTTCAAAATCTTTTATACCTATTTTAAAAAATAATCCGTCTGAGGCTGTTATTAAATCACATAAACTAATGCTGAGAACGGGAATGATCAAACAATCATCTGCAGGAATATATTCATGGTTACCATTAGGATTCAAAATTATGAAAAAAATTGAAAAAATTGTAAGAGATGAACAAGATAAAATTGGAGCTCAGGAATTATTAATGCCAACTATACAATCAAGTGAAATTTGGAAGGAAAGTGGCAGGTACGAAGATTATGGTGAAGAAATGTTAAGAATTAAAGATAGACAAAATAGAGAGATGTTATATGGGCCAACGAATGAGGAATTGATTACTGATATTTTTAGAACAAGTGTGAAATCTTATAAATCTTTACCTCAACTACTCTATCATATTCAATGGAAATTTAGAGATGAATTAAGGCCAAGATTTGGAATTATGAGGTGTAGAGAATTTTATATGAAAGACGCATATTCTTTTGATATTACTGATGATGAAGCGAAATTTTCATATAATAAGTTTTTCTTATCCTACTTAAGAACATTTAAAAGATTGGAGCTATCTGCAATTCCAATGGCTGCTGACACAGGTCCAATTGGAGGAAATTTATCTCATGAGTTTATAATTTTAGCAGATACTGGTGAAAGTAAAATCTATACTGATAAAAGAATTTTTGAGGTCAATAGTGATAATACAAAAGTTAATAAAGAATCTTTAATAGATTTAAGAAAAGATTTTGAAAAATATTATGCTGTTACAGATGAAAAGTATGACAAAAAAATTTTTGAGAAAGAAGTACCTGAAGAATTTAGATTAAAAACTAAAGGCATAGAAGTTGGTCATATTTTTTATTTTGGAGATAAGTATTCACAAGCTATGAAAGCATCTGTAGATTATCAAGGTAAGAAAGAATTTGTAAGAATGGGCTCATATGGTGTGGGAGTTTCAAGATTAGTAGGTGCAATAATTGAAGCGAAGTATAATGAAAATGATGAAATTATGAAATGGCCGATTTCAATTGCACCTTATGAATGTGCAATTATACCATTTATAGACAAGAAGAATAATACAAATTTAGAAAAATCAAAAAAAGTTTATGACCATTTGTTGAAGGAAGGTATTGAGGTTATCTTAGATGATACAGATGAAAATTTTTCATCAAAAATTAAAAAATTTAATCTTATAGGGATTCCATTTCAAATAATGATTGGAAACAAAACTGAAGAAAATTCATTTGAATTTAAGGAATTAAATGAAAATACACAGAATATATCTTTGGAAAAAATAATTAAAATTATAAAAAATAAAAAAAAATAAGTTGATCTCTATTTTAGAAAAAGAAGTTGTTTTAAGATATTTAAAAACCAGAAAAAAAGATGGTTTTCTGAATATTATTTCAATTTTTTCGTTTATAGGAATCAGTCTTGGTGTAGCAGTTTTGATAATTGTAATGTCTGTAATGAATGGTTTTAGAACAGAACTTGTTAATAAAATAATTGGATTTAACGCCCACGCAATAATAAAACCATACGAAACATCAATTAATGAAAATTTATTTGCTAATAATGAATTGAAAAAATTATCTAAAACCCTTGTATATAGTAATAGTGGAGAGGGTGTTTTAATAAATAAAAATTATACTAAAGGACTACTTTTGAGGGGCTATCTACCTGACGATTTTAGAAAATTATCGATAGTCCAAAAAATGAATTTTTATGGAAATAAAAAAATTAACCCTAAATTTATATCGATTGGAAAAGAATTGAGTTTTGAGTATGACATTAAGGTTGGTGACAAAGTTTTGATAATGTCTCCCCAAGGCGTAGAAACAATAGTCGGAAGCTTGCCAAGACAAGAAACTTTTATAGTAGACTCAATTTTCGATAGTGAAATTGCTGATTTTGATTTGAATGTAGTATTTATAAATTTAAATGATTTGGAAAATTTATTTAATTTAAATTCCAAAGAAAGAAACTTAGAGATTTATTTAAAAAATCCAAAAAATATTGAAAAAACTAAATTAATTTTACAAAATATTTTTGAAAACTACTATGTTTATACTTGGTCAGATTTAAACAAATCTTTATTTTCAGCATTAAAAATTGAGAGAAATGTAATGTTCATTATACTCACTTTAATTATAATAGTTGCAGCGTTCAATATTATTTCTGGTTTGACCATATTTGTCAAAAATAAAACAAGAGAAATTGCTATTTTAAAATCAATTGGAGTGCTGAATAAATCAATTATGAAGATATTTTTCTTAATTGGATTTTCTATAGGAACACTTGCAACAATTTTTGGAATTGTACTAGGCGTTTTGTTTTCTTATAACGTTGAGGGAATAAGAAATATGCTTAGTAATTTGTTTGGAATTAAACTTTTTCCTGAGGAAATATATTTTCTTAGTCAAATGCCATCGGAAATAAATCCTGGATCTATATTGTTAATATCCTTTTTCTCAATTTTAATAACATGCCTGGTATCAATTTTTCCAGCATTAAAAGCTTCGAAGATGGATGCAATCAAATCATTAAAATATGAATAATATAATAGAAATAAATAATTTAGAAAAATCATACAATAAAAAAAAAATAAAAGTTATAGATAAAGTAAATTATAAATTTAAAAATGGAAAAATATACTCTCTAATTGGACCTTCTGGATCAGGAAAATCTACACTCTTAAACCTTTTATCTTTGATTGACAGTCCCAATTCAGGAACAATTTTAATAAATAATCAAAAAATAAACTTCAAAGAAAAAAATAAAAACGATCAAATCAGATCAAAAAAAATTGGCATTATATATCAAGATAAAAACTTGTTGTCAGATTTCACAGTATTAGAAAATGTTTATCTTCCAAGATTAGCTATAAGCAATAATAAGATTGATGCTTTAAAAGACTCTAAAAATTTATTAAAAAAATTTTTTCTACTTAAAAGACAAAATCATTTTACCTCAGAATTATCAGGTGGAGAAATGCAAAGAGTAGCTATTGCAAGAGCTTTGATAAATACACCGAGTATAATATTAGCTGATGAGCCAACTGGAAATTTAGATTTTAAAAATGCAAAGATAGTTTTTAAAACGTTATTCAAACTTAGATCAAAAAATAGGCTAATTATTTATGCAACTCACAATAGATATTTTGCTAATTTAGCTGATTGTAAAATAGAGTTATTTAATGGTAAAATAAAAACTATTTCTAATGTTAGAAAAAAATAATTTTCAATTTAACCATTTTAAACTACATACACAATATTCTATATGCGAAGGTGCTATTAAAATTGAAGACCTAAAGGAATATTGTAAAAAAAATAAAATTCAAACAGCAGGTATTTCTGACACATTTAATCTATGTGGTGCACTAGAATTTTCAGAAAATTTGGCTAAAGTTGGTTGTCAACCTATAATTGGAACTCAAATAGTTTTTAATTATAAAGAAAACTTTGGATTAATACCCCTTATAGCAAAAAATGAGAAAGGATATCAAAATATTGTAGAACTATCATCAAAATCTTATCTTTCTAAAACAGACCTTAATTTACCAAATTGTAATTTTGATGATCTCTTAAAATATCAAGATGATATAATTTTATTGAGTGGATCTATAAATGGTTTAATAGGCAAGTTATTTAACGAAGGAAAAGTTACTGATATAGAAAATATTTATCAAAAACTAAAAAACTCTTTTAAAAATAATTTTTATATTGAAATTCAAAGACATGGTGATCTAAACGAAAAATCCTTTGAATTATTTAATTTAACTTTATCAAATAAATTAATGATACCATTAATTGCTACTAATGAAGTATATTATCTAAATAAAGATATGCATGACGCTCATGACGCACTTATGTGCATTGGTAGTAAATCATATATAAATGACTCAAATAGAAATAAATTAACAAACAATCATTACCTTAAAACATCTGATGAAATGAAAGAATTATTTAAAGATATTCCTGAAGCTTTAGAAAACAATTACTATTTGCCCAAGAGATGCAGTTACCGTCCTAAATCATCTCAACCAATACTACCCAACATTAGTTCTGATAAAGGTGGAGATGCCGATCAAATCTTAAAAAAATTATCAATAGAGGGTTTAAATAACAAAATTGAAAACGAAATATCAAGATACAATTCTAATAAAGATATCTCTATTTATAAGGATAGATTAGATCATGAAATAAAAATAATTACTGAAATGAAATATTCTAGTTATTTTTTAATAGTGTCAGATTACATTAAATGGGCGAAATCAAATGATATTCCGGTTGGTCCAGGTAGAGGCTCAGGCGCAGGGTCACTAGTTGCTTGGTGTTTATCTATTACAGATGTAGATCCTATAAAGTTTAATTTAATTTTTGAAAGATTTTTGAATCCAGACAGAATCTCAATGCCAGATTTTGATATAGATTTTTGTGAAGAAAAAAGAGATTTAGTATTCAAATATTTAAAGGACAAATACAAAGATAGTGTAGCGCATATTATTACTTTTGGTAAACTAAAAGCAAGAATGGTTATCAGAGATGTTGGTAGAGTAATTGGTCTTCCATATGGTTTTGTGGATAGTATAACTAAAATGATACCGTTTGATCCATCTCGTCCCCAAAATTTAACTGAATGCATTAATTCTGAACCTAGATTGCAAAAGTTAATTAAAGAGGACAAGAGAGTAAAAAAACTTGTAGATTTATCATTGAAGTTAGAAGGTCTTAATAGAAATGTTGCGACTCATGCAGCTGGTGTGGTAATTGCTGATAAAAAACTTACAAATAGTGTTCCACTATACAAAGATAATACAGCAGATTTATTATTACCATCAACACAATTTGACATGTATTCAGCAGAAAATGCTGGTCTAATCAAGTTTGATTTTCTTGGATTAAAAACCTTAACTGTTATTAACAAAACTCAAAAATTAATAACAAAAAAAAATAATAATTTTAAAATTGATAAAATAAATTACGAGGATAGTAAAGTTTACGATCTTTTAAGTAACGGCAATACAGTTGGTATATTTCAACTTGAAAGCACTGGTATGCGTGAAGCACTGATGAAAATGAAACCTAATCAACTAGAAGATATTATTGCTTTAGTAGCCTTATACAGACCAGGTCCCATGAGCAATATACCTATATATAATGATTGTAAACACGGCAAAATAAAACCAGATTATTTACATCCTAAATTAGAAGAAATTCTTAAACCAACTTATGGAGTAATAATTTATCAAGAACAAGTAATGCAAATAGCTCAAAAGCTCTCAGGTTTTACAGCAGCTCAAGCTGATATTTTAAGAAAAGCTATGGGAAAAAAGAAAAGAGCAGAATTAGAAAAACAAAAGGAAAAGTTTATTACAGGTGCTGTTCAAAATGGAATTAGTAAAGATGTTGCAGCAGGTATCTTTTTAAAAATAGAACCATTTGCAGAATATGGTTTTAACAAAAGTCATGCAGCCTCATATGCAATAATTGCCTATCAAACTGCTTATCTGAAAACTTATTTTCCTAATGAATTCTTTTCAGCGTCAATGACTATGGATATTTCAAATCAAAATAAATTAAGTGAATTTTATGAAGAATTAAAAAGATTAAATATAAAAATTCAAAGACCTGATATAAACAAATGTTATGCAGACTTTAGATCAGATGTAGATACCTTTTATTACGCATTAGGTTCAATCAAAAGTGTAGGTTATGAAGCCATATCTAATATTGTTGATGAAAGATTAAAAAATGGAGAATTTAAGTCAATCAGCGATTTTATAAACAGAGTTAATCCAAAAGATATTAATAAACTTCAACTAGAGGGTTTGATTAAAGCTGGTGCCTTTGATAGCATAGAATCAAATAGAAATTCTTTATTATCTTCTGTACCAAACTTAATATTAAAATCCAAAAACATTTTTGAAAATAAATTAATTAATCAAATAGATTTGTTTGAGGAAAATCATAATAAGGATGAAGAATTAATTATCAAAACTGAGGACTGGAATTTCGAGGAGAGATTATCAAAAGAATTTGAAAGTCTAGGTTTTTTTATTTCTGACCATCCAATTAATCAATTTAAAGAATTCTTTCAAGTTTATAGTATAGTTCATTATTCAGATTTTATTTCAGACAATAGTCAAAATCAAAGTAACATAGCATCTACAATTTTAAAAGTTCAGGAGAAAAAAACTAGCAAAGGAAATTCTTACGCAATTATTAAATTAACAGATTTGTCTGGTGTTTTTGAATTATTTATTTTTTCTGATCTATTAGAAATAAATAGAGATATTATCCAAGAGGGTAATTCTATAATGCTTTCTTTAAAAAAAAATACTATAGACGACTTAAATAGATTTAAAAGAATTAATGTTTTGAAGATAGTGTCTATGAACAATCTATTAGATCAACCAATTAAAAATATAGAATTTTCAATTAACAATTTATCACAACTAAAGAAAATTAGAGAAATTCTTGAAGATAAAGGAAATTCAAATGTTAAAATCATGTTCCATAATTCAGATCAAAAATTTATATTTAACTTAAAAAATAAAAGGAAAATTAGCAGAAAATCCCTCATCAATTTAAAAAATGACAATATTTTAACAAATATTAATTAAAATTTGAAAAAAAAGCTTGTTATTTTAAAAATATATTTGTAAATACCACTTTTATTAATACGCACACAATTTGTGGTTTTATACCTCCGGTCCTTTAGTGGAAATAATTGTGGTGGCATAACCGGGAAAAAATATGAAGATACCAAATTTAACTATTCAGCAATTATTAGAAGCTGGAGTTCATCTAGGACATAAAACATTAAGGTGGAACCCAAAAATGAAAAGGTACATTTTTGGAAAAAGAGATTCAATTCATATAATTGACCTTACACAAACCTTAGAACTAACAAATGTTGCTATGGAAAAAGTTTATTCTACAATTGTAGATGGTGGAAAAATTCTATTTATCTCTACAAAAAAACAAGCATCCGAAGCTATAGCTGAATTAGCTAAATCAACCGGCCAGTATTATGTTAATCACAGATGGCTAGGTGGTATGCTAACTAATTGGGGCACTATTTCCAATTCAATAAAAAAATTACAAAAAATTGAACAAGATTTATCTTCAGAAAATAGAGGATTTACAAAAAAAGAACTTTTAAAAATGAGTGTTCAAAGAGATAAACTCCAAAGATCATTAGGAGGAATAATGGATATGAAAAAGATTCCAGACTTAGTATTCGTTATAGACACTAACTATGAGTCATTAGCTATTAAAGAGTCAATTAAATTGAGTATACCTATAATTGCTATTCTTGATACTAATTCGAATCCCGAAGGCATAAATTATCCAATACCCGGAAACGATGATGCTAGAAGATCAATAGATTTGTATTGTAATTTAATTAAGCAAACTATTGATAATGCTAAAAAAGATTCTCCAATATCTGAAACTAAAAACAAAGAAAATAATTTAGAACCAAAAAAACAAACAGAAGACAACAAAGACTCAAGCTTAAAATCTATTAATTAATTCATTTGCAATGAGTGATCTGGAAAAAATTAAAAATTTAAGACAATCTACAGGGGCTGGATTTAAAGATTGTAGTTCAGCATTAAAGGAGTCAGATGGAGATATAGATAAAGCCATTGAAATTCTGAGAATTAAAGGTGTAGCAAAAGCATCAAAGAAAATGTCTAGGGATGCCAAAGAAGGTGTTATGGCTTTATCTGGTGATGAATTTAAAACATCAATTTTAGAAGTAAACTGTGAAACAGATTTTGTTGCTAAAAATGAGGATTTTATAGATTTCGTTAAAGAACTTGCTGATTTAAATAATTTAGTGGATTCAGATTTAGAAAAGCTCCGAAAAAGTAAAATGCAAAATAATAATTCTGTTGATGAAAATTTAGTTACCATGATTGCTAAAATTGGTGAAAAAATTACATTAGGTAGATCTAAAACATTAAAAAATGATAGCTCAAAAAACTATTATTATTTGCACACTGTAGTAAAAGATAATTTATCAAAACTTGCAGTTATTGTTACTCTAAATTCAAAAGAAAATATCGATAGAGTTAATCTATTTGGAAAACAACTTGCTATGCATATAGCTGCTTCAAATCCACTCGCGATTAGTCAAGATAATATTGATATTAAAATTATTGAAAAAGAAAATGAGCTAATTAATGAAGAGTTAAAAAACTCAGGAAAATCAGATGAAATTATTAAGAAAATTAGCGTTGGTAAAATAAATAAATTTAAAGAAGAATCGAGTCTTATGACCCAAGATTGGGTTATGGAACCAAAAAAGAAAGTCAAAGATATTATAAATGAATTAAAAATTGATGATCTAAAAATTATTGATTTTTGCAGATTTAAGATTGGTGAATAATGTTTAACGAAAATAATTATAATCAAAAAATGATGAAAACATTAGATGTTTTTTCAAAAGAATTGACATCATTAAGGACAGGTAGGGCTAATGCAAATATGCTAGACCTAGTAAAAGTTGATGTTTATGGACAAAAAATGCCCATTAATCAACTTGCTAGTGTTACAACACCTGAACCCAGAATGATAAATATTCAAGTTTGGGACCTTAATAATGTTTCATTGATAGACTCATGTATTAGAAAATCTGAACTTGGTCTAAACCCGCAAATTGATGGTCAATTAATAAGATTACCAATACCAGACTTAAGCGAGGAAAGAAGAAATGAAATGAAAAAACTAATTAAATCAATGGGTGAAAAGTGTAAAATTTCAATTAGAAATATCAGACGTGAAGCAAATGATGAATTAAAAAAACTTCTAAAATCTAAAGATATAAGTGAAGATGATGAAAAAAAGTTTGAGAAAAAAATTCAAGAAGTAACAGATCAAAATATTAAAAAAATAGATGACAAAGTAACTACTAAAGAAAACGAAATAATGAAAATATGAATCCAATTCAACATGTTGCAATCATAATGGATGGCAATGGAAGATGGGGCAAAAAATATAAAAATTCAAGAAACGCAGGACATAGAGCTGGTTTAAATACAGTAGAAAACATAATTTATTCCTCAATTAAAAATAAAATAAAATATTTAACCTTATATGCTTTCTCAACGGAAAATTGGAAAAGACCTCAAAGTGAAATTAAATTTTTATTTAAATTACTAAATAATTTTATAGATCAAAAAATAGATGAATTTAATAAAAATGATATAAAATTGAAAATTTTAGGTAATATTAATATATTTAATTTAAAGCTTAAAAAAAAACTCATTAAATCGGAAGAAATAACAAAAAATAATATGAGGTTGCAGGTCAATCTAGCATTAAATTATGGTTCTAAATCTGAACTTATTTATGCATTTAATAAATTAAAAAAACAGAAGCTTAGTATAACTGAAAAAAATTTAGAAAAATATTTATATACCAATAAAATTCCTGATCCTGACATTTTAATAAGAACAGGCAATACTAAACGGCTAAGTAACTTTTTACTATGGCAACTTGCATATACTGAAATTTATTTTGAAAAAAAATTGTGGCCTGATTTTAATAAAAACGATTATAGTAAAATTTTAAAAAAATTTAAAGTTACTAAAAGAAATTATGGAAATATATAATGAGTAATTTAGTAAAAAGAATTTTAAGTTCAATAGTACTAATACCTTTAGCTTTTTATTTCATATTACATGGATCATATATGTTGATGTTTTTCACATTTATTTGTTTTGTAATAGCTTGTTACGAATGGCATATGATAACTAAAAATAAACCTTATAAAACTTATGGATTTATATTTTTAATTATTTCATTTTATACATTTTATGATCTTTCAGTTGATGCAGTTGGATTTCTTTTTGTATTAATAGTATGTGTATCAACCGACATAGGTGGATATGTTTTTGGTAAAATTTTTAATGGTCCAAAATTAACAAAAATTAGCCCTAACAAAACTTATGCAGGAGCTCTTGGAGGATATTTTTTATCACTGATATCGCTAATCATAATTACTTCTTATATAGATTATTCATTTCTGACTATTCAATTTTTTATAACTTTTATTTTGATTTCCACAGTAAGTCAGATCGGTGATATAACAGTTTCATATTTTAAACGAAAATCAAAAATTAAAAATACAGGAAAAATTATTCCTGGCCATGGTGGTTTACTTGATAGAATAGATGGAATGATTTTTGCATTTCCAATTTATTATTTAATTGATTCAACAGGTTATCTAAATATATGAAAAAAAAAATCGCTATACTAGGTTCAACTGGCTCTGTTGGTAAAACTACATTTAATATTATAAGAGAGAACAAAAAATACTTCAATGTTATATTGCTTACTACAAACCAAAATATAAATGAAATTATAAAACAAACTAAACAAGTAAAAGTAAAAAATATTATAGTTACTAATAAAAAAAAATATTTAAAATTAAAAGATAAGTTTAAAAAAAGTAATATTAAAATATTTAATAATTTTGATGATCTTAATAAGATTATTAAAAAAAAGTTAGATTATACAATGTCTGCAATTTCAGGTTTAGATGGGTTAAAACCGACTATAAGTATTATCAAATCTACAAAAAATATAGCAATTGCAAACAAAGAGTCCATAATTTGCGGATGGAACCTGATAGATAATGAATTAAAAAAAAACAAAACTAAATTTATTCCCGTTGATTCCGAACATTTCTCTATTTGGTCAAATATAAATAAAATCAATAAAAATTTAATTAATCAAGTTATACTCACAGCTTCAGGGGGGCCCTTTTTAAAAAAAAATAATAAATTTCTAAAAAAGGCAACCATTAAAAGTGCTTTAAAACATCCAAATTGGAAAATGGGAAAAAAAATTTCAATAGATTCCGCAACATTAATGAATAAAGTTTTTGAATTCATTGAAGCTATGAGAATCTTTAATCTTGATAAGGATAAATTAAGTATCTTAGTTCATCCAAAATCCTATGTACATTCAATTATTAAATTTAATAATGGATTAATAAATATTACCGCACATGATACAAATATGAAAATACCTATATTTAATTCAATTTATTTCCCGAATTTTAAAAGAATTTATACAAAAAATATAGATTACAAAGTGCTTAATAATTTATCATTATCCAAACCATCATTTAAAAAATTTCCATCATTAAAACTTATAAATTTTATAGGAAATAAAACTTCATTGTATGAAACAATTTTAATAAGTGCGAATGACTGTCTTGTAGATCTATTTATTAAAAAAAAAATAAAGTTCACAGAAATAATCAGTAATTTAAATAAAATATTAAATATTAAAGAATTTAAAGCATATAAATACAAAAAACCTTCTAATGGGCAACAAATATTAAATTTAAGCGAACATGTAAGATTGAAAACAACAAAACTATGTATAAAATGAATTATAAAATGAAACAAATTTATTATTTTTTTTTATTATTTTTTTTATTTTCAACTAAGGTTTTTTCTGAAAATTATTCTGAAATAAAAGTATTTGGAAATAAGAGAATTACTACTGAAACAATTGTTCTTTTTTCAGGTGCAGATAAATTAAAAAATAAAAATATCAATGAAAATGATTTAAATATTTTACTAAAAAAATTATATGAAACTAATTTTTTTGAAGATGTTAGTGTAAAAATAGAAAATAATGAATTAATTATTAATTTAATTGAAAATCCTCTTATACAAAATGTTAGATTTGAGGGAGTTAAAAATAAAAGTATTTTAGAATTTTTAAACGAGCAAATCACACTAAAAAAAAGAACATCATATATTAAAAGTAATGTAAAAAATGATGAGTCTATAATACTGAATGTTTTGAAGGGTTCTGGATATTACTTTGCTGAAGTTGACTCGAATATAGTAGAAAATGATAATAATACCGTTGATATTATTTATAATATTAATTTAGGAGAAAAAGCATTTATACAAAAGATTAAGTTTGTTGGTAATAAAGTATTTAAAGATGGTAAACTTAAAAGAATAATTGCTTCAGAAGAAGGTAAATTTTGGAAATTTATATCAAAATCAAAGTATTTAGATATTAATAGAATCCTTTTAGATGAAAATTTGTTAAGAAATTTTTATAAGAATAAAGGTTATTATAACGTATCTATAGAAAGTTCTTCTGCTAAATTAGTAAATGAAAAAGATTTTGAACTTATATTTAATATTAATGCTGGAACAAAGTATTATTTTGATCAAGTTTCTCTCGATATTCCAGATGATTTTGATAAACAAAATTTTGATAAAATTACCAAAATTCTCTCTAAGGCTAATGGAAAACACTATTCTTTAAATTTTATTGAAAAAATTCTTAAAAGAATTGATCAACTAATACTAACTGAGGAATATAAATTTTTAACAGCCTCATTTGACGAAACATTATCTGGTAATAAAATTAATTTGAAAATTTATTTTGAAGACTCTGATAAATCTTTCATCAGTAGAATTAATGTTCTAGGTAATTATGTTACCCGTGAAAAGGTAATAAGAAATAAGTTTTTACTGGATGAAGGAGATCCTTATAATGAAATTTTATTAACTAAATCTATAAATTCTATAAAATCTACTGGGATATTTAAAAATGTAAAAAAAGAGGTAATAGATGTTGATAATAAAAAAATTATAAACTTAACGGTTGAAGAAATGCCAACAGGAGAAATAATGGCTGGTGCAGGTACCGGGTCTAGCGGTACTTCAATTACTGGAGGTATTAAAGAGAAAAATTACCTAGGGAAAGGAATTAGATTAGATACCTCGTTCACTTTAAGGGACGATGGACTAAATTTAAGATTACAACGGACAGACCCAAATTTTAAAAATTCTGAGAAAGATTTAGTAACCTCAATAGAAAATAATACAAAAGATGTACTAAGTAAATTTGGTTATAAAAATAGAAAAACTGGCTTTAGTTTTGGTACATCTTATGAACAATTTGAAGATATTTATTTCTCACCATCACTATCAGTTTTTCAAGAAAAATTAGAAACTGGCAGCAAAGCATCAACTTCTCAAAAGAAAAATGCAGGTGATTATTTTGAAACTGATTTAAAATATAGATTTACTCTAAATAAATTAAATCAAAATTATCAACCATCAGAAGGGTACAAAACAAGTTTTTTTCAATCATTGCCTTTAATTACAGATGATGGTGCATTGTCAAATTCTTTTACTTTTACGAATTACCATTCAATAACAGAAGAAATGATATTTGCTTTAAAATTCCAAGCGAGGGCAGTTAACTCTATAAACGATGAGGATGTTCGTCTTTCAAAAAGATTATATTTATCGTCACGTAGCCTAAGAGGATTTGAATCAGGCAGAGTTGGTCCAAAAGATGGAACAGATTTTATTGGTGGTAATTATCTATCTTCATTGAACATATCAACTACATTGCCAGAGTTATTAAGAGATTTAGAAAACGTTGATTTTAAATTATTTTATGATGCAGGAAATGTTTGGGGTGTAGATTATAACTCTAGCTTAGATAAAAGTAAAATTCGATCTTCAACTGGATTATCAGTTGACTGGTACACTCCAATTGGCCCGCTATCATTTTCATTTTCTCAACCTATAACAAAAGCTGATACTGACGTTACTGAAACATTTAGGTTTGATATCGGTACTACGTTTTAATGATATTTAAATTTATTAAAATTTTAATTTTTTTTACTCTAGTTCAATTTCAGAATTTATCCTATGCACAAGAAAAAATTGCTTATATTGATATAGATAAATTATTAAATGATTCAATTGCAGGAAAGCTAATTACAAAAAAAATTGAAAATAAATACAAAACTGATTTAGAAACATTTAAAAATACAGAGACTAAATTAGCGAAAGAGGAAAAAGAAATATTATCTCAAAAAAATATATTATCTTCTGAAGAGTTTAATAAAAAAGTTTCTAATTTTCAAAAAAAAGTTAAAGATTTTAGAGACCAACAAAAAAGTTCAAGAAATAAAATTAACGAGATTAAAACTAAGTCGACTAGTATTTTAGTCAAAAATATAAACCCACTAATTGAGGATTATGCAAAAAAAAATTCGATTGATATAATTTTACCAAAAGATAGTATTTTAATTGCAAGATCTGATTTGGAGATTACTGAAATAATCTTAAAGTTATTAAATGATAAAATTAAAGAAATTAAAATAGATTGATGATTAATAAACTTACTAAAGATGACATAATAGCTTTGTTGCCTCATAGAGAACCAATGTTATTAATTGATGAATTAATAAATATTAAAAAACTATATTCTGCCACAGCAATTGTAAATGTAAAAAAGAACAGCTTTTATGTTCAGGGACATTTTCCTGGACAACCAGTTATGCCTGGTGTTTTGATAGTCGAAGCTTTCGGACAAGCCGCTGCAGCTTTAACAGCTGCAGGTATAGATAAATCCGAATATGAAAATAAACTTGTCTTTTTAATGAGTGTTGAGAAAGCTCGATTCAGAAGTCCTGTAATTCCAGACTGTAGACTAGAATTAAATATTGAGGCTATAAGATCACATGGAAGAGTTTGGAAATATAAAGGCGAAGCATTTGTTGGTGGAAAAAAAATGGCTGATGCTCAATGGTCTGCTACTATTGTAGATAGGAAATAATCAGCAATAAAACTTGATAAGCTTTTTAAATAAGTTTTGATATTAAACTTATTAATGAAAAATCCTTTTTTTAAAAATACTGGACCTTATAATATAAATGATTTGTTAAAATCAATTAACTTAGTCAATGAAACTAATTCAGATGATAAAATAAATGACATCAAGGATATCTCATCAGCACAATCTAACGAAATTACTTTTTTCCATTCAAAAAAATATATTGATTTAGCTAAAGTAACCAAAGCATCTTATTGCATAACTACTGAAATTCTTAAGTCATATTTGCCTGATAACTGCAAACCGATTGTATCAGAAAAAGTTTTATTAGTTACAGCTCAGATTACTAAAATTTTCTATCCCGACTCAATTACTGATAATTTTGATGTTTCAGTTGAAAATATTGATAAGTCAGAATTCAAAGAAAAAGTTAAGTTTGGAAAAAATGTTTTAATAGGTAAAAATGTCAATATAGGATCAGACTGTTTAATTGGCCATAATACAATAATTGAAAAAAATGTAGTCATTGGAAATAATTGCTCCATTGGATCAAATGCAATTATAAGAAATTCTATTATTAAGAATAATGTTCATATATTAGATGGTTGTGTTATAGGAAAAAAAGGTTTCGGTTTCTTCCCTGACAAGAACTCAAATTTTAGATATCCTCAAATTGGTATAGTTATAATTGAAGATAATGCAGAGATAGGTTGTGGATCAACTATTGATAGAGGTTCTCTTTCAAATACTATAATTGGAAAAAATACATATCTAGATAATCAAATACATATAGCGCACAATGTTAAGATTGGTAATAATTGTATAATTGCCGGTCAAGTTGGTTTTGCAGGAAGCTCAACATTAGGTAATAATGTAATGATAGGTGGACAAGCAGGTATTTCAGGACATCTTAAAATTGGAAGTAACGTTCAAATTGGAGGTGGTAGCGGCGTTATAAAAGATATACCTGACAATACAAAAGTTATGGGATATCCAGCAAAAAATTTAAAAGAATTTATAAAAGATAATAGATGATAGATAAAAGTGCAATCGTAGACCCAAAAGCAAAATTAGACAAAAATGTTCAAATAGGTCCTTACTGTGTAATAGGTCCCAATGTAGAAATTGGAGAAAACTCTATTATTCAATCACATGTTAGTATTTCTGGAAATGTAAAAATTGGTAAAGGGAATAAGATTTACCCTTTTGTTTCTATTAATGATCCACAAGATTTAAAATATGCTGGAGAACCAACTAATCTTATAATCGGGGACAATAATAAGATCAGAGAATACGTAACAATAAATCCAGGAACAGTAGGCGGTGGGGGTAAAACAACTATTGGAAATAATTGTCTATTTATGATTTCCTCGCATATAGCTCATGACTGCAATGTAGGCAACAATGTTATAATTGCTAACAATGTTCCATTAGGAGGACATGTGGTAATTGAGGATAACGTTGTAATAGGAGGAAATTCGGCAGTTCAACAATTCACTAGGATTGGTAAAATGGCGATGATTGGTGGTATGACAGGTGTATTACATGATGTAATTCCTTATGGATTATCAACTGGAAACAGGAATTCATTACAGGGATTAAACTTGATTGGATTAAGAAGAGCTAAATTTGAAAACAAAGATATATTAGGATTAAGTGAGGCCTATAAAGAGATTTTTGCAACAAAAAATATTAATGATAATATAAGTAAATTAAATGGCTCGTTTCAAGAGAATCCATTAGTTCAAGAAGTAATAAATTTTATTTTAAAAGATAAAAAAAGATCAATTTGTACTCCATTTTCATAAAATGATTGGTTTAGTTTTAGGAGATACTCATATAAGCAACGTAATCATTAATAAACTTAATAAATTAGGTAAAAAATTTATCATTATTGATATTTCTAAAAATAAAATTTTTAAAGGAAAAAAAAAAGTTTTTAAATTATCGATTGGTCAGTTAGGAAAATGCATATCAATTTTGAGAAATCATAACTGTAAAAAGGTAATTTTTGCAGGTAGAGTTGCAAAGCCAAATTTTAAAAAATTAAAATTTGATTTTAAGGCAATATATCATTTACCTAAAATAATTAAAGAAACAAAAAAGGGAGATGCTTATATAATAAATTTTATTACAAGGTTGTTTGAAAAGGAAGGATTTCAAGTTATCAGTCAAACAAAATTTAATAAAGAAATAGTTTTAAAAAAAGGTACTTGCACTTATTTAAAGCCAAATAAAGCAGATAAAAAAAATATAATCATAGGAAAAAGAGTGATTAATAATCTTAATAAAAAAGGTGTAGCCCAAGGAGTAATTGTTGTTGCTAATAAAATAATTTCTACTGAGAATGAAAAAGGAACTGACTCTATGATAAATAAATCCAAATTTAAAATTTTAAGGTTAAAATTGAAAAACAAAGTTAGAATGGGTATTTTAATAAAATTACCAAAACCTAATCAAGATTTAAGAACAGATTTACCCACTATAGGTTTCAAAACTGTAAGCAACTGTATTAAAGCCGGACTAAAAGGAATAGTTATTAAAGGTAAATATAATATTTTCTTAGATCAAAATAAATGTATTAAATTAGCTAATAAAAATAAATTTTTTATTCATGCTATATAAATGAAAAAAATTTTTATATTAACTGGTGAACCTTCTGGAGATAAACTAGCCTCTAAAGTTATATCTAAACTTCAAAAAAAAAATTCTAATATTACGTATTCTTGTGTTGGTGGAACACATTTAAATTCACTAGGAATTAAATCTATATTTGATCTTAAAGAAATTACTTACATTGGTTTTACAAGTGTTTTTTTTAATATTTTTAAAATAAAGAGTAAAATAAACAAAACTGTAGAAGAGATAATAAAATTTAATCCAGATATTTTGTTTAGTGTAGATAGTCCTGATTTTACATTAAGAGTTGCTGAAAAAGTTAAAAAATTAAATAAAAAGATTAAAACTATTCATTATGTAGCTCCACAAGTTTGGGTATGGCGAGAGGGTAGAGTGAAAAAGTTTAAAAAGTTTTTAGATCACATTTTGTTATTATTTCATTTTGAAAAAAAATATTTTGATAAAGAGGATATTCCAAATACATTTGTTGGTCATCCTTTATTAGAACAAGAAACAAAAAATAAAATAGATCTATCTAATATTGTTTCTAAGGATAAAAAAATTATTTCTCTTTTTTGTGGCAGTAGAACATCTGAGGTAAATTTACTATTACCTATCTTGGTTGATTTTATCAATATGATGAATGCAAAATTTGATAATTTCACTTTTGTTTTTCATGCAACTGATGGAAACAAAAATTTAATAAGTAAAAAAATTGATAATATAAATTTAGAAAATACTGAGGTTATTTCTGATGAAAATATAAAAAAACAAATACTAAATGATTCTATCTTTGCAGTTTCAAAATCTGGAACAGTTTCTCTTGAAATTTGTAATGCAAAGGTTCCTTCTATAATTATTTATAAAATGAATTTTTTAAATTTTTTAATTGTCAAAATGTTGGTTAAAATAAAATTTGCTAACATCATTAATATTATTAATGACAAAGAAATAATTCCAGAATTAATACAAAAAGATTGCAATGCTAAAGAGATTTATAATTCAGTTGTTTACTTTTTAAAAAATCCAGAATTGATGAATAAGCAAATTAACTATTGTGAGGAAACTTTAACTAAAATTAGATCAAAAACTTCATCTTCTGATGAAGCTTCTTCAGTACTAAACAAGTTTCTTATTGGTTAATCTTTTTGTTACTTCCTCTTTTCCAAGAGAAATAATTATATCATATATACCAGGTCCAAATTTTGAACCTGTTAAAGCTACTCTTAAAGGCTGTCCAACTCCTTTAAAATTAGTATCGTTTGATTTAATTAATCCGTTTACTATTGGCTCTAATGTTTCTTTGCTTAGTTTATCAACACTAGCAAATTGAGAATTGAAATCAGAAATCACTTTTTTGGCTTTGTCATCAATTAACTTAATATCATCTTGATTAAAATTAACCTCATCTGCCATTATATACTGACCATTATTAAATATATCTTCTAAGGTTTTAGCTTTATTTTTAAGGAAAGTTAGAGATTTCTTAATTTTATCTTTCTTATCTGCTTCAATTTCACTTTTATATAATTTGCAATACTCAGTTAATTGATCAAATAAATCATTTTCATCGATATTCTTAATATAATGCTCATTCATTGATAAAATTCTACTCATATCTAACTTAGATGGAGATTTGCCAATTCCTTCAAGATTAAAATATTTAATACTTTCATCGAGATTAAATATCTCTTTGTCTTTATAAGACCATCCTAATCTAAGAAGGTAATTTCTAAGAGCATCTGGCATAATACCAATTTGAGAATAATCGTCTAATGTAGAAGCTTTATCTCGTTTTGATAGTTTCTTACCATCTAATGTATGTATTAATGGTATATGAGCAAATGAAGGCAATTCCCATCCCATAGATTGATAAATTTGAATTTGTTTAAAAGTATTTATCTTGTGATCATCCCCTCTAATTATGTGTGTCATTTTCATTATATGATCATCTACTGATGCTGATAAGTTATATGTTGGAGATCCATCATTTCTCAAGATGATAAAATCTTCAATAGTATTATTATCAATTTCTACATCACCTTGGACTAAATCTTTTAATATAGAAGTTCCATCTATTTTACTTTTAAATCTTATTACAGGTTTAATATCTTTTGGAGCCTCTTCTTCTTTTTTATCTCTCCACTTCCTATCGTAAATATAAGGTATTTTTTTTTGTTTTGCTCTAAGTTTTTGTTCTTCAATTTCATCTTTAGAACAATAACATTTATATGCATAACCATTTTTAAGCAATTCATTAGCAACTTTAATATGATCATCTAATTTTTTAGATTGAATATATTCATCTCCATCATGTTCTACACCTATCCATTTAAGAGATTTTATAATTTGTTTTTTATATTCATCTTTAGATCTCTCTTTGTCTGTATCCTCAATTCTTAAAAAAAAAGATCCGTTTTTGTTTTTTGAATATAACCAATTAAAAAGTGCTGTTCTTATCCCTCCTATATGAAGAGGACCTGTAGGTGATGGAGCAAATCTTGTTGCTACTTTAGACATTAATGATGTTTAAACTATTTTAGTGAAAGTTTCTATATAAAGATACTAGAATACCTTGTACTTTAACCCTATCTGGACCAAATATCTTAGTTTCATAATTTCTATTAGCACTTTCCAAGGCTACAGTTTTACCTTTTCTTCTTAATCTCTTTAACATTGCTTCATGATCATCTATAAGTGCAACAACAATTTTTCCATTTTCTGCTGTATCAGTTTTTTTTATTATGACTGTATCACCATCATTTATGCCAGCCTCAATCATGGAATCGCCATTAACTTTTAATCCAAAATATTCACCATTTTTTTCAATATTTGACGGTAAGGGAATTCTTGTAACTTCATTTTGAATTGCTTCTATTGGTGTTCCAGCTGCAATATCACCTAAAACAGGTATTTCACTTTCTTTATTTGCAGCACTAGAATCATCTAATCCACCTCTGATAACACTTGGTGAAAAACTATTATAAATATCATTAGCTGAAGCTGTTTCAGGAAGTTTAATTACTTCCAAGGCTCTAGCTTTATGAGCTAATCTTTTTATAAAACCTCTTTCTTCTAAAGCGCTTATTAGCCTATGTATTCCTGATTTGGATTTTAAATTAAGAGAAAGTTTCATTTCCTCATATGAAGGAGACACCCCTGAAGATCTCAACTTCTTGTTGATAAATAAAAGCAGATTTTTTTGTTTTTTAGTTAACATAGAACAAATTAAGTACATTCATGTTCTATTAAAGTTCTATCGAATAAACAACAGGTTAAAAACCAATAAATTCAACCTTTATTTAGCTACAAAACAGAAAAAATTGAATTTTTATTCAAATCTTTCAAAAGTGATTCACCTATCAAAAAAGTTTTTATATTTGTCTTTTTTTCTATTTCTAATAAATCATCTTTTGTTTTTATTCCACTTTCAGAAATCAGCGGTCTGCTATGGTTTATTAATACACTATAAATATCATAAGTTGTATTTATTTCAGTTTTGAGAGTTTTAAGATTTCTATTATTAATACCTATTAATGCATCTTTAAATTTTAAAGCTCTTTTTGCTTCTTCAACAGTATGAACTTCAATAATGACTGACATTTTTAGTTTTAAAGCTTCTTCATATAATTCATCTGCAATCTTATCAGAAACAGCAGCTAAAATAATTAAAATTGCATCAGCGCCAGAACTTTTAGCGAGATAAACTTGAAATTTGTCTATAAAAAAATCTTTACATAATATGGGAAGTTTTATTTTTTCTTTAATTTTTGCAATATCCGATAAATTCCCTAAAAAATAGTCCTCCTCAGTTAAAACAGATAAGCATGTAGCTTTATTATTATTATAAACTTCTGCGATATTTAATGGATTATAATCATTAATTATAATGCCAGCTGATGGACTGGCTTTCTTAATTTCTGCGATAATTGAAATTTTATTATTTTTTTCATTTAATATTATTTTTTCAGCAAAATTAATATAAGAATTATTTTTATTTATTTTACTTTTTAAGCTATCAATAGATATAGATTCTTTTAGTAAATCTATTTTTTTTTCTTTATTATCAATTATTTTTTTTAGTATATTTTCAGACACTTTGTATTTTTTTTAAATGTTCGAATGTTTTACCTGATTTGATAAATTCTCTGGTAAAATTATAAGCAGTCTTAAAATCATTGTATTTTTCAGAAACTATAAGTCCAGCCGCAGCGTTTAAACAAACTGCTTTTGAAAAGTCATTATCTTCTCCTTTAAATATATCTATCATTCTGTCTGCATTAAATTTTGAGTCGTTTCCAATTAGGTCTTTAATGTTATTTGCCTGAATATTTAGTTCTTTTGGATCTATTGTGATATTCGAAATTTCACCTTTTTTTAATTGAACAACATTTGTTTTTTCATAAGGTGATATCTCATCTAATCCATCCTCACTATTTACTATCCATGCAAATTTAATTCCTAAATTTTTTAAGGCTTCCGCAAAAATGTTTAATAAATTTTTATCAAAAACACCAATTACCTGTCTTGTCACAAGTGCAGGATTACTTAATGGTCCAATCATGTTAAAAATCGTTCTCTTTCCAATTTTCTTTCTTGTAGGACCCACAAATTTCATAGCACTATGATAATTTGGTGCAAACATAAAACCAAAATTTAGTTTATTTATTTGATCTTCAACTATATTTGGTTCTAAATTAATATTAATATTTAATGCCTCTAATACATCACCAGATCCACATTTTGATGAAACTGCTTTATTTCCATGTTTAGCAACCTTTATACCAATACTAGCTAATAATAATGCTGAAGCAGTAGATATATTCAGAGTATTCATTCCATCCCCTCCAGTTCCACATGTATCTATACATTTATCATTATTTACTCTTTTTGATTTTTCTCTTAGGACATAAACACCCCCGGCTATCTCAGAAGAAACCTCTCCTTTAAGTGATAACAAAGTAAGAAAATTAAATATTTCATCTTCGCTAGCTTTACCGTTCATTAATATATTGAAGGCCGATTTACTTTCTTCAAATGTCAGGTTTTCTTTATTGTTAAGTTTATCTAAGTAAATTTTCATTTAACTTTGTAATTTATGAAATTTTTTAAAATTTTCATCCCTATAGGTGTTTTAATACTTTCTGGATGAAATTGTACTCCATGTACATTATATTTTTTATGCATAATTCCCATAATAACCGAGTCTTCTGAATAAGCTGTA
>CACJZM010000015.1 GCA_902597895.1 uncultured Pelagibacteraceae bacterium
ACTAGCCAATTTGTAAGCAAACCCAATAAAGATAATAATTCGAGACATGGAATGCCAGATAGAAGAAAAGGTTATATTCAAAAGGCCACAATTGGAAACCATAAAGTTTATCTGCATACGGGTGAGTATGAAGATGGAAAAATAGGTGAAATTTTTATTGATACAAGTAAAGAAGGTGAATTAGTAAAGGCATTAATGAATAACTTTGCTATAGCCGTTTCATTAGGCTTGCAGTACGGTGTCCCATTAGATGAATTTGTTAGTGCTTATGTTGGAACAAAATTTGAACCTTCAGGTAAAGTATTTGGTAATGATAGAATTTTAAGTGCTTCATCTATTTTAGATTATATATTTAGGGAATTAGCTATATCTTACCAAAATAGAGAAGATCTTGCTCATACACCGTCTATTGGAAGTTCAGATAATAATAATGATGATACAAATGATCAAATAAGTGAAGATCAAAGTCAATTTTTAAAAATAGTTAAAGATATTACAAGCAAAGGTTTTTTAAGAAATAATTATAAAGAAAAATTAGTAGACTTGTCTGACATAAGAATAAATCTTAAAGGTAAAAAATAACTATTTTTTTTTAATTTCTAAACCTAATTCTTTTAACTGAGTTCCTTCTACTTCTGATGGTGCATTCATCATCAAATCTTGTGCATTTTGATTCATTGGAAACATAGTTACTTCTCTAATATTTTTTTCATCAGCTAAAAGCATAATTATCCTATCAATACCTGGTGCTATACCTCCGTGGGGTGGGGCTCCATAACTTAAAGCATTAATCATTCCACTAAATTTTACGTCAACATCTTTTTTGTCATATCCAGCAACTTTAAATAGTTTATACATTAATTGGGGGATATGGTTTCTTATAGCACCTGAAGATAATTCTATTCCATTGCAAACTATATCGTATTGATAAGCTAAAATTTCTAAAGGATTTGAAAGATCTATATTGTCAATATCTCCTTGAGGCATTGAAAATGGGTTATGGCTAAACTTTATTTTTCCAGTTTCTTCATCTTTTTCAAACATCGGATAATCAATGATCCAGCAAAAGGCAAAGGAATTTTCATCAATTAAATTCAAATCGCTACCTATTTTATCTCTTGCTAAAGACAATATTTTTTCAACCTCATTTTTTGTTCCACATGCTAAAAAAATGCTATCTCCTACTTCTGCGGAAGTAATCTTCATTATTTCTTTTAAAGAGTCTTCAGAAAAAAATTTGCCTACAGGTCCTTTTCCAGTAATAATTTTATCTTTCTCAATGGTAAAATATGCTAATCCAGATGCACCTTCGGTCTTAGCCCATTTATCTATATTGTCAAAAAAACTTCTAGGCTGATTACTTGTTTGTTTAGTTACAATTCCTCTTACTATTGATCCCTTTTTCACAAGTTTTTTAAAGATTTCAAATTTTACATCATCTCTACTGAAAATATCTGTTATTTCATAAATTTTAAGTGGATTTCTTAGATCTGGTTTATCAGATCCATACATCATTAAAGCATCAGTATATTTAATTTTAGGAAATTTATCATAAAGCATTTTTTTTGAAGAAAAATTATTAAATAATTTAACCATTAATTTTTCAACTACATCAAAAACATTGCTTTGATCAACAAAGGACATTTCTATATCCAGTTGATAAAACTCTCCTGGGCTTCTGTCTGCTCTTGCATCTTCATCTCTAAAACATGGAGCAATTTGAAAATATTTATCAAAACCCGAAACCATGATTAACTGTTTAAACTGCTGTGGAGCCTGAGGTAAAGCATAAAACTTACCTGGATTTAATCTACTAGGAACTAAAAAATCTCTGGCACCTTCTGGGCTTGAAGAAGTCAAAATAGGTGTTTGAAATTCTAAAAATCCCATTTTTTGCATTTCATTCCTTATAAAAGAAATTACTTTGGATCTTAAGATAATATTTTTATGAATTTTTTTTCTTCTTAAATCTAAAAATCTATATTTTAATCTAATCTCTTCAGAGTATTCTTGATCAGTAAAAACTGGTAAAGGCAGTTCTTTAGTTGTACCTAAAATTACATGAGTTTTAATTTTAACTTCAATTTCTCCAGTAGATAGGTCTTTGTTTACAGTCTCATCAGACCTTTGAAGTACTGTTCCATTTATTTTTAAAACTGTTTCTAAAGGAATTTTCTCTAAATCTTTAAAACTTTTACTTTCTTTATCAATTACGCATTGAGTAATTCCGTAGTTATCTCTTAAATCTAAAAAAAGGAGGTTTCCATGATCTCTTTTTTTATTTAACCATCCTGAGATAGAAATATCTGTATTTTTATTTTTAATATTTAATTCGCCACAAGTGTGTGTTCTATATTTGCTCACCTTTTTTCAGTATTTCTTTAATTATTTTAAAATCAATAGGTTTTTTTTTTTTTAAGCTCAATTCATCAATCTTATATATAAATTGGGAAATTTTACTATAGGATCTATCTATTCTTTTGGCAATATAATCTATTAATTTATTGTCTATCTTTATTTGTCTATCAGAAAAATTTTTTAGAATTATTGCATTCATTAATTCATCATCAGGATTTTCTATCTTGGCGAATAAACAATTTTTAGCTCTTGACACTAAATCTTTAAGTTGAAAATCCATTTCATTTATTGGATTAATTGAGTTTATAATCAAGAATTTATTCTCACTGTCTATTAAATTAAATATTGAATAAAGGAGTTTTTCATTGGTTTTGTAATTGAATCCGTCAAGAATTATATTCTCATACAGTTTTAGTTTTTTAAATATTTCATCATTTATATCTTTTTCATAAATAATTAATCCATTATTTTTATTTAAGAAAATTTTTGATAGATGCGTTTTTCCTGAAAAATTTTCGCCATATATATTAAGGATATTTTTTTCCCACTTTGGCCATTTTTGTAATATCTCAAATGCAAAATAATTACTTTTACTTACAAAGTAATCTTCATAATTAAAGTTTTTATTTTTATCAAAATTAAAAATATTTTGATTTCTAATTTTCATTTATTTTCCATACATTATTGTTTAAATGAACTTTTATATTTTCTGTATTAAATTCCTCCAAAAATTTATTTGGTGTTCCATTATAAACTATTTTATAAATTACCTCATTATTAGAAAAACTTTCTATATAATAATTATAAACTAAATCCATATTTTCTATTTTATTTTCAAATTTTTCAATTAATGTAAATTTAGAAGAATCTAGAGAAATTGTTATTGGAAGTTTAATAGATGTATTAATCAAATTAATTTTTTTCCAACTATTTTCATAACTATTTTTTAAGCTATTAATTACAGCCTCAATATCATTATTTATGCTTTTATATGGAAAGTTTTCATTTAATAAAATAAATTCGTTGTTGAATTTAATTCTTGTTAAAACCCTTATACTTTTTTCATTTTTAAAAAGTATTACAATTATGTAATCCTTAAGTTGATACTTTGTAATTATCTGTTTAAATTCATAATCCTCCAAGTTGTTAATATTATTTTTTATAATATTAAGATCATCTAAATCTTCATTTGGAAGAACATAATCTAGCAAATGATATTTTTTGGAGAATTTAGTCCAATTTAAATAAAAAGGGTTTTCACTTAATAAAGAAATATCTGATCGATTAGTATCGACTAGGATCGGTAACAAAAATAATTTTTTTTTTTGAGGTATAGATGCGTAAATATTATTTTTATATAAATAATTAAGAACCTCTTTTTTATTAAAATTAACATCAAAATTTGCAATATACTTTTTATCTATAAATTTTTCGTCAACTATAGAAAATGAATCGATAAGAGATTTTATAATTTTTATATTTACATCTTTATTTAAATAATAGTTTTCTGATGTCAGCAAAGTAAAAATAAGTTCTTCAAATGCATTTTTAAAGGCTACATCTATTACTTTTTCCTTACTAAAATTCAGATTATAAGGTTCTGAAATTTCTATATCACTTACTTTATATGAGTTTGCTAAAACTTTTCCTGTGGAAAACTTAATAAAAATTATAAAGATTATTAGAAACAAAATATAAAATGAAAGTGTATTTATCTTATTTTTAAACATAAAATTTTTAATGAATAATAAAAGTCTAACATATCAAAAAAGTGGCGTTAATATCAAAGCTGCAGATATTTTTGTTAAATATATATCTTCAAAGTCAAAAAATAGAAAAAAAGGTGTAAATTTTCAAAATATAGGGGGTTTTGGTTCTATATCAGATATTCCAAATAATATAAGGAATCCCAAAATTGTTGCCTGTACTGACGGTGTTGGAACTAAAATTGAAATTTCTAATATACTAAACAAATATAATACAATTGGAATTGATCTTGTGGCAATGAGTGTAAATGATTTGATTGTACAAGGTGCAAAGCCTATTTTATTCTTAGACTATATATCTATCAACAAAATAGATTTAACAAAATTAAAATCAATCATTAAAGGTATATTAAAAGGATGTAAACAATCAGGATGCCAGTTGGTTGGTGGCGAAACAGCAGAAATGCCAGGCACATATGAGAAAGGTAAATTTGACATTGCAGGTTTTGCAGTTGGTGTAGTTGATGGAAAAAAAGTTTTAAGTAAAAATAAAATTAAATTAAATGATTTAGTCATAGCAATTCCTTCTAGTGGACTTCATTCTAATGGATACTCTCTTATTAGGTACTTGATTAAAAAAAAAAAAATTAATATTAAAAGAAATAATTTTTTAAAAAAAGAGTTGTTAAAACCAACCAAAATTTATGTGAAAGAATTACTTAAATTAATTAATAGAGATTTAATTAATGGATGTGCGAATATTACAGGTGGTGGTATATCGGATAATGTTAAAAGAATTATGCCAAATAATTTAATTGCAGAGATCAATTTGAATAAAATTAAAACTCTTAAAATTTTTAAATGGTTAAAAAAAAATGGTATATCAGATAAAGAAATGCTTCAAACCTTCAATTGTGGCGTTGGTTTTTGTTTAATAATAAATCCTAGAAATTTCAAAAAAATTGAAAGGTATTTCTCAAGAGGATTTAAACCATATATAATAGGAAAAATTATAAAAGGTAAAGATAAAGTAAAATTAAATGGCTCTGTCAGTTGGATCTAAAAAAATAAAAACAGCTGTTTTTATTTCAGGAACAGGTAGCAATTTAAAATCACTCATAAAATTTTCAAAACTCAAAAAATCACCAATATCGATTAATTTAATAGTTTCTAATAACCCAAAATCAAAAGGATTAAAGTATGGAAAAAGATTTAAAATTAAAAGTAAATTTTTTAATTATAAAAAAAAATCTATTGCTGAAAAAAAAATTATTTTAGAGCTTAAAAAAAATAAGATAAATTTTATTTGTCTCGCAGGTTTTATGAAAATATTATCCAAAAACTTTATCAAAAGTTTTAAGGGAAAAATATTAAATATTCACCCTTCTCTACTTCCTAGATTTAAAGGTTTAAATACTCATGAAAGAGTAATTAAAAATAATGAGACTTATTCGGGGTGCACAGTGCATTTTGTAAATTCTAAATTAGATTCTGGGAAAATTATTCTTCAGAAAAAAGTAAAAATTAATAAAAATGATACCCCTAGAACATTATCAAAAAAAATTTTGATCCAGGAGCATAAATTATATCCTAAAGCTATATTAAAAATATTTAATCTTTAAAGAAAAAATCTATTTCAATTTTTGCATTTTCAATACTATCAGACCCATGAACTGAGTTTTTATCAATTGAAATACCATATTTTTTTCTAATAGTACCCTCTTTTGCCTCTTTTGGGTTGGTTGCACCCATTAATTCTCTATTTGCAAGCACAGCATTTTCCTTTTCAAGTACCATTACTACAATTGGTCCAGATGAAAGATACGAGCAAAGATCTTTATAAAATGGTTTTGTCTCATGAACTTTATAAAATTTTTCTGCTTCAGATTTTTCTATCTGAATTTTTTTTTCTTTTGCAATTGAAAAACCTTTATTTTTGAACATTTCTTTAATTTCATTATCTAAATTTCTCTCAACTGCATCTGGTTTAATAATTGATAAAGTTTTTTCAAAATTATTCATAGTTCTCCTCGATTAAATTATTCAGTAATCTTACTCCATAACCTGTAGCTCCACTTGAATTCAAGGCTCCACCATATTTTGAAAAAGCCATTCCAGCTATATCTAAGTGGGCCCAAGGAGTTTTTTTAATTATAAATCTTTGTAAAAATTGAGCAGCTGTCGTAGATCCAGCACCTCCTACATAGTTTATATTTTGCATGTCAGCATTTTTAGAATTTATTAATTTATCAAAGTTTTTATGTAGAGGCATTCTCCAAAGTTTTTCATCAACTTTTTCACCAGCATCAATTAATTGTTTAGATAATTTATCATTGTTTGAAAATAGTCCTCCATATTCTGAGCCCAAAGAAACTATAATGGCACCTGTTAAAGTTGCTAAGTCAATTATAAATTGAGGTTTAAACTTGTGTTCAGTAAAAGTTAAAGCATCAGCTAAAACTAATCTTCCTTCTGCATCTGTATTTAAAATTTCTATTGTCTTACCACTATAAGATTTAACTATGTCTCCAGGTCTTTGAGCATTTCCGCTCACCATATTTTCTACAAGTCCTACTACACCTACTGCATTAATTTTTGAATTTCTTAATGCAAGAGTTTTCATTAAACCTACTACAGCTGCTGATCCCGCCATATCATAAGTCATATCTTCCATAAATTTTGCAGGTTTAAGTGAATAACCACCGGTATCAAAGCAGACTCCTTTTCCAACAAAAGCTAAAGGTTTGGAGTTATTTTTTGAACCTTTCCATTCTATAGTCACTAAATAAGAACCTCTTATGCTGCCTTGCCCCACTCCAAGCAATGCATTGCATCCCATCTTTTTTAATTTATTTTGATCATATACAGTAACTTTTAATCCAAATTTTCTAAGTTTAACAATTCTCTTGGCATATTCATCAGGGTGCAGGACATTTCCAGGCTCAGACACCAAGTCTCTTGTAAAATTAACACCATCAAGAATAGCTTTTAATCTATTTCTCAATTTGACGTCAGCTTGATTTTTTAATTTTACTACATTTAAAATTATATCCTTATGAATTTTTTTTGTTTTATATAAGTTAAACTCATAAGATTTCAGTTCAATACCATGAATGAATTCCTCTAATTTAATTTTGTTTTTAGAATTTATTGAATTAGAACCTAAAATCGAAATATTTTTAATTTGCTCTTTTTTAATTTGGTCATAAAAATTAGCACCCAAACTTTTTACTTCATTGGGAGACTCTATTTTTGAAACAAAAATAATAAGTATTTTTTTATCGTAGTCTTCATTAAGACAGTAAATTTTATTTTTTTCTGATTTTTTATTAGCTCTTAAATAGCCAATAATTTTTTTTGAGAAATTTTCATTAAAAATACCCTTAAAATCAGTTATTTTTGTATCCTTCGACACAAAAATTCCTATGTTTTTCGTTGAATTGTTTAACTTATCTAAATAATTTATTTTTAAAGACATATGTATTAAATATACTTCTGGTTGAACTTTATATATGTTTAAAATTATCACATTTCAATGAAAAAATTAATTTTTAGAAATATTTTTAAAGATATAACTTATTTTTTCTTGTTATCCTCTCTATCTTTAACATTGATAGTATGGGTAATACAATCTGTAAATTTTTTAGATTTTGTAACAGAGGATGGTCATGGACTTGGATTATATGCAACTTATTCTCTTTTGAATCTTCCAAAAATTTTCAGTAGGTTAATAATATTTTTGTTTTTCATTTCTACTTTTTATATTTTGTATAAATACGAAGACAATAATGAAATATCGATTTTATGGATACATGGAGTTAAAAAAATTGAATTTATAAATAACTTTATAAAATTTTCAATTTTATTTATATTGGTACAGTTGTTATTTACGTATTTGATTGTTCCAACAACACAAGAAAAGGCAAGAAGTTTATTTAAAAACTCTGATATTGATTATTTGCCATCAATTTTAAAATCAAAATTTTTTAATGACACCATTGAAGATGTAACAATTTTTGTTGGGGAAAAAGATATAAACGGAAATTTAAAACACATTTTCCTTAAGGATAATAAAAATTATAATAATGACCGTGGACCAAATACTTCTCAAATAATACTTTCGAAGTCAGGACAACTAGTCAAAAAAAATAAAAAATATTATTTAATTTTGAATGATGGAAATATAATTAATTTAGATTCAAAAAAGACAAATATAATTAAATTTAATAGATCAGAGTTTAATTTATCAAGATACACTTCAAAAACTACAACATATCCCAAAATACAAGAAACAAGTAGTAATTTACTTCTACAATGTATTAATTTTTTAATTTTAAAAAATTCAAGCAACTTTGAAAAAATTTTTAATTGTGATGAACAAAATATAGATGGAGTATTAAAAGAACTTTATAAACGATTAGGGGTTCCTCTTTATATTTTTCTGATAGGTTTAATTTCCAGTTGTTTGGTTTTAAAAACAAAAAGTAATAATAATTTTAATCTTTTTCAATTTATAATATTTGTCTTTGGATTTAGTATAATAGTAGCTTCAGAAATTTCAGTACAATTTGTTAATATGAATTTTATTAATAACTTTGTGATATTGTTGTCTCCTATTATATTAGGAATAATCTTTTATATCTTATTAAAAATAAATTTAGACTTTGGTAAATGATGATTTTAAAATTACATGAAAGATATATTTTAAAAAATTTTTTATATAATATATTGATAGTTACAGGAGTATTTTTAGTTTTAATTTTTATACTCAATATTTTAGAAGAGATAAAATTTTTTGAGTCGAGTGAAACAGAAGTAAAATTTGGATTACCATTGCTATTAACTTTTTTAAATTCTCCGTCGATAGTTTTTGATACATTTCCATTTATCTTTTTAATCGCTACACAATTATTATTTGTAAATTTATACGATAAAAAAGAGATGATTATTTTTAAAAGCTATGGAATTAATAATTTAAGTATCATCAAAACTTTACTAATTTCTGCTATTTTTTTTGGTATTTTTATAAGCACTATTTTTTATACTGCTTCTTCAAGTTTAAAGAATATTTATCTTGGTTTTAAAAATAAATATACCAATGATAATAAATACTTAGCTATAGTTAATGAGAATGGATTGTGGATTAAAGATAGCGTAAATGATCTTACAAATATTATAAATGCTCAAACCTATAGCAACCTTAATTTAAAAGGAATTTCTATAACAACTTTAGACGATCAATTTGAATTAATGCACACAATTTCTGCAGAGAAAGCTTCTATTGGAAATGAGGTTTGGTTGCTTAAAAATGTAAAGAAATTTGAGCCAAATAAAAAAAATGAATACTTTGATGAACTATCATTTAAAACTAATTTTGATTTTGAGAGAATAAGTAACTTATTTTCTAATTTAGCTGCATTCAATATTTATGAGCTCAGAAACTTATTTAAAGATTATAAATCTTTTGGTTATTCAACACTTGAAATAGAAAGTCATTTAAATAGGTTATACTCACTTCCAATATATTTAGCTATAATGACAGTTTTGGGGTCAATAATAATGTTCAATGTAAAATTTAATAAATCAAAAATATTTAGTATTATATCTGGAACTCTTATATCAGTATTAATATACTATATAAATTACTTTTCAAACATAATGGGTACAAATGAAAAGCTACCAATCGTGGCTGCTACATGGTTTCCATATATTCTTTTAACATTAATATGTTTAACTGGAGTTGTTAAAATCAATGAGAAATAAAATTATTTTTAGTACACTTACAATCTGTTTTTTTTTATTTAACATTTCTTTCAGCGAAATAATAAAATTTGAATCTCCTACAATAAATGTTGAGAACAATGGTAAGAAAATTACCGCAAAAAATGGAGTAATTGTTGAAAGCGACGATGGAATTATAGTTAATGCTGATCAAGCAATATTTAATAAAGAAAATAATATTTTAAAATTCTTAAAAAATATAAAAGTAAAAGATAATTTTAATTCAATTAACTTTAATTCTGATGAAATTATTTATGAAAAAAATAAAGATTTATTTAAAATTATTGGAAAAAGTAGAACGAATATCAAAGATAAATATTTTATAGATTCAAAAAATGTTTTTTATGACAGATTAAAAATGGAAATCTTCTCCGAAGATTTGATAGAAATGCAAAGTATACTTGGAACTAAAATAAGTGGTAAAGATCTAAAGTTTTTAATAAACGACAACATTGTAAAAGGCAAAAATCTAACGATTTTAGATAGTGAAAACAATCAATACTTTCTAGAAGATGGAATAATTGATTTAAATAAAGATGAATTTATAGGTAAAGATATCGAAATAAATTTTGAAAATTCCTTATTTGGAAATAAAGAGAATGACCCAAGATTTGTAGGAAAAGCATTAAATACTAATAAGAAACAAACCAACATATATAAAGGAGTATTTACTACATGTAAAAAAAGGGATGATGAAGAATGTCCAGCATGGGCAATATATGCTGATGAAATTGAACATCAAAAGGAAAAACAAATAATAAATTATAAAAATGCATGGTTAAAAATTTATGATGTACCAGTAATTTATTTTCCAAAATTTTATCACCCTGACCCAACTGTAAAAAGACAATCAGGTTTTTTATTTCCTATGATTAAAAGTTCTAGCTTGAACGGTCAATCACTGCAAATTCCATATTTCAAAGTATTAGATAATAATAAAGATTTAACTATATCTCCAAGATTATATTTTGATGACAATATTTTAGTTCAAACTGAGTATAGACAAGCAAATAAAAACTCAAATTTTATATCCGATTTCAGTTTCAATAAAAATCAAAACACTAAATCCCATTTTTTTTCAAATTTTGTAGGTAATTATGCAAACCAAGCAAGATTTGAATTAAATTTAGAAAAAGTAACAAATGACAAATACTTAAAGATAAATGATATTGAATCTCCAATTATTGATAATCAATCAAAACTATATTCATATTTAAATTTTCAAAACAGTGGTGAAAGTTATTTTTTAAGCACTTCTGTGGGAGCTTACGAAGATTTAGGGAAAGCAAAAGATAATAGGTTTGAATTTATTTATCCTGAGTTTAGTTTTTATAAAGAGCTCGAACAAAAAAATGATACTTCTAAAGGAAATTTTTTATTTACATCAGATGGATATAATAAAAATTATAATACAAACGTCACAGAAAGTGTATTGATTAATGATTTATTATATGGGTCAAATTTAGATTATTTTGGAAATGGATTTACTAGAAATTATAAAATTCTTTTTAGAAATGTAAATACAAATGCAAAAAATTCTATAGATTATAAAAATGATAGTAATTTTAATCTACTATCAACTTTTGTATTTGAAACAAAATATCCTTTGTATAAAAAAAATGAAAAATACGACAATACTTTTATACCAAAGTTATCGTTTAGATTTAGCCCTAATGAAACAAAAAGTTCCACAAAGAAAAATGCCAGACTCTCAACAAATAATATTTTTGATATAGATCGTTCTGGCCAGAATGATTTAGTTGAGTCTGACCAATCAGTTACTTTGGGTTTCGATTTTGAAAAAATAGACAAAATTACAAATAATACACTTTTAAACTTTAGTTCAGGAATAGTTTTTAGAGACAAAAATAATTTTGATTTACCAGAAGAAACCTCTTTAGGGAAAAAAACATCTGACCTAGTCGGTTTGCTAGAATATAAACCGTCTAAATTTTTTGAATTTAATTATAATTTTTCAATAGATAACAATTTAACCCAAGTGAATTTTAATAATATCTCCACAACTTTTGCAGTAAATAATCTTGTAACCTCTTTTGAATTCCTTGAGGAAAATAAATATTATGGTGAAACAAGTTATATTAAAAATAAAACTGAATATATGATTAATGATAATAAATCTTTTGTTTTTGAAACAAGTCAAAATTTAAAGACAGACTTAAGTGAATATTATAAATTAATCTATCAATATCAAAACGATTGTTTAGTCGCTTCTATTGAATACGACAAAGAATATTATTCAGATGGAGAGCTTAAACCAAGGGAAGATATTATGTTTTTAATAAGATTAAAAACTTTTGGTGAGTTAGCTAAAATTCCAGTTATAAACAATTAAATAATGAAGATTTTAAAATATTCTGTAATTTTTTTTTTTATTATATTCTGCAACTTATTTGCTAATGCAGAAGAAATTAAAATAAAATTCAAAATAGGTAACGATATTATAACTAACAAAGATATAGAAAATGAAAAAAGATACTTAATTTCATTAAATAATGATCTTTTAAAAATATCTAAAAAAGAATTAAATAAAATAGCTGAAGATTCAATAATTAGAGAAACTATAAAGAAAAATGAACTATCAAAATATATTGAATTAAATGAAAACTCAAAAATTGTAGAGGATATTATTAAGGATTTTTATAAAAGTGCTGGGTTGAATAGTTTGAATGAATTTGAACTATATTTATTGGAAAATGGCATAAACTTAGATTTAGTAAAATACAAAATAAACATTGAGTCAAATTGGAATCAATTAATCTTTGAAAAATTTCAAAACCAACTTTCTATAAATGAAGAAGAAATTAAAAATAAATTAAAACAGAATATTTTAGAAAAAAATTATTCAAATTTTGAATATAATTTAAGCCAAATAATTTTTGAAGTTAAATCAAATGAATCATTTGAAAAAAAATATGAAATGATTTTAAAATCTATTAGTAATCAGGGTTTCAAGAATGCCTCAAATCTTTATAGTATTGCTGAAAATGCAAAAACTGGTGGTAATATTGGATGGATCAATAAAACTCAACTGTCTAATACAATTATTGAGATTATTGAAAATTTAAAAAATGATGAGGTATCAAAACCTATACAAATTTCAAATGGTTTTTTAATTATAAAGATTAACGACAAAAGAAAGAAAGAAAAGAAAATAGATTTTGAAAAAGAATTTCAAAGAATGATCAGTAGAGAGAAAAATAATCAGTTTAACCAATTTTCAATAATTTATTTTAATAAAATCAAACAAAATATAAATATTAATGAACTTTAAACCAATTATTATTGTTCTGGGAGAGCCATATAGTATATTTACTGAAATTTTTTTAAAGTCTATTAAAAATAAAAATATCAAAAAAATTAAGTCTAAAATAATATTGATTGGATCAAGAAAGTTATTTCAATATCAGATGATGAAACTTGGATATAAATATAAAATTAATGAAATTAAAAAAAACAATATTAATGATATTTCACGTAAAAATAATACGATAAACATTATAAATACAGATTTTAAATTTAAAAAAGTCTTTGATAAAATCTCAAGAAAATCTGAAAAATATATTGAAAATTCTTTTAAAATTTCCATGGATATATTAACAAAAAATAAAACTTTAGGTTTGATAAATGGACCAATATCTAAAAAATACTTTCTAAATAAAAAGTTTTTAGGCATTACAGAGTATTTATTTAAAAAGACAAAAACTAAAAAAAATCCAACCATGCTTATTTATAATTCCAAAATATCAGTGAGCCCAATCACAACTCATTTGCCTATAAAATTTGTTGCAAAAAATTTGAATAAAAAAAAAATAATTAATAACGTATTAGAGATTAATAAATTTTATAAGCTGAAATTAAATATGAATCCAAAATTTGCAGTTTTGGGTCTAAATCCCCACTGTGAAACTATAGACAGTTTTAGTGAGGAAGAAAAAATAATTAAGCCTGCAATTAAATTAATTAAATCTAAGAAAATTAATATTTCAGGTCCATTTTCTGCTGATACTTTTTTCTTAGAGAAAAACCTTAAAAAATTTGATGTTGTTATCGGTATGTATCATGATCAAGTCTTAACTCCTATAAAAACACTATATAAATTCGATGCTATTAATTTAACCTTGGGGCTTCCATTTATCAGAATTTCGCCTGATCATGGACCAAATAACGAAATGTTAGGAAAAAATATTTCAAACCCAGACTCCCTTATATCTGCGATAAATTTTATAAACAAAATAAATGCATCCTAAACCAAAGAAAAGTTTAGGGCAAAATTTTTTAATAGATGAAAATATTATTAATTTAATTGTAGAGGTTGGTGATATTAAAAATAATGATATTGTAATTGAAGTTGGTCCTGGGACAGGAAATTTAACTGAAAAAATAATTTTAAAAAAACCAAAGAAACTAATACTAATCGAGAAGGATAAAACTTTAGTTGAAAAACTGAATAGTAGATTTAAAGAAAATATTACTTTATTAAATAAAGATATACTTAAAGTTGAAGAAGAAGAATTTAAAAATGATAATATGATTTTTTTTGGAAATCTACCCTATAATATTTCATCACAATTACTTGTTAAGTGGATTAGAAAGCATAATTTAAATTCAATATGTAAAAAAATGATACTAATGTTTCAAAAAGAGGTAGCAGATAGGATTTTAGCTAAAACTAATCATAGAGATTATGGACGTTTATCAATTCTTTCATCTTGGAAATTAAATATAAAAAAAATTAAAGATATTAACCCAGCCTCATTTTATCCAGCTCCAAAAATTAAAAGTACAATTTTGCTTCTAGAACCTAAATCTAATTTTTACAATATTAAAAATCCTAAAAATCTAGAGCATGTTACTAATATTTTTTTTAGTCAAAAAAGGAAAATGATTAACAAACCGTTAAAAATTTTATTTAAAGATATTAATATAATATCAAAAAAATTTGATTTAGATTTAACTAAAAGACCCCAAAATTTAGATCCAATGATATATTTCAATTTATGTAAAGAATATGAGGATTTAAATTAATTTTTTTATATGTTTTGTAATTTTTATTTTATCAGATATAATTTTTTTTTGACTCAATTTAAGCCTAATTTTTGAAACTATCTCTTTGTAACATTTGGATAAATTGTCATTTACAACTATAAATTCATAGTTTTTCCATCTTTTAACATCTTTTTCAAATTGTTTCATTCTTTCAGCTACAATCTTAATGTCATTTTTATGTCGATTTAATAATCTTTCTTTTAAAACTTTTTTACTAGGTGGCAATATAAAAAAGGTCAATAATTTAAAATTTAATTTTTTTTTTTTAATTTTGTCTGCACCCTGCCAATCAATATCAAATAATACATTCTTTCCTTTTTTTAAATTTCGGACTACGAACTTTTTAGAAGTACCATACAAGTTTTTAAATACTCTGGCATGTTCAAGAAATTCGCTATTTTTTATAAGTTTTTTGAATTTTTTTTCATTCACAAAATAATAATCTTTACCGTTTCTTTCCTTAATTCTTGGCTTTCTTGTTGTATGTGAAACTGATATTACAAAATTATTTAATTTAGAAATTTTTTTAACAAGAGTAGTCTTGCCTGCGCCTGACGGGGAAGATAATACAACCATAGCCCCATCTTTTGATGATGACATTAGTTGATTTAGTTTGCTTTACTTTCGATAAATTTAATAGCATCACCAACGGTTAGAATCTTTTCGGCTTCACTATCTGAAATCTCAGAACCAAATTCTTCTTCGAAAGCCATTACTAATTCAACAGTATCTAAACTATCAGCCCCAAGGTCATCTATAAAGCTCGACTCCTCCGTTACTTTTCCTTCATCTATTCCTAGGTGATCTGCCACAATTTTTTTTACTTTGTTTGAAACATCTTCAGACATTTTCTTCCTTTATTTGTTTAAATTGTTAATAGTTTATTAAAAGCTTTTGTCAAGCCATATACATGCCTCCATTAACATGTATTGTTTCACCAGTTATATAAGATGCTGCATCTGAGGACAAAAATGCAACAGAATTAGCAACATCTTCACCTGTACCAAGTTTTGACATTGGAATTCTAGAAGATAAAAAATCTTTCATATTATCTGATATATTATCTGTCATTTGAGATTTGATAAAACCTGGTGATACACAATTAAGTGTAATATTTTTTTTTGCATATTCAATTGCCAATGATTTAGTCATACCTACTATTCCAGCTTTAGATGCTGAATAGTTAGCCTGACCTATATTACCTGTGTGCCCAACAATAGATGTAATATTGACTACTCTTCCATACTTATTTTTTAACATTTTTTTTATTGCATATTTGGTTAAAAAAAAAGTAGATCCTAAGTTTATATCAATTACCTTTTTCCATTCATCATATTTCATTTTTAAAGATAAATTGTCAAAATTTATTCCAGCATTGTTAATTAAAACATCTAAACCACTTAACTTATCATTAGCATTCTCTATAAACTCTTCAATTTTTGATTGCTCAGATATGTCAAATTTTAAAATATTAATACTCGGAAAATCATTTTTTAAATTTTCTAATTTTTCAATTTTAGTTCCTGTTGCTAACACATTGCCATTTAAGTTTACAAATTTTTCAACTAGAGATCTTCCTATACCACCTGAAGCACCTGTTATAATTATTTTTTTATTTTTAAAATCAATCATTTAGTTTTATATTTTTTATTTCATCATTTGTGTTTATAGATAATGAAATTAAATTTCTATCTATTCTTTTAATTAAACCTGATAAAACTTTTCCTGGTCCAATTTCAACAATTTTGTTAACTCCTTTGGCTCTCATGTATAGCACGCTTTCCCTCCATCTTACAGGACTTTCGATTTGTTTAATTAATAAGTCTTTTATTTGACTAATATCTTTCACTTCAGTTCCTGTAACATTTGATATTATATTACAATTTGATTCATGAAATTCTGTTTTATTTATTTCTTCTTTCATCTCTTCTGTGGCCTTAGACATCAAAGGGCAATGAAAAGGTGCACTTACTGGAAGTCTAATATTTTTAATAGAATCTTTTTTTAAATCTTCACTCATTAGTTCCAAATCTTTTATTTCTCCACTTACTACAATTTGACCTACGGAATTATCATTAGCTATATAACATTTATATCTATTTTTATTTTCTAATAATAAGTTTTCAATTTTGTTAATTTCAGTTCCTAATACAGCAATCATGCCACCTTTTCCTTTTGGAACTGACATTTGCATGGCCTTTCCTCTTTTTTGCAGAAGTTTAATTGCATGTTCAAATTTAATAGCACCTGAAGAAGCCAAGGCTGAATATTCTCCTAAAGAATGACCTGCAAAGTATTTGGCTTTCAAAAGATCAATTTCTGTCTCCTTTTTTATTACCTCAAAAATTGAAAAACTAACTAAGAAAATTGCAGGCTGAGTAAATTCAGTCAAATCAAGATTTTCTTTAGGTCCTTCTAAAATTAACTTACTTAAATTAAAACCTAAAATATCATCTGCATTGCTAAATAAATCCTGAATATATCCATAATTCTTATGAAGTTCAGAGCCCATACCTACTGATTGTGAGCCTTGACCTGGGAATACTACTGAAAACATAGCAATTTATTTATTTATTAGCTTTTTTGTGTTGTATTTAATTTTTTATAATAGTATATCCCTTTTTTTTAGAACAATAAAACATGAACTTATACGAGCACACAATTATAACTAGACCTGACGTGAGTCCTACTCAAATTAAACAGCTACAAGACAAATATATTAAGTTAGTAGAAAAATTTGAAGGAAATATTGAAAAAGTAGAAAATTGGGGACTATTAAACCTTTCATATATTATAAAAAAAAATAAAAAAGGTAATTACATTCATTTTAAAATTAAGGGCAATGGTAAAACAATATCTGAATTAGAAAAGAATGAGAAATTGGATAAAAGCTTGCTAAGATATTTAACTGTAAAAGTTAAAAAGTTTGATTTAAATACTAATTATTTTGAGAAGAAATCAGATGAAATAAAGGATAAATCAAATTAATATTTATGAAGAAAAATAATAAAAAAAGAAATACTCAAAGTAACTTTGCTAAATTAAGTATTTTCCAACCACAAAAATATAAGTTTAAAAAAAAATGTCCTTTGAGTGGAAAAGGTGCGCCAAAGGTTGATTATAAGAATATAAAATTGTTGAAAAAATATATAACTGAAAATGGTAAAATCATGCCATCTAGAATTACATCCGTAAGCCAAAAGAAACAAAGAGAATTGTCTCTATCAATTAAAAGAGCCAGAAATTTAGCTTTAATATAATATGAAAGTAATTTTATTAGAAAATATATCAAAACTTGGTTCTATAGGTGAAATCATTGAAGTAAAAAGGGGTTTTGCTAGAAATTTTTTAATATCTTCAAAAAAAGCATTATTTGCATCAAAAGAGAATATCAAAGAAGTTGAAAAGAAAAAAAGTGAGCTTTCTAAAAAAGATCAAGAAAGAAAAAAGATAGCAAAGAATATTCAAGAACAGATCCAAGATAAGCAATTTGAGATAATTAAATTAAGCACAGAAAATAAAGAATTATATGGGTCAGTAAAACCGACTGAAATATCAAAACTATTGAGCGAAAAAGAAAAATTAGAGATAAATCCATCCATGATACAACCTGTTAAAGAAATTAAATCACTTGGTGTATTTAAGGTTATTTTAAATCTACACTCAGAAATACAATCTCAAATTTCAATTAAAGTAATTTCACAAGAAAATACAAAATAATTATACATAATTTTCCCCAACTAATCAGTTGTATTGCTGTATTAATTAAAATTATTTAGAAATAAGAATGGTTAATCAATTAAATTTAGTTAAAACCTCAGCTAACGAATTACCTAACAACATTGAAGCAGAACAGTCTGTAATTGGCTCAATTTTATTATCAAATGAAATTTTTGATGAAATAAACATGATTATTAATTATAGAAATTTTTATGATCCAATGCACCAAAAAATTTTTAGTGCTATAGAAAAATTAATTTTTTCAGGAATGTTAGCTAATCCGATCACTCTAAAAAATCATTTTGAAAACGAAAAAGATGAAATTAATATTCCAGAATATTTAGTAAAGATTACAAAGTTTTCTTCATCTTCAAGACAAACAATAGAATATTCAAAATTAATTTATGATCTTTATGTTAAAAGAGAACTAATAAAAATATCAGAGAATGTTATAGATGCATCTAAATTAAATGATTTAGATAATGATGGTCAAAAAATAATAGAAAGTTTTGAAAAATCTCTTTTTGATTTAGCTGAAAAAGGTTCTTTTAACTCATCATTAGTAAAATTTGATGAAGCGATGAAAATGACTATAGAAATGGCTTCTAATGCATATAAAAATGATGAAGGTATAGTTGGTGTTCCTACAGGACTTACTGATCTAGATGATAGACTTGGTGGACTTCATAAATCAGATTTATTAATCATCGCGGGACGACCATCTATGGGAAAAACAGCGCTTGCAACCAATATTGCTTACAATGCAGCAAAAAAAATTCAAGATGATAATAAAAAATCTACAGTTGCATTCTTTTCTTTAGAAATGTCTTCAGAACAGCTTTCAACAAGAATACTTGCTGAGCAATCTAGAATTAAATCCAACGACATAAGAAGAGGAAGAATATCTGAAGATCAATTTGATAAATTTATTGAAACTTCTAAAAATATATCTGAACTACCATTGTATATTGATGAAACACCAGCAATTACAATTGCTGCACTTAGTAATAGAGCAAGAAGAATTAAAAGGCTTTATGGTCTCGACTTAGTGGTTGTAGACTATATTCAATTAATGAGAGCATCAAATTTTAAAGATGGAAGAGTCCAAGAAATTTCTGAAATCACCCAAGGTTTAAAGGCTCTTGCCAAAGAGTTGTCGGTTCCTGTGTTAGCTCTATCTCAATTATCAAGAGCTGTAGAACAAAGAGATGACAAAAAACCTCAATTATCTGATTTGAGAGAGTCAGGATCTATAGAACAGGATGCAGATGTGGTTATGTTTGTTTATAGAGAATCTTATTATATTGAGAGAAAAGAGCCTAGACCAGCCACAGTAGAACATGCTGAATGGCAAGCAAAAATGAACGAGGTCTCAAATTTAGCTGAAATAATAATTGGTAAACAAAGACATGGTCCTACAGGTAACGTAATGCTTGAATTTGAGGCGATGTTCACCAAATTTAAAGATATTCAAAATAGCTAATTTTAAATATATAAGTTGGTAATAGATGTTATCACATTTTTACCAAAAAATAGTTATCGAAAAACCAAAAGTTGTTTTGGCTTTTTTAATTATTTGTTTAATTGGGTTCAGTTTTTATTCTAAAGATTTTAAGCTCGATGCATCATCCGATACACTTCTATTAGAAAATGATCCAGATCTAATTTATCTTAGAGAGATAACTAATAGGTACGGTTCAAAAGAGTTTTTGGTTTTAACTTATACTCCTGATGAACCAATGGTTTCTGAAAAATCTTTAAATAATTTATTAAGTTTAAAGTATAAAATTCAAAGTTTAGACTGGGTGCATAGTGTCATTACTTTATTAGATGTTCCTTTGTTAAATAATTCAGATAAACCTCTAGCCGAAAGACTTAAAGAAATCTCAACTCTGAAAGATGATGGTATTGATAAAGAAAGAGGTTTTAAAGAAATTTTAAATAGTCCAGTTTTTAGAAACTTCGTAATTAGTGAAGATGGTAAAACAACTGGCTTAATTGTAAATATTAAAGAGGATGAAAAATTAAAAGATATAGAGGATTTGTCAATTAAGGAAATAGATATTTTAAAAGAATTAAGAAAGAAAGCAAATCATAGTAATATTTTAGAAATTAGAAAAGTAATATCTACATACGATAATGTTGGAAATATATTTTTGGGAGGCATTCCAATGATTGCTGATGATATGATGTCATTTATTAAAAATGATATTATAGTTTTCGGTATTGGTGTTCTAGCATTTATAATTGCAACCTTATGGTTCGTATTTAAAAAAATAATTTGGATAATTATCCCTATTAGCAGTTGTGTTTTTTCAGTAATTATAATGACCGGACTCTTAGGATTATTTAATTGGAAAGTTACAGTAATTTCCTCAAATTTTATTGCACTTATGTTGATATTAACAATGGCAATGAATATTCATATAAGTACAAGATTTTTACAGATCAAAAAAAATTTTCCAAATAAAAAATTACCAGACTTAATTTTAATGGTTATGAGTAAGATGTTTTGGCCTATAATTTATACAGTGTTAACGACTGTATGTGCTTTCTTATCATTAATTTTTAGTGAAATTAAACCAATCATAGATTTTGGTTGGATGATGACAATGGGTTTGTTTACATCATTTTTAGTTACATTTACTCTATTGCCTTCACTTTTAAATATATTCTCTAAATACGATGTAAATTTGAAGAAAGAAAATAATTCAAAAATAACTTCTTCACTTGGTTCATTCTCAATAAATAACAAAAAAGTTATCTTTGGTTCAAGTGTATTGATAATATTATTAAGTTTATATGGAATATCGAAACTGGAGGTAGAAAATAGCTTTATAAATTATTTTAATAAAAAAACAGAAATTTATAGAGGTATGAAGCTTATAGATGATAAGCTAGGTGGTACAACTCCTTTGGATGTTATCTTGAAATTTCCTCAAAAAGATGTTGATAAAGCTGAAATTGATGATGATGAATTTGAAGATTGGGATGATGGTGAAGAAGAAAATAGTGAAAAATATTGGTTTACAAAAGATAAAATAGACAGAATTAATTCAGTTCATAATTACTTAGATAGTTTGCCATTTGTGGGGAAAGTACTTTCCTTAACCTCAATTTTAGAAGTGGCAACACAATTAAATGATGGTAAAACTTTAGAAACCCTGGAAATTGGTGTTTTGTATTCAAAATTACCAGAAACAATTAAACAAGAAGTTATAGATCCTTATATTTCAATTAAAGACAATGAGGCGAGGATAAGCATAAGAGTAAAAGACTCTGACAAAAATCTTAGAAGGAATGATTTAATAAATAAAATTAATTTTGATTTAGAAAATAAATTAAATATTAGTAAAAATGAATTTAAATTAGCTGGTGTATTAATCTTATTTAACAATCTTCTTCAAAGTTTATTTAAATCCCAAATTTTAACACTTGGATTTGTAATGACTGCTATATTTGGAATGTTTATTATTCTTTTCAAAAATATTAAATTAGCTTTAATTGGTGTTATTCCAAACTTTATTGCGGCTTTCTTTGTGCTTGGAACAATAGGCTTATTAAGAATTCCTTTAGACATGATGACAATCACAATTGCTGCAATAACTATAGGTATAGCTGTAGATAATAGTATACATTATATTTATAGATTTAAGGAAGAGCTAAAACAAACTTGTAATTATGAAAAAACTGTAAAACTTTGTCACTCTTCAGTTGGTGTAGCAATATTAAATACATCTATCACGATCATTTTTGGTTTTTCTATTTTAGTTTTGTCTAATTTCATTCCAACTATATATTTTGGTTTCTTTACAGGTTTAGCAATGTTGTTTGCTATGATTTCAGTTTTAACTCTACTACCTGCTTTAATATTGATAATTAAACCAATAAAGATTAGTTAATTATGACCAGCTTTTTGTTAGAATTTTATGAAGCTATTTCTACATTTGATATTATTTATTTAATTTTTTTGATTTTATCTTTGTTAAAGTGCTCTAGAAAAGGTTTTGTTTTAAGTTTATTAGC
>CACJZM010000016.1 GCA_902597895.1 uncultured Pelagibacteraceae bacterium
TCAATTCTTTCGTATTCTAAAAAAAAAGTATTGAGGGGTTTACATTTCCAAACAAAAAATCCACAAAGTAAATATATTTCTGTTTTAAAAGGTAAAATTTTTGATGTGGCAGTTGATTTGAGAAAGAATTCTAACACTTTTGGAAAATATTTTTCATGCGTTTTAAGTGAAAGAAATTTTAAATCATTATATATTCCGGCAGGTTTTGCCCATGGCTTTATGACTTTGGATAAGGAAAATTATGTTCTTTATAGCTGCACAAAATATAGAAATTTAAAATCTGAAAAATCTATAAAATTTAACGATAGGGATTTAAAAATTAAATGGCCATTTAAAAATCCAATTATTTCAAAAAGGGATAAGGTAGCTATGAGGTTTGTTGATTATAAAAATAAAAATTTTAAATGAAAAGTAAAATTTTAGTTACTGGTGGTGATGGAAGATTTGCTAAAGTTCTTTCAAAATATAATAGTAAATTAAACCTGTACTTTGCTAGTAAAAAAGAATGCAATATTTTAAATAACAGTTCAATTAACAAAATAATTAAAAAGGTAAAGCCTAAAATAATTTTCCATTGCGCAGGACTTTCTAGACCTATGAATATTCATGAAAAGAATATTGAAAAAAGTATTGATGCTAATATCATAGGCACTGCAAACATCGTAAAAGCTTGTAAAAGAAAAAAAATAAAATTAATCTATTTTTCAACTGGATATGTTTACAATGGATCTAAAGGAAACTATTCTGAAAATGATGGAACAAAACCTTTTAATAATTATGGTTTGTCAAAATTAGGTGGCGAGTGTGCTGTATCTATGTATAAAAATTCTTTAATTTTAAGAATAACTATGATCGAAAAACCGTTTCCATACAATAAAGCTTTTTACGACTTAAAAAGTAATTTTATGTTCCATGAGGATCTTGTTAAAATCTTACCTAAAATAATAAACCAAAAAGGCATACTTAATGTTGGTGGCCCTACTCAATCGGTATTTAATTTCGCAAAAAAAACAAAAAAAAATATAAAAAGAATTTCTGGAAAGAAAAGCTCTTCATTACCGCTTAATCAAACAATGAACCTAAAAAAATTAAAAAAAATATTATGGAAAAACTAAATCCTATTTCAAAGAAGTTAAATAAAATTTATTATTTCTTGTTTAAAGAAAGATTTTCAAAAAAAATAGATTTCAAATTTGATAATGTGTTTAGATGGGATTTGATAGAGTATCTTGATAATAAATATAAGTTCTCTAACTACCTTGAGGTAGGTTGCAATGATGATGAACTTTTCTCAAAAATAAAAATTAAAAATAAGATTGGTATTGATCCTGTAATTGGGGGAAATATGAAAGTTACAAGTGATGATTTTTTTTTGCAGAATAAGAAAAATTATGACTGTGTATTTATAGATGGTTTACATATTTATGACCAAGTGAAAAGAGATATAGTTAATTCATCAAAATGTTTAAGTGAAAATGGTTTTATCTTAGTTCATGATTGTTTGCCTAGATCTTTGTCAGCTCAGGCAGTTCCAAGATATAGATTTAATTGGAATGGTGATGTATGGAAAGCAATTGTTGATTTAAGAAGAGATCCTAATTTAGAGATTTTTACATGTCTTGCTGATGAAGGAATTGCGGTAATTCAGAATAAAAAAAATTCAAATACACTTAAAATTGACAAAAAAATTTCAGATTTGAAGTTTAAAGACTTTTACTACAATCATGAAGAGTATATGAGACCTATTTCTTTCACAGAGTTCAAAGAAAAGTACTAAATAAAGCAAATTTAATTTGAATTTTATATCATGCTCTGTATACCTTCACCTTTGTGAGAATAGAAGAAGAACTTAAATTAGATTATTCAGATGTCTTGTTTAGACCTAAACGAAGCACATTAAAAAGCAGAAAAGATGTAAATCTTCTTCGAACATATAAATTCAAATACAGTAATAATGAATGGTCAGGAATACCTATTATGGCTGCAAATATGGATGGTGTTGGTGAGCTTGGAATTGCTGATAAATTACATGAGTATCAAATGATAACTTGTTTAACTAAGCAACATGACATTAAAAAAATTAAACAATTTAAAAATATAAAAAAAATTCATCCTAATATTGCTTTAAGTGTAGGTATAAAAAAAGAGGATTTTGAAAATTTAGATAAAGTATTAAAAGAATTTAGTTTTTTTAAGTTTATTTGTATCGATGTTGCCAATGGTTATTCTGAACATTTTACATCATTTGTTAAATCTGTAAGAGATAAGTACCCAACAAAAACAATTATAGCGGGAAATGTTGTAACAGCAGACATGACACAGGAACTAGTTTTAAGTGGAGCTGATATAGTTAAAGTTGGAATTGGTCCTGGAAGCGTTTGTACAACAAGAATTCAAACTGGTGTCGGTTACCCTCAATTAAGTGCAGTAATAGAATGTGCAGATGCTGCACATGGATTAGGTGCTCACATTATTGCAGACGGCGGATGTACTTGCCCAGGTGACGTAGCAAAAGGTTTTGGTGGGGGAGCTGATTTTGTAATGTTAGGAGGTATGTTAGCTGGTCATGATGAAGGTAAAGGTAAGGTGGTAAAAATTAATGGTTCTAAATATATAGAATTTTATGGATCCAGTTCAGATGTAGCAAATAAAAAACATTATGGGGGATTATCAGATTATAGAAGCAGCGAAGGAAGAACGGTAAGAGTAAAATACAGAGGAAACATTAAAGATACAGTTTTAAATATTTTAGGTGGTGTGAGAAGTAGTTGTACATATGTAGGTGCTCCATCGTTAAAACAACTGAGCAAATGTACAACTTTTGTAAGAGTTGCTAAACAATTTAATGATACGTTTACCAAGTAGTCTTTTAAAATTATCTTTAAAATGGAAATTTCTAGAATTGATTTAAATAAACCTGAAAGAGTTTCAAACACAATTATTATCGATCTTTTTACAAAAAATTACCAAAGACTTAATACTGAATTTTTTGAATTTCAATTTGATTGGTTAAACAGAGCATATGCTGCCTTTAAAGATTTTGACAAATATATGATATTATCCTTTCTTTTTAGAAAAACATTTTTTTCCTATTCAGAATTATTTAAAGTTATTACGTTTGAACAGTTCTTTTCAAATAGAGCATTAGAGGTAGAAAAATTTAATATTATTGAAATATCCAAGGAATTAAAATTATCAAAAGAAACAGCAAGAAGAAAAGTGATTGAAATGGAGAATGCTGGAATTATTAAAAAAAATAAAAAAATTATTTGGTTGAATTTTGATGCTTTTAATATTCAAAGACCTGATGATAGTATCAAAAGCTTTTCAAGACTTTTGGCATCAATGTCAGAATTATTATATCAAAATAAAATTACAAAAAAAAAATATGAAAAACAGCATTACGTAAAAGGAATTAAAAGTAAATTCACACAAGTATGGGGTATATTTTTAGATTATCAAATAAATTATATAGTTCAAAGGTCAAATTTACTAAATAATGATGTTATCATGTTCCATATCTTTGGTTCACTAGTTTACAATCAAAATTTGTTCATGAAAAAAAATGGTAAATCTAATCATTATAGAGACGAATGGTGGAATGACATAATTCATATGGGAGATAAAAAAGGTATAAGTGCGATGACCATAAGTGATCTAACAGGTATACCTAGACCAACTGTTATTAGGAAATTAAAAGTACTTATTAATGAAAAAAATGTTATTAAAGATAAAAATAACCTTTATTCATTTAAAGATGGTCCATTAATGAAAAAATTTAATGAAATAAGAATGCAAAATGTAGAAAAACTATCTAGCACCATTGCAAGCTTTAACAATATTGTTATTGATAATTAAATTGAAATTATTATTCCAGTCACAACAATAATTGCTGCAACTAAACTAAAAAAAATTGTAGATTCTAATTTCTCTTTTTTTTGGTTAGCTCTAACTTTGTTTAGGAGAGTATTTATATCTACCCTTTTTGTTGAATTCTTTGATGAGTGAAGTTCTCCCTCATAATTTTGGGTCTCAACTGAATTATTAGTAATTTGCTCTCCACTCATATAAAACATATTTAAACATACATATAATTTTCGGACAATAAAAAAGTTGTCCAAATTGGGTTTGTAGAAAATGATTGACGTTCAGTTTGGGGATTATACTAATTTATAATCTTTTTGATTAAGTTTTTTTTCTAAATAATCAGCCTTATATCTAATTTTTTCAATCTCTATTTCTAAATTACCATTATTCAACTCATTAGTGTAATCAGAATTCACGTAACCAAACGCCAGATTTTTATTATAGCTAAAAGAATAATTGGCTGAGGTTGTCCTTCCAATAATTTTCTCATTCAAATAGATAGGTTCATCATGAAGCATTAACGGTTTACCAGGTTCACTATCTTTTAATGTTAACATTACAAATTTTTTATTTAATTTATTTAATTTGATGTCCTCCAAAGCTTTCTTTCCTATAAATTCAATATTTTTTTTATAACTTATTGTAAAATCCAGATTAGCCTCATATTGATTTTCTTCTGGAGAAATATCGTGTCCCCAATGTAAAAATCCACTTTCCATTCTCATAATATCCATTGCATGAACTCCACAATGGCTTAAATTGAATTTTTTACCTTCATCTACAATCAAATTATATATTTCTTTAGCGTCTGATATTTTTATATAAAGTTCATATCCTAAGTCACCAACATAGGATAATCTTTGAGCCCAAATCTGAATATTTTTTATATTTATATTTTTACCTGTACCAAATTTAAAATTTGAGTTTGTAAAATCTTCATTACTTAAACCTTTCAATAAATCTCTACTTTTAGGGCCAAATAAACCTAATACACAAAATTCGTCAGTTACATCAGACAATTTTGTGTTTTCTGAAATATACTTTTTAATATGAAATTTATCTCTCTCTCTATTTGCTGCTGCTGTAATTATTCTAAAATGGTTTTCATTAAAACAAATCACTGTTAGATCTGTCTCAATTCCTCCATCACTATTTAACATTTGAGTATATGTACATTTTCCTACTTCTTTTTTTATATTTGCAGTACAAATTCTTTGTAAATCTTCATATACATTCTCACCTTTAAGATCATATTTTGAGAAAGGAGTTAATTCAAAGAGACCAACATTTTCTCTAGTATTTTTAGTTTCATACTCTGCAGATGGAAACCAATTTTGATAGTTATACGAATATTTATATTCAGGATTTTTTCCATTTAAAGAATACCACATTGGTCTTTCATATCCTCCTGATACACCAAAGCAAGCTCCAACTTTTTTTAATTCCTCGTGATAAGGAAGTAATTTTTTATCTCTAGAAGTTTTGTGTTGTTTGAAGGGCCAATGCATGCCATATAAATCACCTAAACTTTCAGTAACCCTTTCCTTAATAAAGTTTATTTCTGAGTGGAAATTTTGAAATCTTTTAATATCATATATAAATAAATCTTCATTTATATGACCATTCATTAACCACTCAGCTGTAACCTTGCCAACACCTCCTCCACTGCCAATCCCAATACTGTTTAATCCACAGCATGCAAATAAATTTTTAAAATCAGGAACTTCACCTAATAATGTATTAGTATCTGGAGTAAAAGACTCTGGGCCTGAAAAAAATTTTCTAATTCCTGCTTTCTCTAATATTGGAACCCTTTTTAAAGCAGCTTCTAAAAAAGGTTCAAAATGTTCAAAATTTTCTGGAAATTCACCATAAGAAAAGTCACCTGGAACTCTATTAGTTTCTCTAAATGCAGGAATTGATTTTGGTTCAAAAATTCCTATTAACATTTTACCAGCATCTTCTTTTAAATATAAACTATCATTAAAGTCTCTTAGAACAGGAATATTTTTTGGCAATTCGTTTATTGCTTCTGTGATTACATAAAAGTGTTCTGCTGGATATAATGGAATGCTAAATCCCATATCCTCTCCAATTTGTCTGGACCACATACCTGTAGCTAGAACAATATATTCACATTCAATAGTTTGCCCATTAACTATAACTCCTGCAACCCTTCCATTTTTTTTTAAAATTTTTTCTACTGGACATTGTTCAAAGATCTTGACCCCTTCTTTCCTTGCAGCTTTTGCTAATAAATTTGTAACTCCAATTGGATCTGCTTGACCATCACCTGGCATAAAAATACCACCTAATATGTCTTTTTTGTTTATTATTGGATAAGTTTTCTCTACTTCATCAATATTTAATACTTCTACATTTACATCATACAGCTGTGCGGTAGTTGCTTGTCTTTTAAGCTCTTGCCACCTTCCTTCTGTCGTTGCAATTGATAAAGCTCCATTGAGTTTTAAACCACTAGAAAAATCAATTTCTTTTTCAAGTTCTTTGTATAATTCTAAAGAATACTTTCTTATTTTAGTAATTGCAGCTGAAGGTCCCAATTGACTTACAAGACCTGCTGCGTGCCAGGTAGTTCCTGAAGTTAATTGATCTCTTTCTAACAGGATTATATTTTTCCATCCAAATTTTGCTAAATGATATGCGGTTGAAGTTCCTACAACTCCTCCACCAATTACAACAACTTTTGCTGTATTTGGAAGTTCCTTCATTTATATCATTTGAATTCCTACACCAGTTTTTGGGTAGGTATATAAATTGTAATTTGCAGTTAATTCCTCATTTGCTTTAATATCTCTTGTAGCAACCATAAAGAAATATTTGGCATCACTTTTTTCATGTAAGTTATAAAACAAATTTTCACCTGTTGTATCGCCATCTTCAAATTTTTTAACAGTAGCGTTTAAATCAATTTGATCACCAAATTTCAATTTAGGTAATACATCGCTTACCATCCTGATAATTGTCGGTTCATTTGAATGATTGTAAAAACCACCTAATGGGGTTCTTATATATTTATTCTCAAACTGCTCATCTCTTATGTGAGTAATTCCAATAAAAGTATTTTTTTTAATTGCAATATTTGTAAATAAACCAAGTCCTTCGATAGGAGAGTTCTTAATTGTTAATCCATCAGGAAGTGGTCTGTACATTATGTTAATACCTCGTTTGGAGAAATATACTTATGACCAAAAGTATCCGCAACAGCTTTATGTGTCACATTACCTTTATGTACATTTAGACCTGCTAAGAAATTATGATCATCATTTAATGCTTTTTTATATCCATCTTTTGCAAGTCTTGATAAAAATGGTAATGTTGCTTTATTAAGAGCTAAAGTAGATGTTCTTGGAACTCCACCCGGCATGTTTGCTACACAATAATGGACTACATCATCAACTATATAAGTTGGATCAGCATGAGTTGTGGGCTTACTTGTTTCCACACATCCACCTTGATCAATTGCCACATCAACTATAACAGAACCTCTTTTCATTAATTTTAACATATCTTTTGTAACTAGCTTTGGAGCTTCAGCTCCTGGTATTAAAACTCCACCAACTAGTAAATCTGCTTTTGAAATAAGTTTTTTAAGATCAACATTGTCACTTTGTTCAGGAATAATTTTATTTCCAAAAATATCAGTTAATTGTTTTAATCTTTTTTCTGATTTATCTACAATATGAACTTTTGCTTGCATACCCGTAGCGATGGTTGCTGCATTCTCTCCAACTACACCCCCACCTAAAATAACTACTGTGCCACCTTCCACTCCAGGTGCTCCTCCTAATAAGAGACCTCTTCCATTTTGATTTTTTTCTAAACAATGCGCACCAGCCTGGACTGACATTCTTCCAGCAACAGCGCTCATAGGAGCTAATAATGGTAGTCTTCCATTGTTGTCTGTTACAGTTTCATATGCAATACAAATCGCTTTTGAATTTATTAATCCTTGAGTTAAATCTTTTGCCGCTGCTAAGTGAAGATAAGTAAAAACAATTTGATTTTCTCTTATCATTTTTACTTCATTAGATAATGGTTCTTTAACTTTAACTATTATTTCAGCATCATTATAAATATCTGCTGCCTTTTCTACTATTTTTGCTCCAGCTGATTTATATTGATCGTTATCAAATCCAGCTTCAAAACCACCATTATTTTCAATCAAAACTTCGTGACCATTCGAGACTAATGATTTTACACTTTCTGGAGTGAGACCTATTCTATTTTCTTGAGGTTTGATTTCTCTAGGTACTCCGATTTTCATAAAGAACTAATTTTTTTTTGACTTCAAATAATTTGTTATTCCAGTTCTTAATTTTTCAATAATTTCATCTATGTGTTTTTTTTCAGAAATAAACATTGGAGCTATTATTAAACAATCTCCTGTGGCTTTAAAGTTTACTCCAGCTTCATAACAATGCTTGAAACAAGTATATCCTGCTACTCCAGGTTTTTTATCCATTTTCATATCTATGCCGCCCATCATTCCATAACCTCTGATATTGTCTACAGCATCAATATCTTTTAATGAAAAAAGTGCTTCTTGAAAATATGATGACATTTCTTTTGATCTATTAAAAATATCTTCCTTTTCAAATATATCTTGTACTGCTAATGCGGCTGCAACTGAAATAGGAATTCCTGAATAAGTATAACCATGAAATAATTCTATTGTACCTTTTGGAGAGCCATCCATAATTGCATCATAAATTTCTTCCTTACATGCAACTACGCCCATTGGAACTATTCCATTTGTTGTAGCTTTTGCCATTGTCATTATATCTGGTGTAACACCAAATTCTTGTGCTCCGAAAGCTGAACCCATTCTGCCCCATCCCGTAATAACTTCATCAAAAATTAAAAGTATTCCATGTTTGTCACAAATCTCTCTTAATCTTTGTAAATATCCTTTTGGTGGCACAAGCGTTCCTGTAGAACCTGCAACAGGTTCAACTATACACGCAGCAATATTTTCTGCCCCAAAATTTGCGCAAATTCTTTCAAGATCCTCAGCTAACTCTATTCCAGTTTCAGGTTGACCAGAAATAAACTTATGTTCAGGTAAATGAGTATGTCTCATATGAACAACTCCAGGCATTAAAATACTTGCAAATGTTTTTACATTATTAACCATTCCTCCAACTGAAGTAGCCCCTATGTTCATTCCGTGATAACCTCTTTCTCTTCCAACAAATCTAAACCTATTTCCTTCTCCTCTTGCTTTATGATAAGCAACACCAATTTTAATTGCTGTTTCAACTGCTGTAGATCCACAAATTGTATAAAAAATTCTATTTAAATTTCCAGGTGTATGTTTTGAAATTCTTGTTGCGAGTTCAAATGATCCACCAAAGCCTTGTTGAAAGGGTTGGCAGTAATCTAATACTTCTAATTGTTTAGTTATTGCATTAATAATTTCTTTTCTACCATGTCCTAAAGGATTACAGAATAATCCTGAACTAGCATCAATCAATGTTTGTCCATGATGATTTTTCATGTAAACCCCTTTAGCTTCTGTAATAAGTCTAGGGTTTTCTTTAAATTCTTTGTTTGTTGTAAAAGGCATCCAATGCTCATTAAGAGAATTGGGCATTTTAAATTTATTTTCTGAACTCATATTTTTTAAATTTTATTATCTTTAATTACTTAGACTAATTTTTAAATCCTCTCTATATAAATCTTAATTATATACTTCAATCACAAGTTGCAAGTTATTTATTAATGAGAAGAGTTCTTATAAACTATCATTTACAAGTCTCAAATTTTCTAATTAAATTGGCTTTTTAAATTTAAAAAACAAGAGGAGAATGAATGAAAAAAATAATTAGTTTTATTCTTGGATGTTTTGTTGCTCTAAACTTAAGTATTTCAGTTGCCAATTCAGCTGCAAATGAAGTTAGAGTTGCTTACTTTCTAGAATGGCCTAGTCCAAATTTAGAGGATATGCAGAAAAAAAATTTCGCTAAAGCACTAGGAGTTCCAGTAAAATGGACAAACTTTACAAATGGTGGAGCAATGACTGATGCTATGTTAGCTGGGGATATAGATATTTCTTATTCTCAAGGTCTAGTTCCATTTATAAACGCAGTAAAATCAAAAGCACCTATTAAATTAGTAGACATCGCTATGGAATATGGAATGGGAGGAACAACTTGTGTAACTTCTAATGCTTCCGGAATTACAAAAGCAAATGCTACTGAACTTGAAGGAAAAAAAGTTGCAGTACCTCTTGGTACTATGGCTGAGTACGTATTCGATGAAAGTATGAAAGTTGTTGGTGCTGACAGAAGTAAGATGGATATAATTCAAATGGATCCTGAAGAAGGAGCTGCTGCTTTAGTTAGTGGCGATGTAGTAATGGCATGTCTATTTGGAGGTAATTCTATCAAAGCTGCTACAGCTATTGGATCTAGATTACTAACAGTTCAAGAAGCTAGAGATGCTGGTATCTTGGGTATAGATATCACTTCAGTAACTACAAAGTTTATGAAAGAAAATCCTGGAATGCTTAGAACTTTTATAGAAGTAACTCATGAAGCTAATGCTAGATATAAAGCTGGTAAAGCTGACATGAATTCTATGGCTAAAGCTTCAGAAATGAAAGTTGCTGATATGAAAGAAACTTTAAGCGGCTTTAAATTTCTTACGCCAGAAGAAACTAAACAGTCTATGGAGAGTGGAAATCTTAAGGGATTCCTAGATGGTATGGGAACACCAAAAGGAAATGTAGATACTAGTTTCTTACCTTTATAATCTAAGGGTATTAAAAATTTAAATAGGCGCCAATTTTATTAATTGGTGCCTATTTTTTTTATTAAAATTTTAATATAAAGGTATCTAATGAGTGATCTAGTTTCTCAAAATCTAAATATGATTTTTAAATCTCCTAAAGGAGAAACTGTTCATGCATTAAAAGATTTAAATTTTACTATAAAAAAAGGTGAGCTTTTAACAGTTTTAGGTCCTTCAGGTTGTGGAAAAACAACTTTATTAAATATTGCAGCGGGTTTTATAAGACCAACTTCTGGAACTATAACCTTAGGAAATAATGAAATTAACGGACCTGGAGTTGATAGAGGTATGGTTTTTCAACAAGGTGCTTTATTTGAATGGTTAACAGTTTCTGAAAATGTCAACTTTGGATTAAGAATGAAAAAAGATGATCCAATTAAAACTGCAAAAAAAGTTGATGAGTGGTTAGATATAGTTGGTCTAAAAGGATTTGGCAACACTCCTACTTATCAATTATCAGGTGGTATGCAACAAAGAGTAGCCCTTGCAAGATGTTTAATTAATGATCCAGATCTAATTCTAATGGATGAACCATTAGGAGCACTTGATGCATTAACCAGAGAAAAAATGCAGTCATTAGTTTTAAAAATTTGGAAAGAAACAGGAAAGACAATTATTTTAATTACTCACTCTGTAGAAGAAGCTTTGTTGCTTGGAGAAAGATTATACGTAATGGCGCCAAGACCCGGTAGAATCCATAAGGAATATAATCTTCCTTTTGCAGAAATGGGACTTAAACAAGATTTAAGAGAAATAAAAAAAGATAAAGAATTTTCATCTAAGAGAGAAGAAATATTGTCCATGATTTGGAACATGGAGGAAGAAATTATGGGGAAAGATAACTAAATGTTAACTCAAATAATTACAATATTAATTCTTGTATCCATTGTGGGATGTATTCTTTATGGCAGGAAATTAATAAAAACAGAAAAAATTGATGCTGTATTTGGAAACCCTGAAAGAGCAAAAGGTGGTACACACTGGGTCATTGTTGGAAGTAGTGCAATCTTACTAATTTGGCTTTATTACTCATGGGATATTGCTAAAGGTTTTTATCCTAAGTCAGCAAATGAATTATGTCAGGTGGCAAAAATAAACGAGTCTTTATTAGGATTAAAATATCAATTTCCAATCGATGAAAGAGAATTTAAAAGTACCTCAATAATTAAAATTGAAAATAAAAACATTGAAAAGATATCAATTGAAATTCAAAATTCACAAGATTTAAACAGTCAACAAAAGACAGTTTTGATAGGTTTTTTAAATAAAACTGGTCAATTAATTCCTCTACTTACAAAAGATAATTTAATGGAGATGGAAACAAAACAAAAAATAGATGGAATAACAGAAAAAATAAATCTCTTAATAGAAAACTTCAAAAAACCAGATTATCCATTTGAAACAGAGGAGGAATTAAATAAAAGGCTTCAAGCTGTTAAAGAACAAGGTGATTGGGGTATTACTACAGTAAGTGCAGGGACTGGTACAATAGAAAATACCTTTGAGGTTCCATTAATTCCTTCAACAGATAGAGGTTTAAAATTTAATGCTGCCGCAGAAGAACTAAAAATTATAGATGAGGAATTTTTTAAATTAAGAAATCATAACCCACAATTCAAAAATTCAGTTAAAAAAATTAAAGATGAAATAAAAGCTTATAGAGCAAGTTTAAAAGACTCGGAAGAAATAGCATCAAATTATGCAAAAAATATTGTGAAAATTACAAGAAGAATTGAATTTGCAAGTATATATCCCCCTAATGCTTTAAATAAAATGCAAAAAGCAATTATTGAATTTGAGGATCTTCAAAAGTCTGAGCAAGGTAATCTAAGATTAATTGATTTGCTTTTATTCCCTGCTGGAACAATTGTTTCAAGTGGTACAAGTTGCTCTGAACAAGGTTCTGGAAGATGGTTGCCAAAACCATCTGATACACTTAATAAATTTATTTTAATGTCAAAACCTAGCGTTGGTTATAAAAATATACCTTTGCTTTGGATCGACATGATGGATGTAAGTAAAATTGTCGGATTTATTTTGCCTGATTGGATAGCTGATGTCCTTCCTGGAGATTACCCAATACACAGTAGTGATGGAGTTGTAAAACAGAATTTTAAAGGAAATGTTCTAAAGATAGTCACAGGAGATTTTAAATTATTTAAAATACCTGTTCCTTATGGTCATATTTGGGATTCTTTTTTAAGGGTATTTCTTGGATTGGTATTTGGGATAATTATAGGAGTACCACTTGGTTTATTTATGGGTTTAAATAGATTTGCGAAAGGTTTTTTTGATCCTTTGATTGAACTTTATAGACCTGTTCCTCCTTTAGCTTGGGCTCCTTTAATTATTTCAGTTTTAGGAATTGATAATACAGGAAAAGTATTTTTGTTATTTATGGTTTCATTATCAATTATGATTATTTCTGCAAGAGCTGGAGCTTCAGGTACACAGTTATCTAAAATTCATGCTGCTCACTCATTAGGAGCGTCAAATAGACAAATACTTAGATATGTTATTTTTCCAAATTCATTACCAGAAATTTTAACAGGCATAAGAGTTGCAGTTGGTATGTGTTGGGGGACTTTAGTTGCAGCAGAATTTTTAGCAGGTACTACAGGTATTGGATTTGTGGAAAATGTTGCAAAAAAATATTTCCAATATGAAGTTATTTGGATAACAATTTTTATAATGGGAATGCTTGGATTGTTGTTTGATGTAACTCTAAGAAAAATAATTGATAAAACGATCCCTTGGCGTGGCAAAGGTTAAAAGTGAACCATAAGGTTTTAAAAAGTAAAATCATTAACATTTTTAAAAAACATAAATTAAGTGATGAACATGCTTTAATTTGTGCAAATGCAATTATTAATGCTGAATTAGTTGATGCTCCTACTCATGGATTATCAAGATTAAAAATGTACTGTGATAGAATTAATAAAAAATTAATTAATCCAAGACCAAAAATAAAGATTAAAAAAATTTCACAATCTATTTCTCAAATTGATGCTGATAATAGTATAGGTTTTGTTGCAGCAGACATTGCAATAAAAGAGGCAATAAAAAATGCAAAAAAGACTGGAATTGGTTTAGTTGGAGTTAATAAAAGTGGGCACTATGGAATGTCTGGTTATTACGCAGAACAAGCTGTTAAGAAAAATTTAATTGTTTTTTGTTTTACTAACGCTCCGCCTGCGATAGCACCACATGGTTCAAGAAAGAGTTTATTTGGGACTAATCCTGTTTGTTTTGGTACTCCCACGTCTTCTAAGGTTCCTTTTATCTTAGATACATCTGTATCAGTAATTAATAGAGGTAAGATTAGGGTTGCAGAACGTACAGGTAAAAAAATTCCTGAGGGTGTGGCTTTAGATAAATATGGCAAACCAACTACTAATGCAAAGAAAGCTTTATCAGGTGTTCAATTACCGATCTCTGGTTTTAGAGGTTCAGGACTCGCTTGGATGGTTGATATATTAAGTGGAGTATTTACAGGCGGAAACCACAGTGGAAGAGTAAAAGATCCTTTTGATGATTTTTCAGGTCCACAAAATATTGGTCATTTATTTTTAGTTATGAAAACAAATTTATTTGTTGGAAATTACAGTAAAAGAATAAAAGAAAACATTAAAAGAGTAAAAAGATTACCAAAAATAAAGGGTGTTAAAGAAATTTTATATCCTGGTCAAAGAAAATATCGAAGGTATAAAAAAAATCTTAATAAACAAATAAATATTCCTTTTAATATAGCTGATGATTTAAAAAAACTAGATGCTTAATAAAGATATTTTAATTCAAATTTTTAAAAAATTATTAATTGATGCAAAAAGTTCTCATGATGAATTTAACGCAGCAGATGGAAAAATCGGTGATGGAGATCTTGGAATAACAATACTGCATGGTTTAGATGAAATTAATAAAAATCTAGATAAATTTACAGATGATCTAGGTAATAATTTTATGTTATGTTCTCAAGCTTTTGTTAAAAAATCAGGTTCTAGTTTTGGTACATTGATTGCATTTTCTTTTATGAATATAGCTAAAAATTTAAAAGGGAAAAATTCATGTAACCACGATGATATTATTAAAATTTTTGAAATTTCCTTAGAAACAATATTGATTAGAGGCAAAACTAAAATAGGTGATAAAACAATTGCTGATACAATCAATTTTATTATTAAAAATCTCAAACTGAACAAGGATTATTCAACAGTATTTAAAACAGCAACAAAAGAAGCGTTAGATGAATTTAAGGGGAAAAAAATTAAAATTGGTAGAGCTAGAATGTTTGAAGATAAGACGAAAGATTTAGACGATCCAGGAATGTTTGCATTTTATAAACTATGTAGTTGATTTAATTTTGAAATTTAAGAATCAAAAAGATAATTAAAATTGTCCAAAAAAATCCATAGTAAAATTTTATATATTTTCTAGCAAATCCTTTTGGGATACTCTCAGTTTTTTGTGTTCTTTTTTTCTGCATAAAATAATGTAATTAAAAAAATTGCTGTCCAGACTAATCCTATAATACCTTTCAAAATTGATGTCTCTGCTCCCCAAATATCTAGAAAAAAAGCTCCAAATAAAATTCCTGCAGCGTATATAATTATTGCTAAAAGACTTAAATTCATTTTAATTTTAAAAATTACCTTTTTTTATTTTTTTTAAGTCCCAATTTTTCACTATGTCGTAGTCTTAATACTACAATTGCTCCAGCTATTAGAAGTATAGCTACTGCCTCATATACTAATCCTGAAGGGTTCATTTCTTTACCTTGAAGAATAATAAATCTAGCTAATGCTGTAATAGCTATTAACAATGGTAAAGTAATACTGATTGATTGTTGATCCCAAAACACTCTTACCATTGCCAAAACTTCTAAATAAAGAAACATTAAAAGAAGATCTGCTAAAGTCACAGATTGGTTTATATACATTGTTCTGATTTCAATGCCTACAGCAATTACTGTACTAAGAAGTATTATTGACAGTAAAATAAGCTGTAAATATTTTGTAATTTTTTCCATTATAATTTTTTCCCGAATTCTCTAATATCTTTTATCAATAAATCTGGTTTTTCTAAAGCTGCAAAATGACCACCAGCAGGCATATTTGTCCATTGTTTTACATTATATATCCTTTCAACATAAGATCTTGGAGCCCATTCTAAATATTCTTTTGGAAATTTAGCTATAGCTGTTGGAACTTTTAGTGGTAAATGATCTTTAGGAAGTGATCGTCCCCCCTCTTCTCTTCTTCCATAATAAATCCAAGTTGAAGTATTGAATGTTTTAGTTACTAAATAAATCATAATATTTGATAATAAAATATCTTTTGAATAAACAGACTCAATGTTTCCATCTTTAATATCAGACCATCCTCGCATTTTTTCAATCATCCAGGCTGCAACACCAACTGGACTATCCATCATTGCATAACTTAATGTTTGTGGTTTTGTAGATTGCTGAGTTCTATACCCATCTTCAATTCTTTGTTCCACCTTAAATCTCTCCTGCCATTCAATTTCTTCTTTTGTTTGAGGACCATCTGGGTGTCTTGTAATTAAAATATTTATATGAATTCCTAACAAACTTTCTGGAAAGTCGTATGCTAACCATGTACAAATAGTTCCACCAAAGTCTCCTCCTTGTGAGATATATTTTTCATAACTAAGAGAATTTGTCATTAGTGAATTAAATATTGATGCCATTTTTCTTGGACCTATAGGTCTTGAAGGTCGACCTGAAAATCCATAACCAGGAAGCGAAGGCACAATTACATCAAAACTATCCTCAATATTGCCTCCATAATTTTCTGGATGCGCTAGTTCATCTATAATGTCCAAAAATTCTACTATTGATCCTGGCCAACCATGATTTAATAATAAAGGTTTAGGATTCGATCCACTTCCTTTTTCATGGATAAAATGAATATCAATTCCATCAATATTAGTTTTAAAATTTCTAAATTTATTTATTTTTTCTTCAGTTTTTTTCCAATCAAACTTACTACTCCAATATTCAGCAAATTCTTTCATATAATCTAAATTTGTTCCATAATCCCAACCTCCATCATCAGGCATCTCATGCCATTGATAGTTTTTTACTTTTGAATTTATATTTTGAAGAATTTCATTTGAAATCTCTACTTTAAAGGGTTTTATCATTTTATTAGTATATATATTTAAATATTTAAAATATAAAATAGTTATGAAAAAAATAATTAACAATCCAAGTAATTTTGTAGAAGAGTCAATTGATGGACTTATTAAGTCACACCCAAATGTTTACGCATTAGCAAAAGATAATGAAAGAGTAGTTACAAGAGCTAAAAAATCCTCAAATAAAGTAGGATTAGTAACTGGCGGTGGGTCTGGCCATTTACCAGTTTTTACTGGATATATCGGTAAAGGATTTTTAGATGCTTGTGCAATTGGATCAGTTTTTGCCTCTCCTTCAGTTGAACAAATGGTTTCTGCTATAAAAAATGCTGATAATGGCAATGGGGTATTATGTATAATTGGTAATTACGGTGGGGACGTAATGAATTTTGAAATGGCGTGTGAAATTGTTGAGGCTGAAGGAATTAAAACCAAAAAAGTAATAGTTGCAGATGATATTGCAAGCGCAAGTGAAGTTGAAAAAGAAAAGAGAAGAGGAATAGCCGGTATGATATTTGTATTCAAAATTGCAGGCGCTATTGCAGAAACTGGAGCATCTCTTGAAGAGGTTTTTAAAATCGCAATCGAAGCAAATAACAATATTAGAACACTTGGCGTAGCAGTATCACCATGTATTCTACCTGAAGCAGGAAAACCTACTTTCGAAATTAGTGATGACGAAATTGAAATAGGCATGGGAATACACGGGGAACCTGGAATAAAAAGAGAAAAATTAAGGCCAGCAAACGATTTAGTTGATGACTTATATAAAAGAATTTTAGAAGACTCTAAATTATCAATAAACGATAATATAGCTGTTATGATAAATAGTTTGGGAGCAACACCTCTTGAAGAACTATATATAATATCAAAAAGAGTTAATGAAAATTTAACAAATTCCAAAATTATCAATACTAAAACATACGTTGGAAGATACGCAACTTCTATGGAGATGGCTGGAATGTCTATAACAACTTTAAAATTAAATGATAATTTAAAGAAATATTTACTTGCTAATAGTGAATGTCCTTTTTGGAATAATTAAATTTTATTTCTCAAAAAATAAATAAATAAAAAACCTGTTATATACATAATTAATGCATAAGCAGCTGTAGGAATTAAGTAAACAATTTCATTTGAAATTTGTGTAGCAACAAAAACCGCAAGTGTACCATTTTGTAATCCACACTCTATAGCAATGCATTTTTTTTGTTCTGTGCCAGATGCAAAAATTTTAGCAATATTGTAAGCTATCAACATCATAACCACATTTAATATTAATACTACTAAACCTGCTTGAGATAAATACTCAAATATATTTTCTCTTTCTTCAATCCAAATTGCAATAAATACTATTAAAAATAAAAAACCTGTTATTTTATCTATAAAAGAAATTTTTGATGAAATAAAATTATCTGCAAATTTTCTAATTATCATTCCTAAAATAACTGGTACAGCCACAACACCTGCCATTTTTAGAGCAGTACCTGTTAAATTAATTTCTTGTGACACTAAATCTATTCCTAATATATTTGCAGAAGTAAAAACAATTAATGGAACAGTTATGATACTAATAATACTAATAATAGCTGTTAATGATATTGATAGAGCAACATCTCCTTTAGCAAATTTAGTTAATACGTTTGAAGTGATTCCACCTGGAGCAGCAGCAATTATCATAACTCCTAATGCAATTTCAGTTGGAGTATTAAGTATTTTTATTAATAGAAATGCAACTATTGGTAAAATTATTAGTTGAGCAATAAAACCAACTAAGAAATCCTTAGGATTTCTTAAAACCCTTGTGAAATCTTGAGTTGTTAAACCCAAACCTAAGCCTAGCATTATCAGTGCTAAGGCTATAGGGGCTATTTTTGTTACTATCTCCATAAAGATGACATTATCTGTTCATATCTATTTTACTATAATTTTAATAATATTTATATATACAAAAAACTAGAAAATGCTTTCAGATAAAGAAATAATCTGTCCAAACAATCTTTTAAACGTAGCTCATAAAAAAAAGGGAGCCGTTGTAGGAATTGTTAATGCAGGAAAACCACTTCCTATGCTCTCTGTAATGGATGCTGTTCATGAAAATTTAATAATTCCAATTTTAATTGGAGATAAGAATGATATTCAAAAGTGTGCTGATGATTTAAAATTTGATATTTCTAATTTTGAAATAATTCATGAACCAATAGAAAATAACACTGCAAAAATTGCAGCCAAGTTAGCTTCTGAAGGAAAAATAAAGATAATAGTTAAAGGGCATATCCATACTGATGTTTTGATGAAGGAAGTTTTGAAAAGAGAATATAATTTATTAGGAAAAACACGCCTAAGCCATATATGGCATATGACTTTGGATAAAGAGGACTCTCCACTGATTATCACTGATGGTGCTCTAAATGTAATGCCTAATGTAAAAACAAAAATGCATATTTTAAAAAATGTAGTGAATTTTTCACACAGAATAGGAATAGAAAGACCAAAAGTTGCTATATTATCTGCAACTGAGGAGGTTTTAGATAGTGTTCAAAGCTCATTAGATGCTAAAGAAATAACTGAGTTAGCTAAAAAAGAAAATTTAAATGCAGAAGTTTTTGGACCTTTGGCATTTGATAATAGTATTTCAAAAAAATCTGCTGACATTAAAGGAATAAAAAATACTGTTGCTGGTCAAGCTGATATTCTTTTGGTTCCATCTGTAGAAACCGGAAATGGATTAGTAAAAATGATGATCTATTTTATGGGTGCTTGTGCTGCGGGAGTGGTGATTGGTGGAAAAGTTCCTGTGGTAATAACAAGTAGATCTGATGAAGCAAGAGCCAGATTAGCTTCGATGGCTGCAGCAGTTGTTGCATTAGATTAATTAATGATTTAAAAGTTCAAAAATTATGACAATAAAATATCTTAAAAAATCTCCAAAAACTTCCTCGACAGATGACACAAAAACTAGAGAAATTGTTCAAGGACTATTAAATGATTTAGAAAAATCTAGAGAA
>CACJZM010000017.1 GCA_902597895.1 uncultured Pelagibacteraceae bacterium
ACCAAGATTTATCAGAAAAATAAAAGTTCCTATAATTGGGATACATAATATTAGAAATACAACAGCAGCAATAGCAGTAGCAACATCTGTTGGTATACCTAATGATATTATTAAAAAAAGTTTAATAAATTTTAAAGGAGTTCAAAGAAGATTCACTAAAATATTTAATTTTAACAATATTCCATTTTATGACGATTACGCTCATCATCCAACAGAAATTAGTCAAGTTCTTAATGGAGTTAGAGATGTATACAAAGAAAGCGAAATTGTTTGTATTTTTCAACCTCATAGAATCTCTAGATTAAAAAATTTAAGTAAAGAATTTACTGAATGTTTTACCAAAGCAGATACAGTAGTTTTGTGCCCGATTTTTAAAGCAGGAGAAAATATAAATTTAGGTTTTAGTTATTTAACTTTTGCTAAAAGATTAGCAAGTAATTCCAAGGTCAAATTAATAATGATCCAAACTGAAAATGATTTATTTAATTTTGTAAGACAAAATATTTATGGAAATAAAATTGTTATTGGAATGGGCGCAGGATCGATATCTAACTGGATAAGAAATTTACAATTTAAATTAAAATGAACATTGAAGATTTTTAAAAAAACTTAGAAAAATTTAAGGGAAAAATTTATTTTGATCATAATCTTAGTAAATTAAATTGGTTTAACATAGGAGGAACCGCTAAAATTTTTTTTAAACCTATAAATCTACAGGATTTAATATCGTTTCTAAATTTTTATAGAAACAGGGGAAAGATATTTATATTGGGTGCTGGTTCTAATATACTTTTTAAAGATGAAAGTTATGAAGGTGTTGTAATTAAATTAACTAAAAATTTTTCAAATATCTCAATTTTAAACGAAAATACCATTGTAGCTGGTAGTGGAGTTCTTGATAGAACTATTTCTGAATTTGCTATGAATAACAATATTGGTGGTTTAGAATTTTTATCTTGTATTCCTGGAACCATTGGTGGAGCTATTAGAATGAACTCAGGTTGTTTTGGGAGAGAAATAAAAGATGTTTTAATTTCAGTTCAGGTTCTTGATAAAACAGGAAAAGTCAGAACTATTCCATATAATAATATAAACTTTAGTTATAGAAAATGTGATTTACCCAAAGATTTAATATTTTTAAGTGCATCCTTTAAAGGAGAATATAAAGAAAAAAAAAAAATTGAGGAAGAAATAGTTTATTTAAAAAATAAAAAAGAAATGTCCCAACCTACTCAAGTAAAAACTGGTGGAAGCACATTTAAAAATCCTGAACAAAAAAAAGGGTTAAAAGTTTGGGAATTAATTAAGCAATCTGTTCCATCAGATTTAACATTTGGAGACGCAACTATTTCACCTAAACACTCAAATTTTTTAATAAACAAAGGTCATGCAACATATAGTGATATGAAAAAATTAATTGATTTTATTACTGAAAGCGTAAAAGATAAAACTGGGGTTAAAATTGATTTAGAAATTATAATTGTAGATTAAATGAAAAAAAAATTACTGATTCTAGGAGGTGGATTTTCTCGCGAGAGAGAAATAAGTTTAAAAACTGCTAAAGCTGTTTTTAAAGAAATTAAAAATATTTATATAACCAAGATATCTGAACCAGGCGGAAATCTTGTTGCGACTTTAAGGAAGTTTAAGCCAGATTTTGTATTTAATGCTTTGCACGGCAGATATGGTGAGGATGGCTATATTCAAAGTATTTTAGAGTCTGAGAAAATCAAGTATACTCATTCTGGAGTTCTTGCCTCTTCTATTGCTATTGATAAAGAGATTTCAAAAAAAATATTTATTAAAAATAACATTTTAACTCCAAAATTTAAAAAATTTATATTTAATAAAGATAAAATAAATAAAAAATATATATTAAGATTAAAATCAAGTATTGGATTTCCACTTGTCATTAAACCATTTAATGAAGGGTCAAGTGTTGAAGTATACATATGTAATCATAAAAATTTGAAAAAAAATATAAATAAACTTCACCACTATAAGGAGATAATGATTGAAGAGTATATTGGTGGTAGAGAAATTCAGGTGGCAATTATGGGCAAAAGAAAGCTTGGAGCTATTGAGTTAGTGCCAAAAAGAAAGTTTTATGATTATCAAGCAAAGTACAATTCGAATGCAAAAACTAAACATATAATTCCAGTCAAAATTAAAAAAAACTTATTAAATGAGGTACTATCTATTGCATTTAAAGCACATAAATCTATTGGATGCAAAGGTGTAACCAGATCAGACTTCAAATTTTATAAGAATAAATTTTACTTACTAGAAATAAATACACAGCCAGGTATGACATCCCTTTCATTAGTTCCAGAAATAGCAAGATATTATAATATTTCTTTCAAAAATTTGATAAAGTGGATCATAAATGATTCATCAATCAACCGATAAAAAAAATAATTTTATATTTTTAATAATTGCCTTTTTGTTTTTAAGTACAGTAAATATAAAAAATAAAAATTTTATTTTTGGTAATGTTGAAGCTATTAAAGTTATTGGACTAGACCACCATTTGAATAAATCAATTCAAGAAAACTTGAAATATTTAAATGATAAAGAGATCTTATCTATAAACAAAGAGGAATTATCAAAAAAAATAAGCAGTTATAATTACATTGAAAACTTTAAAGTTTCCAAACTTTACCCTGATAATCTCGTACTTACTCTTAAACAAACTACATTTTTAGCCTCTACATTAAAGCAAAATAAAAAATATTTAATAGGTACAAATGCAAAATTAATTGATCATGATATTTTTGAAAATCACAATGATCTTCCAACAATCTATGGAAATTTTAAACCAGAAGATTTTATTCTACTAAAAAATAAAATAAAAAATTCACCTCTTGAATATAATAATATTATAAATTTCTTTTTTTATCCAAGTTTTAGATGGGATATTGAAAATAAAAACAATATTACAATAAAACTTCCATACAAAAATATAGATGAAGCACTAATACAAGCAAAAAAAATAATTGATAGCAATAATCTTGAAGGTGATACAATTGATTTAAGAATTAAAAACCAAGTAATATTATCAAATGAATAAATATAATTTTCAAACGTATATTGATTTTGGTTCTTCCAAAATAAGAATGGGCGTGTTTGATTATGAACTTCCTAAAAATAATTTGTATAATCAAATAGCATGTATATCAAATTTTGATATAGAAAAATTAAATTTAGATACTTCAAAGAATTTAATAAATAAAATTATTCAATCCTCTGAAAAAGAATTAGATTTACATATTAAAAATATTACTTTGATGATTGATGCACCAGATGTTCAATCTTTTGACTTCTCTATAAAAAAAAATCTCGATGCAAAAAGTTCTTTATTTGAGGATATAAAATTCTTATTACAAGATGCTAGACAACTTGCTCAAAAAAATAATGATAAAAAAATTATTATTCACACTATAATTGAAAAGATAATAGTTGATGAAAAGATTTATAATGAATTTCCAAATGATAATATTGATTACAAATCTATAGCTTTGGAATTAAAATTTATTTATATTTCAGAAATATTTTACAATACAATAATTAAACATTTTAAGTTAATTCATATTGAAGTTGATAGTGTCCTATGTTCTAGTTATGTAAAATCACTAAATTATAATCAGTATTTTAATGACTATAATAAAAAAACTTTTTTAGATATTGGTTATAAAAAAAGTTGTGTAACAGTTTTCGATAAAGAAAAATTAATTTTATTTAAAACTATACCACTAGGGGGAAATCACATAACAAAAGATATTTCAAAAGTACTAGACATAGAATTTGTTGAAGCAGAGCATATTAAGCAATCTTTAAATAAAAAAGAAGCAACCTTTTCTGACAATTCCCAAGAGGAACTATTTTCGAATAAACTTTTAAGCTCATCAATTAAAAATAATATTTCCCTAGATCTTTTAAAAAAAGTTATTCATGCGAGGATAGATGAAATATTTAATTTAAGTTTTCAAAATATAAAGTTTGACGAAATTTTAAATAAAAACGATAAATCAATCTTAGTTTTGACTGGAGAAGGGTCAAAAATTTTAGATAAGAATTCTATATATATTGAAAATTATAGTGAATTTTTTAATGAAATTAATTTTTTTGAGGAGAACGAGGAAACAATCTGTACGTCAGGTATTAATTTCGATAAAAAAAATAACAACTACGAGGTTAAAATAATTCCAAAAAAGATTAAAAAATCAGGTTTTTTTGAAAAATTATTCCATATATTTAATTAAAATTGTATTTTATCGTAATATTTGTTGTTTTCTAATCACCTCTTAGTTTTTGTATAAATTCTAATGTCAATTCTAAAGCAAAAAACTCTAAAGCAACCAATAAAATTTAGTGGTGTTGGACTTCATTCTGGAAAAAAAGTTGATATGATAATTAAACCTTCGTCACCAAATTCTGGAATTACTTTTAAAAGAATTGATTTACCAAATAACAACGTTATCGTTCCGAATTTGTTTAACGTAGTGAGCGCAAACCTTTGTACAACCATTTCTAATGAATATGGAGTAAAAGTGTCGACAATTGAACACTTAATGTCAGCGATGTATGTTTTGGGTTTAGACAATGCAATTGTAGAATTAAATTCACAGGAAGTTCCAATTATGGATGGATCTGCAAAAAATTTTGTAGAGAAAATAATTACTGCAGGTTTTACAGTTAGTGATGCGCCAATTAAATTTATAAAAATTGAAAAAACAGTTTCAGTTGAAAAAGAAAACAAATTCATTAAAATTGAAAAATCAAATATAAGCTTAGATATAGAATTTGAAATTAAATTTAAAAATCCACTTATTGGAGTTCAAAAAAATAAAGTTAGTGTTTACCAAGATAATTTAGACGAAGTATTAAGTTCTAGAACTTTTTGTTTATATGAAGATATAGAAAAATTAAAAAGTGCTGGACTTGCATTAGGAGGAAGTTTGGACAACGCGATAGTAGTTAAAGGGAATAAAATTTTAAATAAAAATGGATTAAGAAATAACTTAGAATTTGTTAATCATAAAATTCTTGATTGTATAGGTGATATTTATCTTGCTGGATATAAGCTGATTGGATCTATTCAATGTTCACAAGGTGGTCATAGTTTAACAAATGTTCTATTAAGAGAAGTTTTTAAAGATAAAAGTAATTTCTCAATTTTTGAACTAAAAGAAAAAAGTTTACCACATAGTTTTATTAATAAATCTGCGCTAAAATCTATAGCATAAAGATTATACTTTTTTTTAAATTCTGTTAAGAATTTAAAAATGAATTTTATTCTTAAATTATCAATAATTTTACTTTTTTTGGCCCTTGTGTCTTGTAGTAAAAAAATTGAAGTAGAACAAATTAAAGAGGTTAGTGTCGACCTTCAAATGATAGAAGCATATGAAGAAGGTATGAAACAGCTTAACTTAGGTCAATCTTTAATAGCTGTTAAAAAATTTAATGAAGCTGAATTATTATTTCCCCAATCTAAATGGGCGCCTCGTTCAGCTTTAATGTCTGCATATGCATATTATGATTACTCCTTTTATAATGATGCAATAGATGAAGTTAACAGGTTTCTTAAAACTTATCCAAATAGCAAACGTAAGGACTATGCTCATTACCTTAAAGCCATGTCATTTTATAATCAAATTGTTGATGAAAAAAAAGATTTAGGACCAATTTTAGAGGCAAAACAAAGTTTCCAATTTATAATTACTGAATATCCAGAGAGTGAATATGCGATGGATGCATCATTTAAACTTGAATTAATTGAGGAAATCTTAGCAGCAAAGGAGATGCATATTGGAAGGTTTTATCTAAAAAAAGAAAAATGGATACCAGCTATAAATAGATTTAAAAAGGTTATAAAAGATTATGATAGATCTATATATGCCGAAGAAGCACTGCACAGACTTGTTGAGGTGCATTATAGAATTGGCTTATTAGAGGAATCTAAAAAATATGCAATTCTACTTGGTTACAATTATCAAT
>CACJZM010000018.1 GCA_902597895.1 uncultured Pelagibacteraceae bacterium
ATTGGCCAATGCCATAAATATAAAGAAAATGAAATTAAACCTATATAATTGATATATTTGTTATAAATTAAGTTCTTTAAATTGAAATTTTTAGGTAATTTTTTGCTTAAAAACAAAGCAGTTGAAATAATTAATATTACATCAGAAGGAATTCCAGAATTGTTTATAAAAATACTTGTGACTATAAAAAATAAGCAAAGGGCTGCAATAAAATCATTATGTGACTTTTTATTTTTTACATAAAATAACATTGCCAAAACTCCAAAACCTAAATTCCAAACTCTTGTTGGAAGTAAAAAAAAAGCTGCATTCGTTTGACCTATAGATTTTAAAAATAAGTTTAGTGACAAACTAAATAGTGAAATTAATAAAAAAGCTATTATTAAGTAATTAATTTTTTTAATAAATTTTAATAAAATTAAAAATAAAATTGGAAAAAAAATATAAAATTGCTCTTCAACACCTAAAGACCATAAATGCAGGAGAGTCTTTAGTTCATCAAGTACAGAAAAATAACCTCCAATTGACCAGAAGTGGAAATTAGCCAAAAATGCTATTGAAAATAAAGCACTTTTGGAAAATAAAAACAAATCATTTTTTGTATATAATAGAAATGAGATTATACTAGTTACAATAATGAGAAAAATAACTGCTGGGAATATTCTTCTAATTCTTCTTAAATAAAAGTCTTTTAAGGAAAATTTTTTTAAAATTATTAAATTATAAATTTGTAAAGATATTAAAAAACCTGAAATAACAAAAAATAAATCAACCCCTAAATATCCTTTTGGAAATACTTTAGGAAAAAAATGAAAAGCTGTAACATATAAAACTGCTATTGCTCTTAAAAAATCTATCTCCTTTCTATATTGAATTTTCATAAATAAAATAAATTTATTTTAATATTTTTTATTAATTTAATTTGTTTAAATAAATTTTATTAAAGACTTTTGATTATATCTTCTGTCATTTTTTTTGCATCCGCAAAAAGCATGAGAGTATTATCTCTATAAAACAAATCATTATCAATTCCAGCATATCCTGGGGAAAGGCTTCTTTTTACAAAAAGAACTGATTTAGATTTTTCAACATCTAATATAGGCATTCCATAAATTGGACTTTGAGGATCAGATTTGGCTACTGGATTTGTTACGTCATTAGCACCAATAACATATGCAACATCACAATTTGCAAAGTCGTTATTTATTTCTTCTAATTCAAATACTTCATCATAAGGAACATTTGCTTCAGCTAATAAAACGTTCATATGCCCTGGCATTCTTCCAGCTACTGGATGTATTGCGTATGAAACTTTTACACCATTCTTTTTAAGTGCATCTACCATCTCTCTAAGTGCATGTTGGGCTTGGGCCACGGCCATACCATAACCTGGAACTATTATTACTGACGAAGCATTTTTCATCAAAAAAGCTGCATCGTCTGCATTTCCATTTTTCACAGGTTTCTGTTCTTTACCTTTTTCAGATGAAGATTGATCTGTTGCTCCGAAACCTCCCAAAATTACGTTGAAAAAAGATCGGTTCATCCCCTTACACATGATGTAAGATAAAATTGCTCCAGATGAACCAACAAGAGCACCCGTTATTATTAATGCAGTATTTTCTAATGTAAAACCTATTCCTGCAGCTGCCCAACCAGAATAGGAGTTTAGCATAGATATTACAACTGGCATATCTGCTCCACCAATCGGTATAATAAGCAATACTCCTACTGCAAATGAAACTAAAATTAGAGTCCAGAACCACGTATTAATCTGAGTTTTGCATAAATAATATATTAATCCAATTAAAATTATGCCTAATGCTAAATTCAAGAAATGCTGACCGAGAAAAGTAATAGGAGAGCCTGACATTATGCCTCTTAATTTTAAAAATGCTATAATTGAACCTGTAAAAGTTATAGCTCCTATTGCAGCTCCCAAGGACATCTCAATCAAAGATGCGATTTTGATATTTCCTGTTGATCCAATATTGAAAACTTCAGGATTTAAATAAGCTGAAATTGCAACAAATACTGCTGCAAGTCCTACCAAACTATGAAATCCTGCTACAAGTTCTGGCATAGCAGTCATAGGTATTTTAAACGCAATAATTGATCCTATGGATCCACCAACTAGAATAAAAATTAATACATATAAAAAACCAGAGGAAAAATTTCCAACTGATAGAAAAGTTACTCCAATAGCTATTGCCATTCCAATTATTCCAAATAAGTTCCCTTTTCTTGATGTTTCAGGTGATGAAAGACCTCTAAGTGCTAAAATAAATAAAATTCCAGATATTAAATAAAATACTGCTAGTAAATTTGCTGACATTGTTATTTATCTTTCCTTTTTTTTTTGTACATTGCGAGCATTCTTTGAGTTACAAGAAATCCTCCAAAAATATTTATTGCAGCTAAAACAATTGCTAGGTAACCAAATATGTTGGCTTTATTAAATATTATTTCAGAATTACCTGCCAAAGCTGCAATTATAGCTCCTACAATTATTACAGAAGAAATAGCGTTAGTTACTGACATTAAAGGAGTATGAAGAGAAGGTGTTACACTCCAAACCACATAATAGCCAATAAAAATTGAGAGTATAAAAATACTTAATCTAAATATAAAAGGGTCAATTTCCATAATTTAATTTACTTTTGTTTTTAATATTATTTCATCTTCTAAATTAATGTTTATTTTTTTATTTTCTTTGTCATATAAGTTTAAAACAAAATTAAAAACATTTTTTGCATAAAGGTTAGATGAAGATGTTGGCAGTTTATTTAAAATATTTCTATCACCCATTATTTTTACTCCATTTTTCTCTATAATTTTATCTATTTCAGTAAAAGCAGAATTACCACCTTGAATAGCTGCTAGATCATATATTACTGATCCAGATTGCATAACTTCGATCATATTTTCTTTAATAATTAATGGAGCCTTTTTTCCTGGTATTAAAGCAGTACAGATTACAATATCAATTTTTTTTAGAGTTTCAGTTAATAGCTCTTCTTGTTTTTTTTTTAAAATCTTCAGAAGTCTCTTTAGCATATCCTCCTTCTGTTTCTAAATTTTCGGATCCTTCAACAGATAAAAATTTTCCACCTAAACTTTCTACTTGCTCTTTAGAAGCTAATCTTACATCAGTCGCAAAAACAATTGCTCCCATTCTTTTTGCAGTAGCTATAGCCTGTAATCCCGCCACTCCCGCTCCAACTACTAAAACTTTAGCGGCAGGAACTGTTCCTGCAGCAGTCATCATCATTGGGATTGCTTTTTCAAATGTTGAGAATGACTCTACTACAGCTTTATAACCAGCTAAATTTGCTTGTGATGAAAGTATATCCATTGATTGAGCTCTAGTGATCCTAGGCAAAAGTTCTAATGAAAATAAATTAATATTTTTTTTGGCTATTTCACTTAGAAGAGTTTTATTTTCATATGCATCCAAAACTCCTATAAGAGTTTGATTTGGTTTTAATTTTGAAACTTGATCTTTATTTGGTAAACTTAACTGGACTAAAATATCAGAATTATTTATTATTTCGTTGTCACTAAAAAATTTTACTCCTAGATCAACATATTCTTTCTCAGAAAAACCTAAATGAACTCCATAATTTTTACTTATCTGGACGTTAAATCCCAAATCAATATATTTTTTAGCAATCTCAGGTGTTATAGAGATTCTTTTTTCATTATCTAGATTTTCAGTTATAGAACCTATAATCATATCTAAACTTATTTCTGTCTTGCTTTGAATTTTGGATTCTTTTTATTGATTATGTAAACTCTTCCTCTTCTTCTTACTAATTTAGAGTTTAAGTCTCTTTTTTTTAATGACTTGAGTGAACTTGCAATTTTCATTTTTTATATTTTTTTACCTTAATAAACGATGTTATATAATCTTTCAAACTTATTTTGCCATATCTTTTATGAATTTTATTATTCAAATTCATTTTTGTAAGTGCTGAGGCATATCTCTCTCCTTTTCTTGATTTTAAATATTTAATTTTAGAATTAAACATTTTTGCAACCTGTATTACGGAATATGCTTTCTTATTAAAAATACTATAGTGTTGGCACTTATTTTTCTTCCAAGCTTCGTAACAAATTGAAACAGTATCATTAATATGTGTAAATCTTCTTTTTTGAGTGCCTGGCCTAACAATTGTTAATGGTCTTTTTGTTTCAAATTGCTTTTCAAATATTCCTATTACTGTTGCCATATCTCCTGATCTAATATGACCTTTTCCATAGACATTATAAAAATAAACAATTTCATATTTAAAATTGAACCATTTTTTTAAATTTTCTAGAATTTCTAAATTCTTGGCTTTTGTAAATGCATATGGTGATAAATTTTCGTCATTACCATCATTGCCTAAACTAGCTGAAGTTGCAGAATAAATAAGTTTAATTTTATTATCTAAACAAAATTTGAATACTTCTTGACTTCCTACTAAGTTAGAATCAAAACATTGATTAAATTTTTTAAAACTTTGATAAATTCTTGAGAACTCTCCAAAGTGAAATAAGCTATTAATATTTTTTTTGTAAATTTTTAATATTTTTTTAATTTGATTTGTGTCTCCCTTAATATACTTTACTCTATTGTTTTTTATATGATTGTCTTTGCTTCCACTTAGATAGTTATCTAAACTAATTATTTTATAATTAGTTTTTTTCAAAAAAAAATTTATAAGGTTTGATCCTACAAAACCTGCGCCACCAGTTACAACGATTATTTTTTTCATTTGATTATTATAGCCTGGCAATGTCCTACTCTCCCGTGTCTTAAGACAAAGTACCATCGGCGCTGAAAGGCTTGACTTCCGAGTTCGGAATGGGATCGGGTATTACACTTTCGCAATAATCACCAGGCACTGCTTTATACAATTTATTATCTTCAATTCAACAATTTTTTGTTTAATTTAAATACTTATGTTTAAATAGTGTTTTTAGTGCTAAAAAACCATCTTTAAATTGAATTTTCTTTCCTTTTTCATATGAGCGTCCTTTATATTTAATTGGAACTTCTAAAATTTTCTCTTTTAAATTTGAAACTTTTGTCGTTATTTCAGGACAAAAGCTAAAATCATTTTCTTGAAGTTTAATTTTTTTAAACAATTTTGCATCAAAAACTTTATAGCATGTATGTGCATCAGTAAGTTTTTGAGAATTAATATAATTTGATATTAAAGTTAATATATAGTTTGCAAAAACTCGAAATTTAGAGCTAAAATTTCTATTACTATATTTTTTTTTATTCAAAACTCTTGATCCATATACAACTTTAGTTTTTTTTTTTATTATTGGTAATATTAATTTTCGATAATCTTTTGGATCATATTCTAAATCAGCATCTTGAATAATAACTATATTGCCTTTAATAAATTTTTTTGCACTTTTAATTGCAGCCCCTTTGCCTAAATTTTTTTTATGGCTAATTAATTTAAACCCTTTTTTCTTGAAGTTTTTTTTTAATATATTTGTTGTTCCGTC
>CACJZM010000019.1 GCA_902597895.1 uncultured Pelagibacteraceae bacterium
ACATTACAACTTTAATCAAAAATGAAACTGCATTTGCTGAAACAATAAATCAAATTGTTAAAAGATCAAAAAATTATAAAATTGATAAAATTGCAGCAATCGAATCCAGAGGATTTGTTTTTGCTTCTGCAGTTTCCTATTTATTAAAAAAACCTTTTATATTATTAAGAAAAAAAAATAAATTACCTGCAGATACTTATTCTGTAGATTTTGAACTTGAGTATGGAACTGCAACAATCGAAATGCACAAAGATTCTATAGATGAAAATGACTCTGTGTTAATTATTGATGATCTAATTGCTACTGGGGGGACAGCAAAAGCTGCTGCAAAACTTATTGAAATGTCAAAAGGAAAAATTTCAGCTTTTATATTTGTTATAAATCTTTTTGACTTAGGCGGATGCGATGATTTAATTAAAGAAGGATACAAAATTGAGAATTTAATTGAATTTCCTGGCCATTAGAGTTGTTGTTTAGGAACTAAAAATAGCTATTGTAAAATAATTATAATGAAAACATTATTAGTCACTGGTGGTCTTGGTTTCATAGGAAGTAATTTAATTGAGCTACTGTTAAAAAATAATTGTAAAGTAATTAATATAGATAAAGTTAGTTATTCCTCTAATTTTTATAATACAAAAGATTTTAAAGATAACAAGAATTATAAATTTATTAAATGTGATATAAATAACCAATCTAAAGTTTCAAAAATTTTAAATAAATATAAACCAGTTTGTGTTTTTAACTTAGCAGCAGAAACTCACGTAGACAGATCTATTGATAATGCAAAACATTTTATCTCAAGTAATATAACTGGTGTTTTTTCTTTGCTGCAGGTTTGTAAAAATTATACAAAAAAGAATAAAAAATTTAAATTCGTTCATATTTCAACTGATGAAGTCTACGGAGATAAGATAAAAGGAAAATCGAAAGAAAACGATTCTTACAAACCAAGCTCACCATATGCTGCATCTAAGGCGTCTTCAGATCATTTAGTTTATTCTTATATAAGAACATTTGATTTTCCAGGTATAATTACAAATTGTTCAAATAATTATGGACCAAAGCAACATCCTGAAAAACTAATTCCAAAAATAATTTATAATATTTTTAATAACAGAAATCTTCCGATCTATGGTCGTGGTATCAATGAAAGAGAATGGATATACGTAAAAGATCATTGTGAAGCTCTATTTAAAATTTATAAACAAGGTTCCATTGGAAATTTTTATAATATTGGTTCAGGTAATATTTTAAAAAATAAATTATTAGTTTTAAAACTAGTTAAACTAGCAAAAAGTAAAATAAATATTGGCAAAAATGTAAAAATTAAATTTGTTAAAGACAGACCAGGTCATGATACTAGATATTCATTAGATAGTAGTAAAATTATGAATTCACTAAAATGGAAACCAAAAACAAATATCAATAAAGGTCTTAATGAAACATTTGAATGGTACCAAAATAATTATAAATATTTCGCTAAATTGAACAAAAAAGATATTCTTAAAAGACTAGGTATTAATAAATGATTAATAAAGGAATAGTTTTGTCTGGTGGTCATGGAACACGGATGAGTCCTTTAACAAAATCAGTAAATAAACAACTTTTACCAATTTATGACAAACCTATAATTTATTACTCGTTATCGATTTTAATGATGGCTAAAATAAAAGATATTTTAATTATAGTTAATAAAGGACAGACAAAGACTTATAAAAAACTTTTACCAAATGGAAAAAACTTAGGTATTAAAATTAAATACAAGGAACAACCCTATCCAAAAGGTTTGCCAGATGCTTTTATTTTAGGAAAAAAATTTATAGGAAAAAATAATGTAGCTTTGATTTTAGGAGATAATTTTTTTTATGGAAATTCTTTAAAAAGAAAACTTAAAAACTCAAATCAATTAAAAAATGGTGCTGAAATTTTCTTGCATAAAGTTAAAAATCCTCATTTGTTTGGTGTAGCTAAGACAAACTCTAAAAATCAGATATTAGGAATTAAAGAAAAACCAAAAAAAAGGTACTCTAACCTTGCGATTACTGGTTTGTATTTTTTTGATAGTAAGGTTGTTGAACTATCTAAAAAATTAAAACCCTCAACTAGAGGAGAGCTTGAGATTACTGATTTACTTAAAATGTATCTAAACAAAAAAGAACTGTATGCTACCTCAACAGGAAAAGGTACGCATTGGTTTGATGCGGGTTCAATAGATGATTATTATAAAACTAATAAATTTGTTTTATCAATTCAGAAAAAAAACAAAAAAAAAGTTGCTTGTCTAGAAGAAATTGCTCTTAAAAATAAATGGATATCAAAAAAACACATTAATGCTTCTATTAAGTTTTATGGTAATTGTGAATATTCAAAATACTTAAAAAAATTAATTTAATTAATCAATTGTTACTAATGTTAAATAGAGGTTTTGAAACTGTCTTTCTTCTAAAATAGTTTGATTCGCTAATGATTTTTTACAATTATCTCCATAAACTATATGTGAGCATAAAATCCATACCTGACTTGAATTATAATTTTGATCCTTTTGAACATATTGTATCTCATTATAATTGTTTTTTTTCGACATAATTTCTAAATAATTTTTATACATTAATAAATAATTTCTTTTTAAATTATCAGTTTTTGCAAAATTAAGATCTACATAGAAATTTTTATAGTTCGATTCATTTATATATTTTAAGGCTAAATCATATTGAGGTTTAAAATGTTTCCTATTTTCAAAAAATTGCTTGAAATTTTGCTCTGTAAATTGATTACCAATAGTTGTTAATATAATTAATGAAATTAAAAAATTTTTTAAGATTTTATTTTCTAATTCATTAACTAAGACTGATATTAAAACTATTATTGGTATTAAAACAAATATTATATATTTTGAAGTTATTATCGGTTTATATAATCCATATACAAGAGGTATAATGTAAGATAAAATAAATAGTGTTAGTAAAATGAATAGAAAATCATTTTTCAAAATCTTAATTCTAAATTTAAATATAAGAAATAATAAAATAATTAAGTGTATTATTCCAAGAGCTCTAGAGCCAAAATACTGAGAAAAATATAAGTTTGTAAAAAATTTAAAAGTAGGCTGTTCGTTCCATAGATAATCACTACTTATTTTTAAATTAAAATAATATATAAAAATTATTACTAAGACCGAGATACCAGTAAAAACTAGAGTAATAATAAAATTTTTTTCATAGGTATGTTTTAATATATATTGGTAAAATGGTAAAATTGCTATTGAGGCAAATACAATAACAGAAAAAGGATGAGTAAATGTTGAACAAACTTGAGTGATAAAAAATAATAATAAAAAATAATTTTTTTTAGTTTTAAAATATTTCAATATAAATATTAAAGAGAGTGATGAAATAAAAAACATCAACATATATGTTCTCATCTCCATAGAATAAGAAATCAAAAAAACATTAAAACTAACTAAAAAAATACTTAGTTTAAAAGATCCATTATCTTTCAATATTTTAACCAAGTATCCAATAGTAAAGATACTTAATATTCCTGTTACAGATGAAAAATATCTTGCAATATCTGGGCTATAACCAAAAATATTATGAATGAAATAAATTAAAATATAGTAAAATTGAGGTGCAAGTTCAGTTGCGCTATGTCTGTCTAGCATTTCTTTAAATGAAATAGATGGATCAGTAACCCAAAAAGTAGCCATTTCATCTATCCAAAGATTATCATGGTTTATGTTATATAATCTTAAAAATACTCCAGCAATTAATGAAAGAATTAAAACAAAATTTAGAATAGAATTAGATTTAATCATACATAAATTCACTTACTGCATACCTATGCTTCATAATTAACATTTCTTTAATCTAATTTAAATTATATTAAGAGGATATGAAAAATATTAGTACAATTAAACCAAGAATTAAAGAAAGCATCAAAAAAAACAAAGAGATTTTTAAAAAAGAACTAAAAAATTTTTTTCACTGGGTTAAAGGGGCTGAATTGGTAGATCTTGATGAATGCGATACTTCGGAGGATCCTGTTAGACCAGAATTAGACAATAAATTTAGAACTTCGTACGGAAGAAAAATTTATGGTGTAAAATATAAAGATCAAATACATGCAGTGATGTGTTTCGCGTTTACAAATAAAATCCCAAAATCAGTTAATGATTTAGATAAATTAAGCCAAGATGCTTTTTTGCAGAGTGCTTTAAGAGGTCAAAAAGTTGGACAGATTGCGGTAGCATATACTGTATGGTCTAAAAAAAAAGGTGGGGGCAAGTTAATAGTTAAAGAAGTTTTTAAAATGATAAAAAAATCAAATCACTTAAATAGATTAGTTACACTTTCGCCACTTACAGAAATGGCAAAAAATTTTCATCTTCGAAATGGAGCAAAACTTTTAAGTGTTAATGAAAATACACAAAACTTCGAATATAAATAAATTTTGGTAGCGGGAAGTGGGATCGAACCACTGACCTCGGGCTTATGAGTCCCGCGCTCTAACCAACTGAGCTACCCCGCCACTTAGTAATTATTGTTGGGTTATACTACTTTTAAAATTTGTTTCAATCAATTCTGTACCAAGATTTTTTTAATAACAATCCATTAATACATCCGCTTAATCTAGCTTTATAGAAGTTTTTTTTTTTGTTGTTTCTTAAAATTGTATAAAAAATTGTTTTAATAAGTGCTGAAATAAAATTTTTAAATATTTTCATAAAAGCGTAAAGATAATTGTCATGTTTATGGTGATAGTAAAATTTTGACCACATCCAGTGCCAATTTTTTAAATATTCTATTTGAGAAAAGTCAGGATCCGAAGAAGCTCCACCCCTGTGTTCGATAATAGAATTTTTAATAACATAAATTTTTCGATTGTTTTTTTTTACTCTCAGGCATAAATCATTATTTTCAAGATAGAGAAAAAAGTTTTCATCAAAATAATCACTTTCATCAAAATTATTTTTATTTACTAACATTGAAAAACCATCTAAGTCATCCACTTCAATGATATCATCGCTTATAAAATTATATTTTTTTTTAATTTTATAATTTGGATAATTTTTATCGCCATGAATAGGCGAGACTATTGAAAAATCAGAAATATCTAAACAAGACCTACAAAGATTGTCAAAAGTATCTTTTTTAAATGTAACATCAGGGTTAAGAATGTGTGCAAATTGAGTATTGCATTCTTTAATGCCTAAATTATTTGATGCTCCAAAGCCTGAATTTTCATTTATTATAACTTTTAAATTTTTGTATGTACTTTCTAAATTTTTCTTCAATTGCAAATTTTGTGAATTTTCTATTACAATCTTATTAGAATTTTCTGGTAATGAGTCGAGACATCTGTGAACAATTTTTTCACTTTTGTAAGTAACTATTATAAATGTTGTATTTTCTATATTTATATCCATTAAGAAAAATAAGTATACTTAAACAAGTGATTATTGTAAAAAAAATT
>CACJZM010000020.1 GCA_902597895.1 uncultured Pelagibacteraceae bacterium
ATTCAAAAAATTTTAAATTCATTCTAGTTGATGAGTATCAGGATACAAATTCAATCCAAAGTAAATGGTTAAATTATCTTGCAAAATTTAATAAAAATATTTGCTGCGTTGGAGACGATGACCAATCTATTTATAGCTGGAGAGGAGCTGAAATTAAAAACTTTTTAGAATTTGATAAAATTTATGAAAATACAAAAATTATAAGATTAGAAAAAAATTATAGATCAACTCAAAATATTTTATCTGTAGCTTCAAAACTTATTTCTCATAATGAAAATAGGGTAGGAAAAAATCTTTATACTAATGGAGAAGAGGGTGAATTAGTTTCTTTAAATTGTTATAGAAATGGTAAGGATGAAGCAATTGGTATAGGGGATCAAATTGAAAATGTTAAAGGAAAAGTTTCATATAACAATATAGCTATTCTTGTCAGAGCAATATTTCAAACTAGAGAATTTGAAGAAAGATTTTTAAAAATAGGAATACCATATAGGATTATTGGTGGAACAAAGTTTTATGAACGAGCAGAAATAAAAGATTGTGTTGCTTATCTAAGAGTTATATATCAAAAAAAAGATGACTTATCCTTTGAGAGGATTTTAAATGTCCCAAAAAGATCAATTGGAGATACAACTTTAAAACTTATAAACGAAACAGCAAAGAAAAATATTACTAATTTAGAAGATGCTTCTAGATTTTTATTAGAAAATAATAAAATTAAACCAAAAACAAAAGTTGGTTTAAGCAATCTTCTGAACCTTTTATTAAAATGGAGAAATGATTTAAATATAAAAAAAATTAACCATGTAAAACTATTGCAATTAATTTTAGATGAATCTGGTTATAGTCAAATGTTAAAAAATAAAAAAGATTTAGAAAATGAAAATAGACTAGAAAATATAAAAGAATTATTAAATGCTATGAAGGAATTTGATAACCTAGAAAGTTTTTTAGATCATGTATCCCTAGCAACATCTCTAGATCAAAATTGGGAAAATCAAAAAGTTAATTTAATGACAATTCATGCCTCCAAAGGTCTTGAATTTGATGTTGTGTTTTTGCCTGGTTGGGAAGAAGGATTATTTCCTCATCAAAAATCAATTGAGGAAAAAGGAGAAAAAGGGTTAGAAGAAGAAAGAAGACTCGCTTATGTTGGAATTACAAGATCAAAACAAATAGCAAATATATCTTTTTCTATGAATAGGTTCTACCAAGGTGACTGGATAGACAGTATGTCATCTAGATTTATTGATGAACTACCAGATAAAAATATAAAGAAAAATAACTTATTTTCTGAAGATAAGGAGCAAGATTTTGAGTTTAACCAAGATATTGACTTTGAAAATAACGAGGTAAAAAGTCCAGGATGGATAAGATACCAGAGAAAAATTAAAAAATGATTAACAAGTTGAAACAAAAATTTAAAAGATATGAAATTGATGGATATATCATTCCAAAAAATGATGAATTTTTTTCAGAATATGCAAATCCTAATCGACTTAAAATAGTATCAAATTTTTCTGGCTCAGCTGGGATGGCTCTAATTTTAAAAGATAAAAATTATTTATTTGTTGATGGTAGATATACATTGCAAGCAAAGTTAGAGTCTGGAAAAAAGTTTAAAATATGTGAAATAACCAAGGTTAAACCAAAGCAAATATTAAGCAAATTTAAAAATAAACTTAAAATTGGTTTTGACCCAAAACTATTTACAAATCAATCTTTAAAAAAACAATTTCTTCCTCAGTGTAATTTAATTGCAATAAATGACAACTTAGTTGATCAATTATCTATAACTAAAAAACTGAATGGCCAAAAATTTTATCAATTGAATTCAAAAGATGTGGGAGAAACAACCAGATCCAAAATAAGTAGACTTTTAAACCATATGTCAAAAAAAAAAATTGACAATATCTTTATTAGTGCTCCTGAAAATGTTTCTTGGTTATTAAATTTAAGAGGATATGATAATCCAAATAGTCCAATACCAAACTGTAGATTAATATTGTCAAAATCTAGAGAGCTTTATTTGTTTTCATCAAAATATAAAACATTAAAAATTAGAAATAAAATCCCTCTTAAAGTAAATTTTTATGAAGAAAATGATTTTTATTTTGTAATAAATAAACTTAAAGGAATTAATTTTTCTATTGATGAAATAAGTTGTTCTATATATTTTGAAAAATTAATATCTTCCAAATTTTATATAAATATAAAAGTTGATCCCTGTTATTATTTTAAATCAATTAAGAATTTAATAGAATTAAATAATATGGAAAAAGCTCACATAGAAGATGGGGTAGCTTTAACAAAATTTTTGTACTGGATAAAAAATTCTAATATTAAAAAATTAGATGAGTTAAAAATTGAAAAAAAATTAGAAAATTTCAGAAAGAGAAATAAGAATTATCTTTATCCAAGTTTTAATACAATAGCTGGATCTGGCCCTAATGGAGCTATAATTCATTATAGAGCAAATAAAAAAAGTAATAGGAAAATAAGATCTTCTGATATTTTTCTTTGTGACTCTGGAGGTCAATATAAATATGGAACTACAGATGTAACAAGAACTATATGTTTTGAAAAACCAAAAAAAAGAATAAAAGATATTTTTACAAGAGTATTAAAGGGCCATATTGCTGTAGCATCTACAAATTTGAATAAAGTTAATAAAGGAAATGAATTAGATGCAAAAGCAAGATATTGGCTAAATAAAATAAATTTAGATTATGGACATGGAACAGGACACGGTGTTGGTTATTTTCTAAATGTTCATGAAGGGCCTCAATCTTTATCTAAATACAACGATACTAAGATCGAAAATGGTATGATTGTAAGCAACGAACCAGGTTATTACGAAGAAAACAAATTTGGTATAAGAATTGAGAATCTAATTTATGCTAAAAAAGATAGAAATAAATTTTATTTTAAAAATTTAACCCTGGCACCTATTGACTCAGATTTAATTGATTTTAATTTATTAAATTATAAGGAAAAAAAATATCTTAAAGATTATCATCATCTTTCATTAAAAAAATTATCAAAGTTTCTTACAATGAAAGAGAGAAATTGGTTGAGATCTTTAATCTAACATTTTTCTCCATTCTTTTTGAGATATTATTTTAACTTTTAGCTCTTCAGCTAATCGTATTTTTTTAGTTGTCGGTTTATCTCCTATAATTAAATAGTCTAGCTTACTAGTTACTGAACTTAGTATTTTTCCAGAATTCTTATCTATAATAGACTTTGCTTCTGCTCTACTTATTCCAATAAGTTTTCCTGTAATTAAAAAAGATTTATTTTTAAGTTTACCGTTAATTTTTTTATTTATTTTTTTTATTCTTAAATGTTTTGAAAGTTCATTAATTATTTTTAAATTAATTTGATTTGAAAAAAATTTACTTAATGAATTAATTTGTGTTTCACCAATTCCATCTATATTTAGAAAATTTTTAAAATTATAATCTTTATTTATTTTTTTTAAATTTTCGATATTATTAATACTATCAGATAATAACTTTGCATTTTCTTGTCCAATATGCCTTATGCCTAGAGAATATATAAATTTATCTAAGGTTGTATTTCTAGAGTTTTCAATTGAATATTTTAAATTTGAAACTGATAATTTTCCCCAGCCATCTAGTTTTTCAATTTTTTTAAAATCCATATCAAAAATATCTTGAGGAAATCTTACAAATTTTAGTTCCCAGAATTTCTCTATTACTTTTTTCCCAAGTCCATCAATATTTAAAGCTTCTTTAGATATAAAGTGCTTTAATTTTTCAACAGCAATTCTATCACATTCAAATCCTCTATCGGGACATCTTCTTACTGCATCAAATTTTTTAGTGACTTCGTTAAACTCTTTAGTCGTATTAAAACCACAAGGACATTTTTGAGGAAAAATAAATTTTTTAGAATTGTTATTTCTTTTTGTTACATCAACTGAAACAACATGAGGTATAACATCCCCTGCTCTTTCAATTTTTACAAAATCACCAATTCTAATGTCTTTTCTGTTAATTTCATCTTCATTATGTAGAGTTGCATTTGATACAACCACACCTCCAATATTTACTGGTTTGACTTTAGCAACTGGTGTCAAAGCACCAGTTCTTCCAACTTGTATCTCTATATTTATAACTTCTGTATATCCACTATGGGCTGAAAATTTATGGGCAGTTGCCCATCTTGGTGCATTTGTAATAAAACCTAATCTTTTCTGTAATTTAAAACTATTAACCTTGTAAACTAAACCATCTATATCGTAATCAATATCAAATCTTTTGTTTTCAAATTCTAAATGATTCTTATATAAATTTTCTATGCCGGTTATGATTTTATTATAATTACTTACCTTAAAGCCCCACTTTTTTAAAGATTTAATAAAATCAGATTGATTTAAAAAAGTATTTTGATTAAAAAATCCAAAACTATAAGCAATAAACTTCAGTGGAATTTTTTTTGTTTCATCAGGATTTTTTTGTCTTAATGTTCCAGATGCTGCATTTCTAGGATTTGCAAAATTACTTTTAATTTTTTCAAAATCACTATTTAAAATGAATACTTCGCCCCTAATATCAATGTCATCAGGAAAATGTTTTGATGTAATTTTATGAGGTATATCCTTAATTGTTTTCAGATTTTCAGTTATTAATTCACCCTGGTCTCCGTCACCTCTGGAAACACCTGTAACTAGAATTCCATTTTTATACGTAAGTGACGCTGATATACCATCTATCTTTGGTTCAACACTATATTCAATTGGAATTTTTTTATCTAAATCTAAATAATTGATTATTTTTTTCTCAAAATTAATTAGGTCCTCTTTTGTGAACACATTTGTTAAGGATAACATTTTTTCTCGATGTTTAGATTTTAAAAAATTCTTTGAAGGTCTAAAACCAACCATTTTTGATGGGGAGTCTTTATT
>CACJZM010000021.1 GCA_902597895.1 uncultured Pelagibacteraceae bacterium
CAACTTTTATAATTTCCAAGGTAAACTTAAGTTTCCTTTTTGGATCATCACTTTTAGATATCCATACATCATTTCCTTGATCTAAAAGTCCCATCATAGAGCCAGTATTTGGACAATGAGCTGTTAAAATTTTATTATTTACTTTTATATCAACAAAAAATCTTTTATATCGTTTGATTAATTTGCCTTTAATTAAAGTACTGGTAAATTTCATAATAATTAATTTATATATTTAAATGAGAGATAAAAAAGAAATATTAGCTGGTATTATAATAATAGGAAATGAGATCTTGTCTGGTAGAACTAAAGATACTAATACTAGTTGTCTGGCACTGTGGTTAAATTCAATAGGAGTAAAAGTTAAAGAGGTTAGAGTAATTCCTGATGATGAGGAAACTATAGTTAATACAGTTAATAAGTTGAGAAAAGAACTTGATTATATTTTTACTTCTGGAGGAATTGGGCCAACTCATGATGATATAACTGCTCAATCTATATCGAAAGCATTTAATCTTAATTACGAAATTCATCCAGAAGGTTATAAAATTCTTGAAGCCTACTATAAACCAGGTGAATTTAATGAAGGACGACAGAAAATGATTTGGATGCCAAAAAACGCTAAATTAATTTTAAACCCAACAAGTGGGGCACCAGGTTTTAGTGTAGAAAATGTTTTTTGCTTACCGGGTGTTCCATCTATATTAAAGTCAATGCTGGGTGGGTTAATGAATGATATTGTTGGAGGAGAACCAATATTAAGCAAAACTATAAGCCTAAAAACTGTTGAGAGTGAAATTGCAAGTTCTTTAACAAAAGTACAAAATGAAAACAAGGATGTAGAAATAGGAAGCTATCCTTTTTTTCATGCAGGAAAGTTAGGTGTCTCTATTGTCTTAAGATCATCAAAAAAGGATAGAATAGAGAATTGTGCTTCTAAAATTTTAAGTTTTGTAAATGAAAAAAAAATTCAAATTGTAGATAGAGAATAAAATGCTTTATTTTGCATATGGAAGCAATCTTAATATCTTTCAAATGAAAAGAAGATGCAAAGATAGTAAATTTTTAAAGAAAATAAAATTAAAAGATTTTAGACTAACATTTAGAAGCAAATATAGAGCAGCAGACATTGAACATAAAAAAAATTCTATAGTTCCGGGGGCTCTTTTTGAAATATCTAAGAGTGATGAAAGAAAGCTTGATATTTATGAGGACTATCCAATTTTATACAAAAAAATCTATTTTACATATTATGGAAAAAAAATTATGACATATACAATGTCAAAAAAAACTAGCTTTAGATATCCTACTGAAAGATATCTAAATGTAGTTAAACGAGGATATAAAGATTGTAAACTTGATAAAAAGTTTTTAATTAAAGCTTTGAAACCCAAATGGTAAATTTTACTAATTAAGTTATTAATCAACTATTAAAGTATCTTTTGAGCCACCTCCTTGAGAACTGTTTACAATTGTACTTCCTTTTCTTAATGCTACTCTTGTTAAACCACCAGTCGTAACGTAACTAGTTTTACCACTTAAAACAAAAGGTCTTAGATCAAGATGGCGTGGTTCTATATCATTATCTGTTATGGTTGGAGCTGTTGAAAGTATCTCTAAAGGTTGAGCAATAAATTCTCTAGGATTTTTTTTTATTTTTTTAATGGTTTCTTCTATTTCTTTTTGCGGTGCCTTTGGACCGATCATAATACCATACCCACCAGAGGCATTAGCAGGTTTAACTACTAGCTTTGAAATATTATCTATTACATATTTTCTATGAATTTCATCATGGCAAAGAAAAGTTTCTACTTGATTTAAAATTGGTTGCTCTCCTAGATAGTATATAATCATTTTATTTACGTAGGAATAAACTACTTTATCATCGGCTATACCAGTGCCAATAGCATTTATAATTCCAACATTCTTTTTCAACCAACACTTAAATAAACCAGGCACACCAATAATGGAATCTTTATAAAATGCTTTAGGATCTAAAAAATTATCATCTAGACGTCTATATATACAATCAACTTTTAAAGGTCCTTTTACAGTTTTCATATATACATTGTCATCTTCAACAAAGAGATCTTTTCCTTCGACCAGAGCAATTCCCATTTGTTCAGCTAAAAATTCATGTTCAAAATATGCTGAGTTATATATTCCTGGTGTTAGCAATACCATGTGAGGGTTTGCAGTTTTTTTAGGTATACACTCTTCCATACAATTATAAAGCTTATTTGTATATTGATGAATTGAGGATACTTTATATCTTGTAAATAATTCTGGAAATACATCTCTCATAACCATTCTATTTTCCAACATGTAAGATACACCTGAAGGTACACGTAAATTATCCTCTAAGACTAAATAATCTCCATCTTTATTTCTAATTAAATCAATACCAGATATATTTGACCATGCTTTATGTTTTGGTGAAAAACCTTCACATTCTTTAACGTAGTAAGGAGATTTTAAAATAATATCTTTAGGGACTATATTGTCTTTAAATATTTTTTTTTGATTATAAACATCATCTATAAATAAGTTTAAAGCTTTAGCCCTTTGTTTTAAACCTTTAGATACTTTATTCCATTGTGTTTTTGGAATTATTCTAGGAATTATATCTAGAGGCCACCTTTTTTGTTCTGCTCGATTGTTTGCAGCATAAACTCTAAAATTAATACCTCTTGCACTAATCGTGCTTTGACAATTTTTTTCTATTTCTTGAAGTTTTTTTTTCCCATGTCTCTCTAAGATGCTTGAAATTATTGCGGCATGTTTTCTAAGTTTGTTATCTTTAGTAAAATAACCATCATAGGCATTACTAGAATTATAGTTTTTCCACAATTTTGAGACCATTTACTATTGTTTAATAATTATAAAAAACAATCAATTGCATATTGGATATATCTGGTATGCTATATTTTAATTATATATAAATTAGTAAATTAAATAATAATAATTGATGACTTATTGTGTAGGAATTAAAGCAAAAGATGGGATTGTTTTTGCATCAGACTCAAGAACAAATGCTGGTTTAGATAATGTTAATATCTATTCAAAGATGTTTACTTACGATGTAGGAGACAGAACAGTAATTATTGTTACATCTGGAAATTTAGGGACATCTCAAGCAGTATTTAAAGCAGTCGAAAAAGATCTAAAAAGTTCGTCGGGGACGATGAATTTAAATACTTGCAAAGATTTTGATCAAATTGCTTCATATATTGGATCATTAAATATTGAGCACTCATCTCCTAAAGGTATTAATACTGATACAGTTTTATTAGGATCTACTTTTATTGTAGGAGGACAAATTAAAGGCCAATCAATGGAATTATATTTAGTTTACCCTCAAGGAAACTATATTAAACCAGCAGACAGTAAGCCTTATCTAGTAATCGGGGAAGTAAAATATGGCAAACCTATTTTAGATAGAGTAATTAAACCAGAAGTTTCTATTGGTGATGCATCTAGATGTGCATTGATATCTATGGACTCAACTCTAAAAAGTGATTTAACTGTAGGACCTCCTATTGATTTTACAGTATACAGAAAAGATGAATATAAAATAGCTTCTCAAAAATGTTTAAACGTTAACGATACTGAGTATTCTAAAGTTTGCAATCAATGGTCAGAAGGAATTTTTAAAATTTTTGATTCTTTTCCTAGATTTGACTGGGAATAATAGAATTTTACATATTAGACTTGTTCAATTATAAATATTAGCATAAATACTCATGAAAATAACTCATGCCTTCGTGGTGAAATTGGTAAATGAAAATTATATATCGTCCAGAAATAGATAGTTTAAGAGTAATTTCTTATAAAATTAAGAACATATGAAAAGTTTAATTACAAAAATAATTGTATATTTGTTGTCTAAATTAAATAGAACAAACAAAAGAGATATATTAGAGAAAATTGAGTATCTAATTTCATTAGCAAACGGTAAACACAGAGGTTCTTATGAACTAGACCATGAAGTAAAAATGATAATGAAACTATTTGAATTACAGAAAGTTAATAGAGAGAAAGAAGGAGAGAGAGGGGGGAAGGAGCAAGTTATAATTGATGTAGGCGCTAATCTTGGAGAATATAGTCAAAAAATTTTAAATTCTTTTCCAAATCTTAGTTATATTTTATTTGAACCCCAAGAGGAAATTTTTAATAAGTGTTTAAAGAAATTTGAAAATCAAACAAATATTAGAATATATAACTTCGGACTTTTTTCTGAAAATATAGAAAAAAATATTTATCAAAGTGGAAACAAACATGGTATCGCTTCTATTTATGATAGAAAGCACGAAATAAATGATGATGTAAAATATGATTTTCA
>CACJZM010000022.1 GCA_902597895.1 uncultured Pelagibacteraceae bacterium
TTTAGGCTGTTTGTTGAGGCTTATTTTCTTCTTTTTTGGGAGCTTCTTTTTTCTTTATATCTACTTTTTTAGCTTGAATATCTCTATCAACAAATTCAATTACAGCCATAGGTGCTTTATCTCCATATCTAAAACCAGCTTTAATAATCCTAGTATATCCACCTTTTCTTGCTTCATATCTTTTTGCTAATGTTTTTTTAACTTTATTTGCAGATTTTATATCCTGAAGTTTTGAAACTAATATTTTTGTATTTTGAAGACTATCCTTTTTTCCTAATGTAATTATTTTGTCTGCTTGTGGTTTTAATACTTTTGCCTTTGGTAACGTTGTTGTGATTTGTTCATATTTGATTAATGAATTTAACATATTTTTAATCAAAGCTTTTCTATGTTCTGATGTTCGATTTAGCTTTTTATAACCTATTTTATGTCTCATTAAATTGCTTCTTCAAGTTTTTTAGATAGTTCAGCTATATTATCAGGAGGCCAATTTGGTATCTCCATACCCAAGTATAAGGACATTCCATTTAATACTTCTTTAATTTCATTTAAAGATTTTCTACCAAAATTAGGAGTTCTTAACATTTCTCCCTCGGACTTTTGAACTAAGTCTCCAATATAAATTATGTTATCATTTTTTAAACAATTCATTGATCTTACTGAAAGTTCTAGTTCATCAACTTTTCTCAATAAATTTCTATTAAATTCTGGTTCTGTTGGTTTTTCTCTTACTAGAACTTCTTGAGGTTCATCAAAATTTACAAACATAGATAATTGATCCTGAAAAATTCTAGCAGAGTAAGCTACAGCATCTTCTGCGGAAATAGATCCATTAGTTTCTACTTCCATAGTTAACTTATCATAATCCAACGCTTTTCCCTCTCTCGCTGTACTTACTGAATAAGAAACTTTTTTAACTGGACTAAATAATGAGTCAATAGGAATTAAACCTAAAGGGGGTTCCTCTGGTTTATTCATTTCAGCTGAAACATAACCTTTGCCATTACCAACCATCATTTCCATATGAAAATTAGTATTTTCATCTAGATTACATATAACTAAATCTGGATTTAATATTTCAATATCTTGAACTGGGGTGATGTTGGATGCTTTTATCTCACCAGGACCCTTAACATCTAATATAAGTTTTTTATTCCCATCAGACAAACTTTTTAGAGCAAGAGATTTTACATTTAAAACTATATCTGTAACATCTTCCCTAACACCTTTAATTGACGTAAATTCATGAAGTACACCATCTATTTGTATTGAGGTAACTGCTGCTCCTCTAATAGATGAAAGTAATATTCTTCTAATTGAGTTTCCTAAAGTTAAACCGTAACCTTTTTCTAATGGTTCTGCTATTATTTTTGCAAATGATTTGTCATCACTTAATTGAACGTCTAATTTAGGTGGTTTGATTAGTGACTTCCAATTTTTAACATTAACATTTTCTACTTTCATTTAAACTCTCCTTTTTTTTGGTGGTCTAGTTCCGTTATGAGGCATTGGTGTTGTATCTTTTATAGTAATAATTTTAAAACCTCTCGCTTGTAAAGCTCTTAAAGCTGTTTCTCTTCCAGAACCAGGACCTTTAATTTCAACTGATAAATTTTTCATACCCACTTCCAATGCTTTAGCGGCTGCTGAATCTGCTGCAACTTGAGCAGCATATGGAGTAGATTTTCTAGAACCTTTAAAACCTTTTTGACCTGCAGATGCCCATGATATAACATTCCCATTAGTATCAGCAATTGAAACAATAGTATTGTTAAATGTCGATTGCACATATGCAATTCCATTTAAAATACCTTTTTTAGTTTTTTTTTTCTTAGAGTAGGAACTTTTTTTTACAGATTTTTCGTTATCTTTGTTTGGATCTTTTTTTATATCTTTTTCTTTGCTCATTTAATTAATTATTTTTTTAAAGGGGTTAATTTTTTTCCTGCAATTGCTATTGCTTTACCTTTTCTTGTTCTAGCGTTACATCTTGTTCTCTGACCTCTAACAGGTAATTTTTTTCTATGCCTTGATCCTCGGTATGTAGCTAAATCAATTAATCTTTTAATACTTAAAGAATTCTCTCTTCTTAGATCACCTTCTACAGTAAAATTTTTATCAATATATTCTCTTATTTTCAATATTTGATCATCTGACAATTGATTAACCCTTGTTGATTTAGAAATACTAAGATCTTTACAAATTTGATTTGAGAATCTATCTCCAACTCCATATATATAAGTAAGCCCAACATGAACCAGTTTATTCTGAGGAATATTTACACCTGCTATACGAGCCATATGATAGTGATTAATTTTTAGCCTTTTATATAAGAAGTTGATTCAATGTCAATGTCTTAAAGCTTAAGTATTTCCTCAATTTTACTTGTTATTTCTTCAATTTTCATACTACCGTCTATTTCATGATAGTTTTGGTGGGATGAGTAATAGTCTAAGACAGGTTTAGTAGTTTCCATATAAGTTTCATACCTTTTAAGTATAGTATTAAGATCATCATCCGATCTCTTTTCTAGAGATTTTCTTTTTTCAATTCTTTTTATTATCGTTTCTTTTTTTACATTGAGAAAGAAAATATAATCTATTTTTTGATTTGATGATGATAGCAAAAAGTCTAAATTCTTTGCTTGATCTATAGCTCTTGGATATCCATCGAAAATTAACCTATTCTTTTTGTTTGGATCAAATATTACTTTTTCCATTAATTTGTTTACAATAGTATTGTCAACAAACTTGCCTTCATTCATGAAATTTATTATTTTTTTTCCAATTTCTGAATCTTTTTTAATTTCATCTCTCAACATATCGCCAGTTGATACTTGATAATTATTTAATTTTTTTTCTAAATTTTTTGCTTGCGTGCCTTTTCCAGCACCTGGAGGTCCGAACAAAATTAAATTCACTTTTATCTTCCAAATTTTGTTTTTTTTATTAATTGCTCATACTGAGAGCTCATTAGTCTTGTTTGTATTTGAGTAACAGTATCAATTGCAACAACTACAACTATTAATATAGAAGTTCCACCTAAATAAAAAGGTATAGGATAATTAGCAATTAAAAATTCTGGCATTAGACAAACTAGAGTTAGATATAATGCACCTATTGTAGTTAATCTTGTTAAAATAGTATCTATATAAAGTGCCGTGCTTTCGCCTGGTCTTATGCCGGGAATGAAACCACCATACTTTCTTAAATTTTCAGCAGTTTCATTGGGGTTAAAAGTAATAGAAGTGTAAAAAAAAGTGAAAAAAATTATCCCAGAAGCATATAAAAGCATATAAAGCGGCTGACCTTGTGAAAAATATGAAGCTATGTTTTGAAATGTATCATTTTGCGAAAAATTAAAATTTGAAAAGGTAATAGGCAATAATAATAAAGCTGAGGCAAAGATTGCAGGAATTACACCTGCAGAATTGATTTTAAGGGGTAAATGAGATGACTCACCACCATACATTTTATTGCCCATTTGTCTTTTAGGATAATTAATTAAAATTTTTCTTAAAGCTCTTTCCATAAAGACTATAAACATTATTGTTAATATCAGTAATATAAAAATTAAAATTATCATTAATGTAGACATAGCTCCAGTTCTTCCTAATTCAAATGTAGTAACTAGTGCCCTAGGTATTTCCGCTACAATTCCTGAAAAAATTATTAATGATATTCCATTTCCAATACCTCTTTGGGTAATTTGTTCACCTAACCACATTAAAAACATTGTACCTGCAACTATTGTACTAACTGTAGAGATTTTAAAAAATATTCCAGGGTTTATTACTAGGTTAGCGGAAGACTCCAATCCTACTGAAAGTCCATAACCTTGTATTGTAGCTAATAGAACAGTTCCATATCTAGTAATTTGAGTTATTTTTTGTCTACCAGTTTCACCTTGGGCTTTTAAATTTTTAAAATAATCTGATACACCGGTTAGTAACTGAACAATGATAGATGATGAAATATAAGGCATAATTCCTAATGCAAAAATAGCCATTCTACTTACTGCGCCTCCTGCAAAGACATTGAACATTCCAAGTAATCCTTTTTGGTTTCCTTCCATCATAATTTTTAATTGCTCTGGGTCAATTCCTGGTAAAGGA
>CACJZM010000023.1 GCA_902597895.1 uncultured Pelagibacteraceae bacterium
GTTTTTTTTCACAAAAGCAATTTTATTTACTTTCTAAAGGTTGTTATTTAGGATGTTTTGCAGAGTTAACATATTTTAATGATGGTTCTGAAAATTATATAAGAGGAATTAAGCTAATTTCTCCAAAACAATATTCATGGCCTAAATTCACAAATAAAAATAATGAGAAAATTCAATTATATGAAAGTATAATTTATCAACTTCAATATGATGTAAAAAAACTAAAAAAGGAAAATGAAATACCTCAGTGGTTAAAATATATAGACATAGGGTTAGGTCTTAATACATGAATAAAAAAATTCTAAAATTAGCATTAATTTTAATTTTTCTGTCTTCATGTAGTCAGGATTATGAAAGTAGAAGAATAACAAAAATAGAAAAAAAAAATTTGAGAATAGAAAAACTTAGAAATGAAGACTCACAATCATGTGGATATTATGGTTTTAAAAAAGGTACTGAGGAATTTTCAAAATGTTTAATGGATTTAGATTTAAAAAGAAAACAATCTGAAATACTTGCAAAAACATTAGAATGCCAAAATGTTAGAAAGGATAATTCAACTTCAGGTGTAACAGGGTTTTGGGGCGGTGTCCTTTTAGGCATGAGAGAAAATCTAGCATGTAATTAATGTTAGAAACTTTAATTATAGTTGAGGTAATTTTATTAACTTTATATTTGATTAATAAATAGAATTTTTAATTATAATTTAATATATTTACTTATGCAGTTTTTACAAAAATCGATTATTGCATTTATAATTCTTCTTGGATTAATAACATTTTCTCAAGCTGAGACTTCTTGGATTACAAAAAAAAAAGATAAAACTGAAACAAATAAAAAAGTTGAAAAAAAATCTAATTCAACCTGGATAAAGAAAAAAATTAAGGAAGATAAAAAAGAATATAAAAAAGAGGAAAAGGAAATTACTAAAGAGGTAAAATCTTGGATAACAAAAAAATCTAAAGATAAATATATTGATAGTATTGATAAGCTTCCTGAAAATGCAATTTACTTTACAGCTTCAAATGAAACAAAAGATCTTTTGGTTTATGGATATGTCCAGCCAGATGTTAATTCAAAATTAATTAATGGTTATTATGAAACAAGCAAAGGTTTTGGTTATTTTAATGATGGCAAAACTACTTGTAAAATTGGATCTACAGTAATCGATGTATCTTTGGGAGAAGTTACAGCAAGAGTATCAGGTGAATGTACTAACGGTATAAAATTTACAGGTAAAAGTTCTCAAAATCAAAATACTGGAATGGGTTTTGCTAAGACAAAAGATGGTAAAAACAGATTTCTTTTTGATTTTAATATTCAAAGAACTGAAATTGCTAAATTATTTGATTTAAATAAAAAATTTGCATCTCTATCACCACCGAAAAATTCAGAAAAAAAAACAGATATTAAATTTAAGCCAGATGGAAAATATTATGCTCTTTTAATAGGTAACTCTAAATATGCGAAATGGACAAGTTTAACTTCACCAGAAAAAGACATAGATGGAATTTATAAAGCATTAAAAGAAAATTATGATTTTGAGAAAATATTCAAAGTAAATGATGCATCAAGATCTGAAATATTTAATGCTTTCAAAGAATTAATAAAAATATCAACTGATAAAGATTATGTGCTTATATATTATTCAGGTCATGGAGAAAGAACAGAAAACCAAGCTTATTGGATACCTGTAGAATCTGATAAAGATTGGGGTGGTGGATCATGGATTAATACAAAAGATATTCATGTGGCGATAAGCAAAATTCAAGCTAGGCACATACTTTTAATGAGTGACTCTTGTTATGTTGGTACAGCATTCAAAGGACTAGAAGATAAAAATATATGAAAAATCACATATAATATTGGTATTGTTAAATTACTTTTCATTAATTTCTATTTTTGTGAAGTAGGTTATAATAAAAATAGATTTATTAAAATGGCTAAAATAAGAAAACAAGCTTCTATTGAGAATGGAATTATGGAGGTTTTAAAAATTTTATCTGATGATGAGATACAGGAAGCAATAGGAAAAAGTGCATCTTATTTAAGAAAATGTAGCAATCCTGATTTACCACAACAACTTGATCATAATGATTCTGTGAAATTAGATTTAGAATGCATTAAGAAAGGAGCGGGTCATCCTCTTTGCAACTCTCATGAATACATAATTGTAAATGAATTAGAGAGAAACGACAATCATCAATCAAATGATATTGATGAAATGCTAGTTAAATCTACTATACTTCACGGCAAACTAACTGAAGCTGTAAAAATGGCAGAGCATACAAATAGTGAAGGTGGTAAAGAAATTTCAAAATTAGAAAAAAAAGAAATTATGGAAGCCATAACAAATTTAGAAAATAAAATATTAAAAATAAAACTTACTATCGATAAAAAAAGAACTTAATATTATATCGAAAATATACTTCTTAAATTAGACCTTTTAATTTAAATTCTCTCATATTTATCCCATTCACCATCTTGGTTATAATCGTAAGCTATTATATCGATACTTCCATCCTCATTCTCATCGTATTCAGCAATATCTGGATTCCCATTTTCATCATTATCAATAATTGTCAATTCATATATTTTGTTTTCATCTTTATCTATTACCAATACGTCTATGACTCCATTTTCATCGGTATCTCCATATGCTTTTTCGTAAATACCATTATTATTTTCATCTATTAACCATGCATCAATTACACCATTTTTATTAACATCTACTTCTTTAGCATTTGATAAATCTATAGAGCCTTTGGTAGATTTTTTTTCTTTCTTTTTAATCCAAGTTGAACCTTTATCTTTTTTTTGAAGCCATTTACTTTTAGATTTTTTTTTTATTTTGGGTTTTTCATTTAAAAATTCAATTACATCGTCTACAGATATTGCAAAATTTAAATTTTCACCATCAGCAGTAAAAGTATTTACTCCGACTAATTCTTTTTTTTTATTAAATAAAGGTCCTCCTGAATTACCAGGATTGATTGGAACTTGTATTTGAATTACATTTGCTGAATGAGATGATGATCTGTATTTCCATCTATATTCTGGTCTGATTTGACTAACCATACCTTCGTTAAAACTCCATAATAATCCTGCAGGATGCCCAATTGCAAAAAGAGTTTCTCCTATTCTTACTTTTTCAAACTTTCCATATATTACTGGTTTAATCTTTATTGGTAAATTTATCACCTCCATCATAGCAAGATCTTTTTTTTTGTTAACTTTAATTAATTTACCTTGATAAGAATCTACGTTTCTAATTAGAAATTCCTCATTAACCATTTTTTTAGGTTTAAGCCAAACATCTAATTTTTCAGCACCCTCAATAACATGCCAATTTGTAATAATTTTTAAACCATTGTGATTTATAATAAAACCTGACCCAATTGTGTCAATTTTTCCCTTTTGCCTATTACCAATAAAAACTACACTATTTGAATATTCAGAAAATATTTCTTCAGCCCCCTTTTTTTTTCTTTGCTTTCTGTCTTTATTATCTTTTTGAATTTCTTTTTCTTTAATTTTTAAAGCAGAATTTAAATCATCTATATTCATTAATAAATTATCTGCATTTTCTTCATCTACTAAATTTGTATCATTTACAGCATAGGAAGCTTCAGACATTACTTTAGCATTATTTACTTGCCTAATATCAAAAGCTGAAACTTGATTTATAATTAAAAAACTAATTAATATATAAACAAACTTTTTAATCATTTAAGATTTTTTTTTGGAATAAAAATAAAATCTCCACCTAAATGACCCCAAGTACTTACAGCACCTATTACTGGTGATTGATTGTATCCATCTTCAAAGATAAATTGAGAATTATATCTATTTATTTGAATAAAAATACTACTTGAAGATAAGTATTTATTTTCATTATTTAATAAATCAATTAATTTATATGCAAATAAAGAGTGACCGTTTACAACTTCATCCATTACTTGAGAATTACCACCAGATGAAATAAATAATCTAGATCTTTGCATAAAATTATTTTTTAAAAGTTTAGTATCAAAAT
>CACJZM010000024.1 GCA_902597895.1 uncultured Pelagibacteraceae bacterium
AATATTAAGAGAGTTAAAAAGTTAAATAAACTTAAGAACAGATTTTAAACCGCGGGGTGGAGCAGCCTGGTAGCTCGCAAGGCTCATAACCTTGAGGTCGGCGGTTCAAATCCGTCCCCCGCAACCAATTAGATGTTCTGTTATATTGCTTAATGTATGATTTATTTTTTTTTGTATTTTGAATTATCAACAGAATTTTTCCAAACCTTGCCATAAGAAGATGGTTTGTTCCAAATATTATCTTTATACCATTCGTTGTTTTCTATCCACCATACGTCAGGGTCTCTAAAACTTTCAGCAGTTTTCCAAAACTCATCTTCCGTTAAATCAACATAATCTAACCAATGATATAAATCATCTGAAATTACATGATCATATTTCTTTACATATTCTATACCTTGATTTCTTGTAATATATCCCATTCTAATATCTTTCGATCCATGATCAGTAGATCTGCCATATCCAAACTTAATAAATTTTAATAAATCGTGTGCACCATTTTCATACCTATCATCTAAATTTGAAAATCTTCTGTAAGTTCTTTGAAAAGGAGTCTTACTTTTTTGCCATCCATATAATTTTTCCATAAGATTATAATTGTGATTTGAGTCCCATTTAAAAAAATTTCCAATCGCTATTCCTTTAATGTTTGACTCTAAATATTCTTTGTCTGATGGGAATTTAGCCCATTGTAAATCAGCTTCTTTTATGCCCTCATTGTCATCTAACATATCTTGCCAATCAAAACCTCTTAGATTATGTTCCAATCTCATTCTTTTTGTAAATTCTGGGAAATCATTAGAGTCGAACATCCCAGAAATATCCCAAAATGTCTCTCCCCAAATTAAGGTTGGTATTTTAAATTTAACAGCAATTTGGAAAGGATAAGTAAAAATTCCACAATGTGCATGCCAATTCATATCTCCCATTTTTTTAAAACAAAGTCTATTTAATTTTTTTAAAGTATCTATACTTGGACCAAAAATTAAATGATCAACATCAAAAACTTCTCTCATTTTATCTCTATTCAAATCTCCTTCGGGCAAATAGTTATTTCCGTGATAGGTTACTAACAAAGGCTTAAAACCTAATTCTTTTGTCACAACATGTGTTTGAAAATAACTATCCTTGCCACCACTTACCGGTATAATACAATCATAATCAGAATTAGAATTTTTTTTGTTTTCTATAATAATCTCTTTAAATTTTTCTTTTCTAGCAGTCCATTCATGATCTTTTATTTTTAAATATCTTTCATGACTATCACAAGCTGAGCATTGACCTTTTTCATTTATCTGAAGATTTACTGCTCTAAAAGGTAATAAACAATTTTTACAATATTGCATGGTTAGTTATGAAATAATTCAGCTTTCCTAAAATTTAACTTGTTATCATACAAAAACTTTTTTGCCAAGTAAGTGCTATATTCTACATGATGAAATATATTTGATGCTGCCACTGCATCGCAATTTGTATCTTTTACAACATCGAACATATCTCTCCAGCTTCCAGCACCACCACAAACTATTACAGGTATATTAATCTCCTTTGATGCTTTTTTTAAAAAATCTATATCGTAACCTTTTTTCATCCCATCACGATTTATAGAATTAAATATTATTTCGCCTATACCTAAATCTTCTAATTTTTTTGATAAAGATAAAGCTTCTTCTTCGATTATTTTTGATCCGTTTTTTACTACAAGTCTTTTTAATGAATCTTCATAATAATCTATTGATCCTACGAGACATTGGGATCCAAAAATTTTTACTGCCTCATTTATCAAACCTTGGTTTTCAATACAGAGTGTATTTATTACAACTTTATCACATCCAATTTTTAGCATTTTTTCAATATCTTTTAAAGATCTGATACCGCCTCCAGCAGCCAATGGAAGAAAATTTATTTTTGAGATTTGATCAACTAAATCAAAAAAAGTTTTACTATGTATCAAATTATCTTCTTGTCTATAATTCATATATTCTTTTTTTTTTGAAATATCTAACAATATTATTTCATCTGATCCAAATTTATTTAATCTGGATATTGTTTCAACAGGCTTACCAATAATTTTATATTCAGAAAATTTTATACTTTGAACAACATTACCTTCTTTAACTAAAATTACAGGTATAAGTCTCTTTTTTAAATAATTATTCATAAAACTGAAAAATTTTTTAAAAGCTTTAATCCTGCCTCTTGACTTTTTTCGGGATGAAACTGAACACCATAAATATTATTTTTTTTCACTATTGAGGTTATTTGTTTGTCATAAAGTGATTCAGCCAAAACATTATCTGAACTTTTGGTTAAAAATTCGTAACTATGAGTAAAATAAAATTCTGTTTTTGATGAAATATCTTTGAGTAATAAGTCTTCTTTTTTAAAAAAAACACTATTCCAACCAACATGAGGTAGTTTAAGATTTGTATTTATTTTTTTGACTTCTCCACTTATTAAACCTAATCCTTTTGTTTTTTCAATTTCAAAACCAAAATCAGATAGAATTTGCATACCAACACATATACCTAAAAAATATTTATCTTTGTCATTTATTGTTTCAACTAATTCTTTGTAGTCAAAATTTTTATATATATAATTAATTAAATTCATATAACTACCAACTCCTGGTAAAATTATATGAGTAGATTTTTTTAATTCTGAAATATCACTTGTTAATTTAAATTTTAAATCTAAATATTTTAATGCATTAATTAGTGAACGTGTGTTAGATGCTGAGGTTTTTAAAACTGATATCATAAAATAATAATATATTAATTTAATTAATTTTTTTTAGGACAACCCACATATTTGAGGAGAGCTTATTTTGTATAATAAATTTTTGCAAATTTTTAATTTTTTTTTCATCTTCAAATACTTGTGTCAAAAAATAATTTTTTGTTTTAAAAGCATTTGATTTATATCTATTCCTTAAAATATCTACATCAAGAACGCCTGGGGTTATTACATCCATTACTTTAAAACCCGCTCTTTTTGCAAGAAATTCTATAGATTTTGGGTTGAAGTAGTTTAAGTGCTCATGATCAATAGCGTCACTTTTTTTTCCTAAAAAACTGATATCAAAACCCATACCGTTTGGGCAAGTAAAAATTATTAAAGTTTTTTTGTTAGTAAATTTTTTTATCTTTTTTAAAAAATTGTAAGGACTATACAAATGCTCGATAACTTCAAACAGTGTAAAAACACTCACTTTATTTATATTGATCTGTTTTGCTTTTTCTATTGGTAAATTTAAAGTGCTAATTTTTTTTTCGATACATTTTTTTGCTCCATCGATATTAGGCTCCAATGCAATAACTTCTTTAAAAAAATATGTTTTTTTCATTATTGAGCAAAAAGTCCCATAGCCTGCTCCTATATCAATTATTTTTTGACGATTAACTTTATATTTTTTACAAATTTCTAATATTTTTTTAACCCTTGGCTTAAAAATTTTTTTACTTCTAACTTTTTCAGTCGCAGGAAAAATATTATTATTCCAAAATTCATACAATTTTGAATTTTTATAAAACTCATTTAATGTTTTGTTATTTGGACGAGGACTTAGATAGTATGTACCACACTTAATACAAGTATAATATGAAAATTTATTTTTTCTAAATAAAAAAATTTTCTTTTTTGAA
>CACJZM010000025.1 GCA_902597895.1 uncultured Pelagibacteraceae bacterium
TTTGTTATCGCTAATGATACAGGTCCAGCTCATATGTCAGCACATTTAGGAGCAAGAGGTATTACATTATTTGGCTCTCATACCACTGCTTACAAAGTTAGCATTGAAAGAGAAAATTTTAAACCTATTCAAGTTACAGATTTAAATAAATTAAGTGCTGAAAAAGTTTTTGAAAAAATCGATTTAAATAATATAAATTTTATCTGATAAACCGTAACAAAGAATTCCCATTAAAATTAAAAAAACTGCGGGCGCTATAATTCCTTCGTTACTTTGATTTTTTTCATTCATACCTGTTTTGTCAATTTTGATCGAGTAAAAGTTAGTCAACATAACACAGAAATGAATTATAAAAATTAGATTAAAAAATGCCCAAGTTCCATCTACTCCATTAGGTCTTATAAACATTATATAAATTGCCATAATAACCCAACCAAGCATTAAAGCTCCAACAAATCTAACTACAGTCGCTGCACTATAATCAATACCAAATTTATCCATAAAATTTTTAGTTCCAACTATTGTTTGAAAGCAATAAGCAGCAATCCCAATGAAATGAGCTAGAAAAACTATTAAATAAAAAATTCCATTAAATTTCTCGATCATATTATTATTTATACTATAAAATTCTTAAATATTCTTTAACTATATTGCCCCAATCAAATTTAGACGAATATTCTTTAGCTTTTTTACCCATTTCTAAATATGAATTATTTTTTATTATTAAATCAATACTAGAATAAATATCCTCTAAGCTGTTTCCATCACAAATGATTCCTGTTTCATTATGTTTTATAGCATCAGACGCTCCACCATCTTTTCCACCAATTGATGGTACTCCAAGTTGAGCTGCTTCAACATATGCTATACCAAATCCTTCGACAGAAGTTTTGTGGATTATTGATGGCATAACAAATACGTTAGATTTATATACAAGAGCATTTTTAAGATCTTGCGGTATATTTTTAAAAAAAGTTACTTGTTCATCTAGCTTAAGTTCTTTCACAAGGCTTTTAATGTTTTCTTCCTCATCACCGTATCCAATACAGGTATAAGTAATTTTTGGATAGATTTGCTTTAAGTTTCTTAAAGCCATTATGATTTTTTCATGATTTTTTCTTTTATCAAATCTTGAAACAGTTATTAATCTTGGACTTTTATCCTTTAATATTTTTTCTGCTTCTTTTACTGTTAATTTATCGAATTCTTTTGTTGGAAATACTCCTGGATTTATAACTACAATTTTATTTTCATCTAAACCTTTTTCAATAGCAAGTTTTTTTGTAAATTGAGAATTAGCTACGATTTGATCTATATTTTTAAAGGCTTTTATTATTCTTCTATTTGAAAAAGAACCTTTCTTAAAATTAATTTCTTTTGAGTGGATTAAACAAATCTTTCTTTTTGAAGTTTTAACTAATTCAATACTTTTCCAATGATCTGCTATTACACATTTAATTTTTTTGTTATTTTTTATAAATTCATTTATCAGATATGCTTTTCTATGTTTTCTTAGTAATTTAATTCCTCCAACTCTATCAATAGAAAATGAAACATTTTTATCATGTTCTTTATAGTTATCATGATGGTCAGCAAAGACTTTTACCAAATCATATTTAGCAAGAGAGTAAGTTAACCCCCACATTAGATTTTGCATTCCCCCAATTTCTGGTGGAAAAGATCTTGTAACAATCAAATACATTAACTATTAAACCACTTTATATTACAACCCATACTTGGAATTTGATCTTTCGGTCCGTTACCGGTTTCTGAAATTTGCTTCATTGCAGTAAATAGATCACTTTCACCGTCTCTAATAGGTTTTAAATCTTTAAGCTCTCTTATTCTTCCCCTGTACTGCAATTCCAATTTGCCATTGTATCCAAAGAAATCTGGAGTACATACAGCATCATAAGTTTTTGCAACACTTTGGCTTTCATCAATTAAATAAGGAAAGTGAAAATTATTATTTTTTGAAAACTTGATCATATTATCAAATGAGTCTTCTGGATAATTTTTTACATCATTTGAACAAATAGCTACTGATTTAATTCCAATTTTTTCTAATTCTCTACAATCATCTACGATATCTTTGATTACCGCTTTTACATAAGGACAATGGTTGCAAATAAACATTATCAAAGTTCCTCTTTCTCCTTTAATATTATTTAGTTCAATTTGTTTATTATCTGTAGATAAAAGCTTAAAAGGATCTGCTTTTTTACCGAAATCACATATTGGTGTTTTTGTAAGTGTCATGTTAAATTGTTTATAAATTATGTTCTACGATTTAAAAGATAAAAAACCAAATAATTCTGGCGATAATTGGGTAGCACCTAATGCTGTCGTAATAGGAGATGTTACATTGGAAAAAAACACAAGTATTTGGTTTAATGCAACTTTAAGAGGAGATGTAGAAAATATTCATATTGGCGAAGGATCAAATGTTCAAGATGGCAGTGTTTTACATACTGACCCAGGTTACCCCTTGAAGGTTGGTAAGAATGTAACCATAGGCCATATGGTAATGCTTCACGGGTGTACGATAGGGGACAATAGTTTAATTGGAATAGGTGCTGTCATTCTAAATAACGCAAAGATTGGAAAAAATTGTATAATAGGTGCAAAAGCATTAATTACTGAAAATAAAGAAATTCCAGACAACTCTTTAGTGATTGGTTCCCCAGGAAAAGTTGTAAGAGAAGTTACTGAAGAAGAAAAAAAAGCTATTACTGAAAATACCAAACATTATCAAGATAACTGGAAAAAATACTCTAAATCAATTTTTTAATAGGTAA
>CACJZM010000026.1 GCA_902597895.1 uncultured Pelagibacteraceae bacterium
CTCTAGGTACAAGTCTATTACAAGTTTTCCTACAATTTATAAGACAAGATTTCAACAAACCCAGAACCAAGATCCCTAAAATTTTTTTCATCTTATAAATTCATCGTACTTTATAAGTTCATATTTTAGAGATTCTTTAATCATCTTTATCAAAGAGACTTCAAAATCTTTTTCAAATTGATAGTTAGAAATTCGATTAGATACTTTTTTGTTTTTATATAACATTTTTAAAGTATTTTGTTTTGAGTTAATATTTATTGATTTTTCTAAAAATTGCTCATTAAATTCAACTTGGAAAAAATTATATATTTTTTTAAGTGTTAATTTTGTATCATTTACGAGGGACTCATATGTAATAATCATTATATTTTCCTGATATCTTTTCTCATAAACGTGGTTAATGAATGATTTGTAATTTTCACAAACTATTTTTAATTTTTTGAAGATATATTCACTTTCAAAGTTTTTATTCTCTAATGTCACAAATTTATCAAAGTTTAACATATGTTTTAAATATGAAATACATTGAGATATAGGCTCTCTTACTAAGTAAATTTGCTTCAAATTTTCTTGGTGAGGTATCAAGTCATTTTTTGGAGTTGGATAGCCTGAAAAATAAAAATTATTATAATCATAAGCCCTAACATCTTGATTATATTTCCTATAATCATGGAAAGTCAGATCGAGATAACAAATTTCAAATAATTGAAATGGTATTCTTCTTTTATTTTCCAATACATTAAATACAAATTCGTCTACCCCTGAAATATATTTTGGAACACCATCTCCGCTACCATTAGACAATTCTCTCTCTGAATAAATTAAATTCATTAAAAAGGTACTACCCGATCTTGGAATGATGTTTATAATTTTAATTTTATCGTATTCGAATTTTGTATTAAAAATCATTCTATATTTGATTCTAATTTCTTTATAAAATCTTTCCATCATCAATAAAAAAAAAATTAACCTTGTATAGATACTTTTAAATCCAGTTTTGCTGAAATTATCTGGATAGAAATTAATATTTGTTTTTTTTTTTAGGAATTTTAGTTTTAATCTTAAGTCTGTATTAGTGATTTGATTTATAATTTTCTTTAGTTTTTTTCCTATTTTAATTTTTGATTTTCTACTATCAACTAAAAATGTTTTAACAGTATCAATTGTCAGATTGTTAAAACTTTTTCCAAATGTTTCTATCTTTTCTATTATTGAAGGGGGTGAGGTAATAATTTGACAGCCAATTTGCATAGCTTGAGTGTAATTATAAGGTTCTCGAGTACTTGCCCATAAAATTTCAACATTTTTAAATTTGCTTGCAATCTTTATGCTGTTTTTTATTTCTGGAATCGGATCTTTCCCTGCATCAGCCATCCTGCCAGCAAAAATAGAGATAATAGCTTTAGTTTTCTTATCCAAATTATTTAAAATTTTCCTCGTTTGCTTTGAGGTATAAACTGCAGTTATATTAAGTTTTATTTTTTTTTTATTTAATTTTTTAATTACATCCCCTAGAAAAACTCCTTTAGAGTTCGTTACAGGAATTTTGACGTATATTTGATGGCCCAAGCTTTTTATTTCCAATGCTTGTTTAATTATATTTTTTTTATCATCCGCAAATACTTCAAATGAAATAGGTTTATTAGTTACTTTTAAGATTCTTTTGCAATAATTTATATAATTTTTAGCACCTGCCTTTCTCATTAAACTTGGATTTGTAGTAAAACCTTTAACTATTTTTTTTTTATTAAATTTTTTGATCTGATTTAAATCAGCAATATCACAGAATATTTTAGTCATAAATTTTCAAATTTTAATTATTTAATTGAGCATTTATCTTAAAATTATTTAAACACAATTTCAAATTTATTCTCAACTAAACTTGCTCCGTACTTGCTTAAGTGACCATCATCAGCAAAATATGAGCCGTTTTCATCTGCAAAAAAACAGAATTTTTCGTTACATAAAATTTCACTTACATCTATAAAATTATTATTTAATTCACTTTTTAATAACTTAATACTTTTGCTATAATTATTGTTGTAGATGGTTCTGTTTATTCTTAAATAAGATTCAATTTGATTTTCTTCTATATGATTAAACTTGATTAAACGTGATAAATTTTGAGGAAACATATAGTTTGGTCTTTGTATAGGACCAATTAAAAAAACTTTTTTATTTTTATTTTTTAATTTATTAATTATATCAATTAAAGATTTACTTATAATTAACGGATCATTATTTATATACTTTTCACCATCAAAAATTTTATCATGCGACCATGTAGTTGCTAAAATAATAATTTCAATATTTTTATCAATTGCATACTTTTCAAAATGTTCTTTTGCTCTTATCATACAACTTTTACTTAAATTAACAGTTAAAGTTGGAAGACACCCAGTGTTTGATATCAATAAAGCTTGTAAAGATTTTTCTTTAAGATGAGGTGTTATTGAAGGTGCATACATTTGAGCATGAGAATTACCTATTAATGCTATTTTATATTTTGTATCTAAACTTTTATTGTTTAGCAAACAAGCTTTTAATAAAAAATAATTAATCATATTTTCAAATTTGCATTTATAATTTGAGTATGAAGAATTTGAAACAGTATCATAATATTTTTCATCTCCATTTATATTTTTTTTACTAATTAAATTAT
>CACJZM010000027.1 GCA_902597895.1 uncultured Pelagibacteraceae bacterium
AATCTAGAATTTTCTAAATTTTTTTGGTTTAAATATATATTTTCAATCCAATTATATGTCTGTTCAATACCACTTTTAAGAGAAAATTTATAATCCCATTTTAAAACCTCTTTTATTAAATCATTGTTACTTGATCTCCCTTTTACTCCCTGAGGTTTTTCTAATTGATAATTTTTTTCTAATTTAATTTTTGCAATATCCTCAACTATTTCAATTAATTGATTAATAGAAACTTTTTCATCACTTCCAATATTAATTGGATCTGAAAAATTTGAATTAAAAAGTTTTAAAACTGCATCAATACAATCTTCAATATATAAAAAACTTCTTGTTTGTTTTCCATCTCCCCAAACATCAATTTTATTAATTTTTTTTAATTTTGCTTCAATAATTTTTCTACACATCGCAGCAGGAGCCTTTTCTCTCCCCCCGTCGAACGTTCCAAGTGGACCATATATATTATGAAACCTAGCTACCCTAGTTTCTAAACCATAATCTTCTTTAAAGTGACGACACATTCTTTCACTAAATAGTTTTTCCCATCCGTATCCATCTTCAGGCATTGCTGGATAGGCATCTTCCTCTTTGAGACCATCTATGTTTGGATCTGTTTGTAGATCTTTATTATATGCACATGCACTTGAAGAAAAAAAATACCTTTGAATATCATTTTGTTTGCAAGCTCTTAATAAGTTTGTATTGATTAGTACTGAAAGCATACAATCAGTTTTATTATTTTCAATAAATCCTATTCCTCCCATATTACATGCAAGATTGAGCACATATTCATAACCTTTTGTCATTTTAAGACAATTTTCAAATTCTTGCATATTTAGAGAAAAGTTTTCTGCTTTATCAAATTTTTGGAACCATAGATCAAATGGTTTTACATCTACTGCCCTTACTTGGTTTCCCTCGTTAATCAGCCTTTTTACTAAATGACCACCAATGAAACCACCTGCGCCTACAATTAAATATTTACTCATTTTTATTTATCACCATCAAATAATTATTTTTTTTATAAATTTCAATATTATCGCCTTTCCCTATATGACAAATATAAGGAATTGACCAGCATAATCTAGATTGACTTGAAATTATCTCTGGATCTGGAAAATTAATTATAAAATCATTAACCTCTTTTTTAGAATAATTAATTTCTAAAATTTTCGGAAAATATGACCCATAAAATTCTGTATTGTTTATTCTCAAAAGGTTTTTTGAAATATTAAAGAAAATACATATAGAAATTATAAAAGTAATACCTATCAAGTTTTGGTCTTGAAAAAAAAATTTAAATATTAAAAAAAGTATCAGAAAATTAAATAAGAATAAATATGGAATTCCAAATCTAATTACGGGCGACTTTAAAAACCATATTACTAAACCTAAAAAAGCTACACAAAAAATTAACAAATAAATATTTACAATCTTTTGATAATTTACTTTTTTAAACTTTTTAAATTTTAATTTTTTAAAATTTATTAATAATAAAAGAAAAACAGGTATTAACAATGCCGCTAAGTGTTCTAAAAATTGAATTTTATTTCGATTAAACCAAGTTGTAACCCAATTAAAATTATCAAGATATTCCTCCTTAGATAAATTACCAGAATATTCATTGTAAGATTTATTTACAGCTCCTGTAACTTGGGTAAGCGCATCTGATAATCCTGGTTGAAACCAAGCTGTAAATTTTAAACACGTTATTTCATAAAATGGGACTAAACATGAAGAATATATAAATTGTTGAGATATCCATGAAATAAAAAAAATAAAAGATAAAAAAAATGGTATTGTAATTTTTCTAAAACTTATCTTGCATTTTAAAAACTTATAAAATCCAATTGCAACAAGAAATGGTGCAACAAAAGTTGACAATTTTATTGATATTGAGAATGTGGAAAAAATTAATAAAAATATAAAATTTTTTAAAACCAGTGTGGAATCATCTGTTTCATATAATCTTGCCAAATAATAAAAACTTAAGACTAAAAAAAAATTAGCAGGCAAATCAAATCCATGTTCGGAAATTCTTGAAAACTTTATTATTAAATAAAATGAAAAAAATAATATTAAATAAAAAGATAATTTACCATTTTTATTTTCATAAAAATTATTTTTAAAGAAAAATAAAATAATAAAAAAAAATAAAACCGAGTTGCTAAGTTGAGTACCTTTTAACTCAATTAATGGAAGATAAAAAATTGAGGAAAAATTTAACCAAGTAGAATTCCATGCATATTGAGCCTGTAAATTCGCCAGTCCAAAAATTATTTTTTCATTTACCAGATTTATTATATATGGGAGATGATAAAATCCATAGTCCTCATTGGGTTTATACTTTATACTCATTATGACAACGATTAAAAAAGGAAATAAATATAATAATTTACTGTATGAAATTTTAAAATTTTCTTTTTTAAATGTGTATGTAAAAAAAAAGTGCAATATTAAAATTATTGCAATCATTAAATTTAAAAATTGGTTTAATGGCAAAAAAAAATGCAAAAAAGTAGACAATAATGTACAAAAAAATATACCTAAAAAACCTAATTCGTGAATTTCAATTGCAT
>CACJZM010000028.1 GCA_902597895.1 uncultured Pelagibacteraceae bacterium
TAATTACGAATTTATCTTTGGCCTCAGAAAGATTTATACCACTTGAATTATTCACTGGTGGTGAAATTCGTGATGATACTGAAATTAAATTTACAAAAGCTAATTTGGTATTTGGAGAAAAGAAAAGAAAAAAAATAGTAGGACCTGAAAATTGGAAAAATCCTCAAACTGGAAAAATTGTAAAGGTTTATAAAAGAACGAGAAGAGGCCAAAGTGGAGTAAAAACGCAATTATTTACTGTTACTAATGATGGACAATGTATTGGAAGAGTTTGGGATAGTAGACGTGGTGGAAGAATAATTATAAATGGATGTAAATTTCCTTTAGGAGTTTGGAAAGAAGGTGAAAAAAGAACATTTAACGGATCTTCTGGAGGAAAGACAAGAAAAATTGAATTGACTATTTTAAAACTAGGAAAAAAACAAAAAGATAAAGTCAAATTCAATTGGAAACTTTATGATGGAGCTGGAAAATTAATGGATGATAATGATTATACATTTTCTGCTGGCAAAGCAATGACTAAACTTAATGATAAAAAAATATCTAAATAAAAAAAATATTTTTGTTTTAAAAATGCTGTGAATGTATATCCAGTAATCATCTATGGAATTAACCAAGTATCCTTTGCATTTTCTAAATCAAACTTAGCTCTTCGATGTCCTTTAGCTGCAAGATATAACCATTCAATAGATTTAATTTTACATTTAATAACAGTAAAATTTTTATATCCTTCTTCACTTTGTTCCATTGTATAATCAAAATCCTCTAGTTGAGATATCATTCCAGATGTAGGATTTTCTGATGAAGTTCCAGGAGGACTATCTGTTAAATAGCAACGTCTACTTATATGTTGAGTTTTTTTCCAAGATTCCTCTGTAATAGAATTTTGATTATTTATTTCACATTCAACTTTAACCCTTAGTTGGATTTTTTCTTCTTTATCATAGAAAAGTAAAGAAGCTTTGTTATTTTTTTTTATAATTTCAACTTTGGGTGATCTAAGATCAGTATGGAATTGTAATACACTATTTTCTCTATCTGATTTACGTAAAACAACAATTCTCCCATCAACTTCATCTTGATGAGCACAAATAAATACAGGAATTCGAAATTGTGATCCTCTGTTGGTCACAGCATCATCAAGCATAGACCAGTACTTATTTTGAATTTCTTCTAAATTATCGTAGTATGCCGGTTGCATACAATATTACTTTCTAAATCTTCTTATTAAACTTGATGTATCCCAACGGTTACCGCCCATTTCTTGAACCTCACCATAATATTTATCTACAAGTTCAGTTATAGGTAACAATGAACCATTATTTTTAGCTTCATCCATAGCAATCTTTAAATCTTTTCTCATCCAATCAACTGCAAATCCAAATTCAAATTTATCATCAATCATCGTTTTATATCTATTTTCCATTTGCCATGATTGAGCAGCACCTTTAGAAATTACCTCAATTACATCTTCCATCTTCAACCCTGCTTTAATTCCAAAATTAATCCCTTCAGATAAAGCTTGAACTAGTCCACCAATACAAATTTGATTGACCATTTTTGCTAACTGGCCACTACCTGTTGGACCTAGTAATTTCATTTTTTTGCTATAACAATTAATTTTATCTTTAGCTTTATCAAAGTCTGCCTGATCTCCACCAACCATTACAGTGAGTGCTCCATTTTCTGCACCTGCTTGACCTCCTGATACTGGAGCGTCTAATGCGCCAAAACCATTTTTTTTTGCATAATCATAAATCTCTCTTGCTATAGTTGCTGAAGCTGTAGTGTTATCTATATAAACAGAACCTTTTTTAATTGTTTTAAAAATTCCACTATCCCCAAAAGTAACTTCTCTTAAGTCATTATCGTTTCCAACGCATGTGAATATATATTCAGCACCTGCAGCAGCTTTAGCTGGTGTATCAGCCATATTACCTTTGTATTCGCTGATCCATTTTTCTGCTTTTGATTTAGTTCGATTAAAAACAGTTACATTGTGACCGCCTTTTGATATATAACCAGCCATTGGGTAACCCATTACACCAAGACCTATGAAAGCAACATTACAAGTCATTATTTTTTATGTTTAAAAGTTTAAGTTTTAAAGTAATTATATTTGGATTTATCTTTACATTTTTTTCAAGCTTTGGACAGAGTTTTTTTTAGGATTATTTAATTCTAGTATTAGAAATGAATTATCTATTACTCATGGACAATTTGGCACAATATATGCATCTGCCACACTACTAAGTAGTTTATTACTAATTTGGGTTGGAAAAAAGATTGATGATATTAATATTTCTAGATTTGCTTTCTTTGTAATAATCTTACTATCATTTTCTTGTTTCTTTTTTTCAAAAATAAATTCAATAGCGCTATTATTTATCTCAATATTTCTAATGAGATTTTCTGGTCAGGGAATGATGTCCCACACAGCTACTACCACTATCTCTAGGTATTTTACTAAATCTAGAGGCAAAGCATTAAGCACTGGTT
>CACJZM010000029.1 GCA_902597895.1 uncultured Pelagibacteraceae bacterium
TTGACGATATAATTGACTCTGGTGGAACAATTGTAAATGCTGCACATGCACTCATTAATAGAGGTGCTAAAGAAGTTCACGTCTATATAACTCACGGAGTTTTAAGTGGAGAAGCTGTAGAAAAAATAAAAAAATCGAAAATAAAAAAGTTGGTAATTACTGATACGATTGATAATTCAGATAAGGTAAAAAAAGCTAAAAATATAGAGGTATTATCAATTGCTAATTTACTTGGAGAGGCTATTAAACGAATTTCTAACTCTACCTCTGTTTCAGATTTATTTAAATAAATTACTTGTAAATTTTACTTTCATAAGTTAAAACCCCCATTTTATGAATTCTTTAGAAGCATCAATTAGAAACACAACCTCAAAAGGTCAACTTAATTCATTAAGAAAAAATGAACAGGTTCCAGCAATAATTTATGGGGGTAAAGAGGAAAATCAAAAAATTTCTTTATCAAAAAAACAAGTACAATTTTTAATAGATCAAGAAAATTTTTTATCAAAAATTATAACTATAAACATTGACGGCAAACAAATAAATGTTCTTCCCAGAGACGTTAATTATGATCCAATATCAGACAATCCTATACACATTGATTTTTTAAGAATTGTAAAAGGAGCTAAAGTTATAATTGAGATTCCTGTAAAATTTATAAACAATGAAAAATCTCCAGGTCTTAAAAGAGGTGGTGTTTTAAACATAGTAAGAAGAAGTGTTGAACTTAAATGCCCTTCTGAAACTATACCTGACGAACTTGTAGTTGACTTAGATGGTCTTGAAATAGGAACAAGTATAAAAATATCATCAATTAAACTTCCTGAAGATGTAAATCCAACTATACAGGGAAGGGATTTTGTAATTGCAACTGTTGCGGCTCCAACTGTATTTAAAGAACCAGAAAAACCAGCAGAGGCAGAAGGAGCAGAGGGAGTAGAGGGAGTAGAGGGAGCAGAGGGAGCAGAGGCTAAACCAGCTGAAGGTGATGAAAAAGCTGCAGACGACAAAAAAGGTAAAGAGGAACCTAAAAAAGAGGAAAAAGCCTCTAGTGATAAAAAATAATTCAAATTGAAAAAATTCCATAACTTACAGAAATCATGATTTTATTAGTCGGCCTTGGAAATCCAACACCTGATAGTAACGACAATAGACATAATGTTGGTTTTAAAATTATTGATGCAATAAATCAAAAATTTGGATTATCAAAACAAAAACCAAAGTTTAAAGGTCTTCTAACTACAGGAAACATTGCTAACAAAAAAGTATATGCAATAAAACCACTTACATTTATGAATAACTCAGGGATATGTATAAGAGAACTTATGGAATATTTTAAAATAGATATTGATGATGTAATTGTTTTCCATGATGATTTAGATGTTGATTTTGGAAAGATAAAAGCAAAATTTGGTGGTTCAAGCGCAGGTCATAATGGTATTGAGTCAATAGATAAGTTTATTGGCAAAGAATATTCAAGAGTTAGAGTTGGAATAGGAAAACCAGATAAAAAAATTCCTGTTTCCGATTATGTTTTAAATAATTTTAATGAAGATGAAAAAATTCAATTGGGTCAAATTACAATGAATATTATTGAATCAATTCCTATTCTTATAGATAAAAAATTAGATCTTTTTTCAAGTACTGTTAACAATAAATAAATGGGATTTAAATGTGGTATTGTTGGCTTGCCTAACGTAGGAAAATCTACTTTGTTTAATGCCTTAACAAATTCAACTAAAGCTCAAGCAGAAAATTTTCCTTTTTGTACGATAGATCCTAATATTGGAATAGTTCCAGTTCCTGATGAGAGATTAGAAAATTTAGTTTTAATATCAAATTCTAAAAAAAAAATTAATACTACTATTTCTTTTGTAGATATTGCTGGTCTTGTAAAGGGTGCATCAAAAGGTGAAGGTTTGGGTAATAAATTTTTATCTCATATAAGAGAAGTAGACGCAATTATACACATGATAAGATGCTTTGATTCTGATGATATACAAAATGTAAATCCAAATGTTGATCCTGTAAGAGATCTTGAAATAATTGAAACAGAAATGAGACTTGCTGATCTAGAGTCTATTCAAAAAAGGTTAGATAAAAAAAATAAGAAAAATTCCACAGAAAACGAAATTAATATTTTAGAAACTGCTCTAAAATGTATAAATGATGATATTAAATTTGAATTACTATTTCAAAAATTCTCAAAAAAAGAAATAAATCAAGTTGGACTACTTTCAACAAAACCAGGCTTATATGTTTGTAATGTTGATGAGAAAAGTATTAAAAATGGTAATAAATATACTAAGGAATTTATAAGTAAATTTGGTGAAACAAATACAATAATAGTATCTGCGGATATTGAAAATCAAATAAATGAATTAAATGAAGAAGAAAAAATTAATTATATGAAAATGATCGATTTGAAAGAAACGGGTTTA